>NZ_JBGCCR010000014.1:0-175838 GCF_041262485.1 Streptacidiphilus sp. BW17 | reverse complement strand
CGCGGGGGCCGTGGACGGCGATGTAGTCGTGCGGGTCGGCCGCACCCCACGGCGCGACCGGACCCGGCCGCCCGTGACAGCCCTGCGCGTCGAAAGCACTGCCGCTCATCAGGACTCCTCCTGCTCGGACTGCTGGGACTGCTGGGACTGCTCGAACCGCTCGGAACCCTGCTCTGACTGCTCGAAGTTGGTGAGGTAGCCGCAGGCGCGTGCCTTCTCCAGCGCGGCCTCCCGGGCGCCGGGCGCGTCCAGCGGGCCGTCGACCAGCCCCGCGAAGCCGACCGCGACACGCTCGCCGCCGATCGGCACAAGCCCGACCTCGACCACCGCACCCGCATCGAACCGCACCGAGGACCCCGCGGGAACCGCCAACCGCATCCCGTACGCCGCGGCCCGGTCGAACGCCAACCGCGGGTTGGCCTCGAAGAAGTGGAAGTGCGAGGTCACCGTCACCGGTACCACCGCCGTGTTCCGCACCACCACCAGCACCACCGGCTCCGCCGGCTCGTAGCCGACACCCTCACCCGGCAGTGCGGCACCCGGCGCATCCGCGCCCAGCGAGCCCTCACCCCGGAACGGGTCGTCGATCACACACAACCGCGTCCCGTCCTCGAACACCGCCTCCACCTGAAGCGTCGTCACCACATCCACCACACCCGGCAACACATCCCCGGCCGACAACACCGTGCGCCCGGCCTCGATCGCCTCCGCCAACCGCCGCCCGTCCCGAGCCGCCTCACACACCGTGTCCGCAATCAACGCCGTCGCCTCCGGCACATTCAGCCGCAACCCACGCGCGCGGCGCGCCCGGGCCAGTTCTGCCGCGGTGAACAGCAACAGCCGGTCCCGTTCCGTCGGTGTCAGTCGCACGGTTCCTCGCAGGTGGTGAGTCGGCAGGTGGGTTCAGTCGTGGTTTAGAACGCCGTTCAAACTTTTCTGGAATTGAACCTCGCGGACGCCCCCGTGTCCAGCCCGTCCAGCACCCGGACATGCGGAAGCACCCGCCCGGACCAGCCCGGACGGGTGCTTCACTCGATGCCGAAGGCTCTGCGGCTACGCCCCCAGTACCGCCTCGCGGCGTTCGAACCAGGCCAGGGTGTCGGCGATGCCCTGCTCCAGCGACAGCTCCGCGCGCCAGTCGAGCAGCTGCTCGGCCTTAGCCGTGCGCGAGAACGCGCCCGCGTTGTCTCCCGGGCGGCGCGGGGCCTCCTCGGTCGACATCCGGTCGCCGGTGACCGCCTCGAAGGCCGCGACCAGCTCGCGCACGGTGGTGCCGCGCCCGGTGCCCAGGTTCAGCACCTCGTAGGAGCCCGCACTGTCCGGCGGCAGCACCACGTCGAAGCGGTCCAGTGCCGCCACATGGGCCCGCGCCAGGTCCCAGACGTGGACGTAGTCGCGGATGCCGCTACCGTCGCGAGTCGGCCAGTCGGTGCCGGTCAGCAGGAACGGTGTGTCCGCGCGCCGCGCCTGGACCAGTTTGCCCAGCGCGTGCGAGGGGACCGGCGTCTGCAGGCCGGTGCGCAGCGCCGGATCGGCACCGATCGGGTTGAAGTAGCGCAGCGACAGCACCCGCAGCGAGCTGGCCTCGGCGGTGTCCTTGAAGATCAGCTCCGTCAGCATCTTGGTGCGTGCGTAGGGGGAGAGGGGGTCGAGCTCGGAGGTCTCGTCCACCGAGAAGTCCTCGCCCGGCCGGTAGATCGACGCCGACGAGCTGAACAGCAGCCGCTCGCAGCCGTTGCGCTGCAGGTGCTCGACCAGGGCGACGGTCTTGGCGACGTTCTCCCGGTAGTAGTGCAGCGGGGCGGACACCGACTCCGGTACCACGATCAGGGCCGCGCAGTGGATGGTCGCCGCGATGTCGGGGTGGTCGGCGAAGACCTGGTCGACCAGCTCGCCGTCGGCGATGTCCCCCTCGTAGAACGCCCGTCCCTCGGTGAACTCGCGCCGTCCCGTCACCAGGCTGTCCAGAATCACCGGCGTGATCCCCGCGTCCAGGCAGGCTGAGGCGACGGTGCTGCCGATGAAACCCGCTCCACCGGTGATCAGTGCCTTCATCAGTTCGTTCCCCCTCTGTTCGTGCACCAGCAGGTTCCATCCCCGTGAACCCGCCTCGACGGTCCTGACGAACTGGAGTTCGTGATGGTTCCGTGATCGGGAGGAAATCGCCCGGTGACCCACCTGCGGAGAACGGAAGGGCGCGCCTCCATTGCCGCCTACCCGTTCATCCGACAGGATGAAGTCCGGATATTCACCCCAGTTCGCCCGCCTACCCGCTGACAGCCGGACGAACGGGCCGGACCGCTTCGCTGCGCACCCTTACGCAGACGCAGGGCAGGAGAACGATGGCGCCTAGGCCGCAGCCGCCGCGGCTCCCGCAACCGCCTCATCAGCCGCCGTACTCCAACCAGTCGCCGGACTGGTTGGAGCCCGCGATGGCGGCCAACGGGATCGGTTCCTGGGACTGGGACATCCGAGCCGACCGGCTGGTGTGCGACGACCGCGCGCTGGCGATCCTCGGTCTGGAGGAGCTCGGCCCCGCCGGAGGCGGCGCGGACGACGGCGAGGAACCGGCGATCACGGCCGAGCAGTTCCTGGCGCTGCTCCACCCCGAGGACGCCGTCGTGGTCCGCCGTCGCGTCGAACGCGCCGTCGCCTCGCTGGGCCAGTGCGGCGCGTACTACCGGACCGTCTTCCCCAGCGGCGAGCTGCACGCAGTCCGCTTCCGCGGCCGGGTGCTGGCCGACGAGGACGGCAGGCCCGCCCATATGGTCGGCTTCGTCTGGGACGCCACCGTCGAGCTCGTCAAGCGCCGCCGCGCCGACCGCGCCGCCACCGTCCGCGAGGAGCGCACGCTCTTCATCCGCGAGGCCGCCAAGGCCCTCTCGGAGGCGGTCACCACCGCCGATGTCGCCCGTGTCTTCACCGAGCTGCCGTTGCCGGGCATCCCGCCGGACGGGCTGATCCTGGCCGTACTGGAGAACGGCAGGATCCAGATCCTCGCCGCCTCCGGCTACGACGGTGACTCCCGTCCGCCGCACGACCACGTCCCGCTCGACGCCGACCATCCGGCGGCGCTCGCGCTGCGCACCCGCACGCCCGTCTTTCTGGCCAGCCAGCATGAGTACCGGCAGCGGTTCCCCGCCGCCTGGGCCCCCGTCGTCGGGCACCCCAAGCACGCCTGGGCCTTCCTGCCGCTGGTGGCCAGTGGCCGCCCGATCGGCGTCTGCCTGGTCAGCTTCGACGAGGACCACGCCCTCGACCACGAGGAGCGGACCCTGCTCACCACGCTGGGCGGCATGGTCGCCCAGTCCCTCGCCCGCGCCCGGCTCCACGACGCCGAGCACGAGCTGGCCGCGGGCCTGCAGCGGGTGCTGCTGCCGCGCCGGGTCCCGCCGGTGCCGGGCTTCGACAGCGCCGTCCGCTACCTCCCGGCCGGGACCGGCCTGCAGATCGGCGGCGACTGGTACGACGTCGTCCCGCTGCCCAGCGGCCACGTCGGCGTGGTCATCGGCGACGTGCAGGGCCACGACGTGCATGCGGCGGGCGTGATGGGTCAGCTCCGGATCGCGCTGCGCGCCTACGCGGCGGAGGGCCACCCGCCGGCCGCGGTGATGTCCCGCGCGTCACGCTTCCTGGCGGACCTGGACACCGGCCACTTCGCCACCTGCCTCTACGCCGAGGTCAACGTCGACTACGGCGTCGTCTACGCCGTCCGGGCGGGCCACCTCGACCCGCTGGTCCGTCGCGCCGACGGCAGTGCGACCGTGCAGCACATCGCGGGCGGCCTGCCGCTGGGCGTGGACCCCGAGCAGGGCTACCCGGTCACCCGCTTCGGCCTCGACCCCGGCGAGGTGCTGCTGCTCTGTACCGACGGCCTGGTCGAGACCCGCAGGATCGACCTCGACGAGGGTATGGAGCGCTTGCGGCGGGTGTTCGCCGCACGGGGCGCGGACCTCGGTGCGGGTCTGGACAAGGACCTCGGCGCGCTGGCCGACCGGATCGCCTGCGCGGCAGCGGACAGCCACGAGCGGGACGACGACATCGCCCTCCTGCTGCTCCGCTGGGAGGGCCCCGCGGACACCCGCGCCCGCCGGCAGCTGCGCCGCAGGATCGCCCAGGCCGACCTCGACCAGATCGCGGAGCTCCGCGCGGAGCTCCGCGACGCGGCGCGGCGGTGGGGCGTCGGCGACCTGTCCGACACGGTGGAACTGCTGACCTCGGAGCTGATCACCAACGCCCTCGTCCACACGGACCGCGACGCGATGCTGACGGCCCGTCTCTTCCACGACTCGGAGAGCGGGCGACTGCGCCTCCGGATCGAGGTGGAGGACGAGTCGGACCAGTGGCCCAAGCGCAGGACGCCTGGCGAGCAGGCGTCGTCCGGACGCGGGTTGATGCTGGTCGAGGCGCTGAGCGACGCCTGGGGCGTCGAGCCCAACGGCAGCGGTAAGCGGATGTGGTTCGAACTGCTGAGTGCGGAGCAGTAGTTGCAACCTCCAGGGGCAACTTCCCCACTGCCGAAGACGGACCGTACGCGCCAAGGACTTACCGTCAGCCGTAAAGCTTCTCCAGGTCCTTGAGCTTCTGCTCCAGCGAATCCCACGCGTTCGGGCGCTGCATGGTGACCGTGTCGTCCTCTGCGGTGAGGTCGTAGACCCCGCCGTTCCGGGCCTCGGGAGAGGCCACTATCGCGGGCTCCCCGGGGTTCGACTCCCGCAGCCCTGGCCTGGGCAACTGCGGGACCCGGCCGCGCGGCGCGCCGTTGTTGTTGCCGCTGCCGAGCGCGCGGAGCGGCTCGGCAGCGGCAGCCCCCCTGCGCGCGTCGCGTTCGCGGAGCTTCGTGCGGCGGTCCTCGCGGACCTCGTCGACGGCCTCGTCCAGGCTGCGGACGTTCTCCAGCAGCATCAGCGACCACGCCGCGTACGTCTCGCGCGGGGCGCGCACCCAGCGGACCACGCGGATCTGGGGGAGCGGGCGCGGCACCAGGCCCTGCTCGCGCAGCGCCGCCTTGCGGGTCTGCTTGAGGGCGCGGTCGAAGAGGATCGCCGCCGAGAGCGACATGCCCGCGAAGAACTGCGGTGCGCCGTTGTGGTCGATACCGCGCGGGGCGTGGACCCAGTTGAACCAGGCGGAGGCCGCCGCGAACATCCAGACCAGGCTGCGGGAACCGAGTGCCGCGTCGCCGTGGCTGGCCTCGCGGACCGCGAGCACCGAGCAGAACATGGCCGCGCCGTCCAGACCGAACGGGACCAGGTACTCCCAGCCGCCGGAGAGGCCGAGGTTCTGCACGCCGAAGCCGACCAGGCCGTGGAAGGAGAGCGCCCCGGCCACCGCCGCGCAGCAGAAGAGCAGCAGGTAGGACGCGGATCCGTAAACCGTCTCCTTGCGGAGCCGGCGTTCCTCGCTGCGTTCCCAGCTGTCCTCGGACTTGGCACGGCCGAGCCGGGACCGCAGCACCATCAGCAGCACCGCCACCAGCAGCAGCATGGCTGTGAGCGCGAGGAACCAGCCCAGCGCACTGTCGCTCATTCTCATCGTCGCCTCGTCTCCTCCCACCCCGGTAGGCGTCCGAGGCGGATCCATCCTTACGGAGCCCAAGAGTCGATCGTGTGGTTTTGGGACCGATACACCAGGACGAGTGACGATTGGCAACTGCCGTGTCTGATCGTGCTATTACCGCATTTCTCGACGGCGGGCTCAGTCGAAGGTGAGCCAGACCGGCGTGCCCGAGAAGGCCCGCACCAACCGCTGCGCCTGCGCGCGCAGTTGTGCAGCCTCCGCCGCCGG
This sequence comes from Streptacidiphilus sp. BW17, assembly GCF_041262485.1. Taxonomy (NCBI): domain Bacteria; kingdom Bacillati; phylum Actinomycetota; class Actinomycetes; order Kitasatosporales; family Streptomycetaceae; genus Streptacidiphilus; species Streptacidiphilus sp. BW17. Next base: position 170,051 of record NZ_JBGCCR010000014.1, on the reverse strand, counting down.
GGAGACCTCGGCGAGGGTGGCCAGCGCGGGCGCGATGCCGATGGCGAAGCCGGTCTCCTCGCGCAGCCGGAGCGACTCCGCATACCCGTGCCGGGCCCCGGCCGTGTTGCCGTCCTCCTGGGCGATCGCGGCCAGGTGCCGCCAGGTGTAGGAGAGCAGGTGCGCGTCCTGCTGCTGCTCCGCGCCGGCGTGGGCGCGGCGGTAGGCGGTGCGCGCGGAGGTGACGTCCTCCAGCAGGGCGTGGGCGATCAGGCCGCGGCGGAAGTCCAGCAGCGGCCGGGACGGGTCGTCCGGCGGCAGCAGCGCGGAGGAGCGGCCCAGCGCGGCCTTCGCCTCGTCCAGGCGGTCGTGGACCTTCAACAGCGTTGCGCCGTAGGCGAGGAAGCCACGGGCGCAGGCGGCCTCGGCCCGTTCGTGGTTGCTCCGGGCGACGGCCTCGGCGGCCCGCAGCGCGGCCTCCGCCTCGTCCCAGCCGTGTCCGGTGAAGAAGGCCGCCTCGATGAGCAGTTCGGCGCGCTGGATCGCGTCCGCGGGGCCGGTGCCGAGCAGGTCCGCCGCCGCCTCCCAGCAGCCGCGCGACCGCAGCAACCAGATCCGCTCGTCCGTGTCCCCACCCCCGCCGGTCGCCTGCTGATCACCTGTTGTCCGCCGGGCCGTACGCTGCTGGGTCGCTCGCCGTTCGGACAAGGACACGCCATCGCCCCTCACTGCGACCGTCGTCGATCGCCTTTGGTTGCCCTCGGTGACGGTCATTCAACACGCGGGCGGCGAGGCGCACCAGATCACGGGCGCGAGGAGTTGCGTACCAGTTCACGTGCGGCGGTGTTGACCGCCTGCGGCATGCCGGTGAGGTCCAGTTCGAAGAGCGCGACGAGCAACTGGTCGGCCCGGTTGCGGGCCTCCAGCGAGTACCCGGCCAGGGTGAACATGGCCGGCTGCAGCTCGTCCCCGTGGAGGGTGTTGAGCCAGAGGCACTCGACGGCGCGCAGGTCGGCCGGCTCGGTCCAGGTGTCCACCTGGGCCACGATGGTGGTGCCGAGCAGGCAGACGCCCTCGCGGTCCTGGGAGTCGGAGACCTCCAGCTCGCCGAAGCCGAGCCACTCCAGGTACCGGGCCGACGCCACCACGGCGTCGTCGGAGGTCCGCACCGGGTGCGGCAGGAACGGCTTCCGCGCCACCGCGCGCGGGTGCGGGCCGCCCTGCCCGGACTGGACCTGCGCGCCCAGCGACGGCGACGGCCGCCCCGGCGCGATCGGCGGCACCGGCGCCACGGGCGGCACCGCGCCGCTGACCGGCGTCGGCCGCCGCGCGGTGTCGACGGGCAGCCGCACGGTCGCGCCACAGTTGCACGTGAACTCGGGCTGCGGCCACTGCTCGGAGCGTCCGCAGGAGGGGCAGCGCATGCTCAGCCAGGAGTCCTCCCAGGAGCGGAACCGCACCTGGACCGGAACGCCGCCGCGCAGCAGCGGGATCTTCAACGCCGCCCCGCACGGGCACGGGAAGACGGGCGGCTCGTACGCGTGTTCCCGGCGGCAGGACGGACAGCGGACGGGCTTGGGTGTACCTGTCATGAGGGACCGTCCGTTTCGTTCGATGCGCCAACCGGGCGCCGTCACAACAGACTACGCACGGGACGCCGTGGGGGTTCCATGGTCGCCCATCCTCGGCGCGAGCGGAACGCGGAAGCTCGCCAGAATCACCTGACAACGTCATCCGGCATGTTCCAGGGCGCCCTTCGGCTCCGCTCGACCGCCGCGTCCACCACAGATTCGACCGCCGATTCGACCGGCGCTTCCACCCGGGCTTCAACCGCCGATGGCCGACATCGGGCGTGCCGGCTGCCGGAAGTCGGCGCTGTTGATCGCATGTCCCGGTCCCTTGCCCGCGACGCTGGCGCGCCAGGCGGCCTCGACCTCCGCGTCGTCGGCGCCGCCCCGCAGCAGCGCGCGCAGGTCGGACTCCTCGCTCGCGAAGAGGCAGTTGCGCAGCTGCCCGTCGGCGGTGAGCCGCACCCGGTCGCAGCCGCCGCAGAACGGGCGGGTGACGCTGGCGATCACGCCGACGACGGCGTCCGTGCCCTCGATCCGCCACTGCTCGGCGGGCGCGTTGGCGTCCCGGCCCGCGTCGGCGCGCGGCACCGGGCGCAGCGTGAAGACGCGCCCGAGCTCCTGCAGGATCTCGTCCGCGGTGACCATCCGCGCCCGGTCCCAGGCACCCTGCGCGTCCAGCGGCATCGACTCGATGAACCGGAGCCGGTAGCCGTTCTCGACCGCCCAGACGGCGAGGTCGGTGATCTCGTCGTCGTTGACGCCGCGCACCGGCACGGCGTTGACCTTGACCGGATCCAGCCCGGCCGCGTGGGCGGCGGCGAGGCCGTCGAGCACGTCGGCGAGCCGGTCGCGCCGGGTGATCTCACGGAACCGGTCCCGGCGCAGCGTGTCCAGACTGACGTTGACCCGGCTGAGGCCCGCGGCCTGCAGCGCGTGCGCCTGGCGGGCCAGCCCGATGCCGTTGGTGGTCAGCGACAGCTCCGGGGCGTCCGGCAGTGCGGTGAAGCGGCCCACCAACTCCGGCAGTCCGCGCCGCAGCAGCGGCTCGCCGCCGGTGAGACGCAGTGAGCGGATGCCGAGGCGGGACGTGGCGATCCGCACCAGCCGCAGCAGCTCGTCGTCGGTCAGCAGGTCCGGCTTGGGCAGCCAGTCCAGGCCCTCGGCGGGCATGCAGTAGGTGCAGCGCAGGTTGCAGCGGTCGGTCAGGGACACCCGCAGATCGGTGTGGACCCGGCCGAACCGGTCCAGCAGGGGTGCGGCATGGGTGGGGATCGTGCGCTGCATCGGCCCAGTAGAACCGCCGGACCGACCGCCGGTCCAGCGGGTGAAGCCCCGGTGAACGCCGCAGGTGCGCGAGCCCTCCTCGTACGATCATCCAAGCCCGCGCGGCGGTGCGGTTCGCCATGCTTGAGGCATGAGCTCCGGACTTCTCCTGGCGGCGGGCGGCGGTCGCCGCATGGGCAACCGACCCAAGGCGCTGTTGCCCTATCGGGGACGCCCGATGATCGAGCACGCACTGGGCGTGCTGCGGGCGGGCGGCTGCACCCGGCTCCGCGTCGTGCTGGGCGCGTCCGCGCAAGAGGTGTTGCGCACCGCGGAGTTGGGCGACGCGGAGGTCGTCCTCAATCCGGACTGGGCGTCAGGGATGGGTTCGTCGCTGCGGGCAGGCCTGGACGGCTTGGACAGCCTGGGCGGCATGGACGGCTTGGACTGCTTGGACGATGCGGGCATCGACGGGGTTCTGGTCGGCCTGGTCGACACCCCCGGCGTCACGGCGGAGGCGGTCCGCCGAGTCCTCGGCAGCGGCGCGGAGTTGGCCGCGGCGAGCTACGCGGGGGAGCGGGGCCACCCCGTCTACCTCGCCCGCCGCTTCTTCGCGGAGGCGCGGGAGGGCGCGGTCGGCGACGCGGGCGCGCGGCGGCTCCTGCGAGCCCATGCGGGGGAGTTGGTCCTCGTCGAGTGCGGCGACGTGGCAGCCCCGGACGATGTCGACACCCCGGAACAGTTCGCCGCACTCTCCCAGCGGGGCGCGGGGCTCTGAACCAGTGCAACGTCCCCGCGCCTGAAGGCTTGCTCAGCCGCTCGACATGAGCGCAGCGCCGAGGCGCGTAGCGATCTCCTTCATCTCCGGGATCAGCGCCCGCGCTCCCGCTCGGGATTCCAGGGCGCGCACCCGCGCCTCCGGGCCGGAGATGGAGAGGGCTGTCGGTGTCGGCGCGCCCGGGACGACGACGGCGATGCAACGCACGCCGATCTCCTGCTCCTGGTCGTCCACGGCATAGCCGTCCCGCCGGGCCTCCTCGAACTGGTCGAGCAGCGCCACCGGCGAGGTCACGGTGTGCACGGTGTGCGCGGCAAGCGGGCCGGTGCCGAGGACGGCGACGGCCTCGTGCTGGGGGAGCTGCGCCAGCAGCACCTTGCCGACGGCGGTGCAGTGCGGCTGCACCCTGCGGCCGACCTCGGTGAACATCCGCATCGAGTGCCGTGAGGGCACCTGGCCGACGTAGACGACCTCGCCCGCCTCCAGAACCGCCAGGTTCGCCGTCTCGCCGGTGGTCTCCATCAGCTCGCCCAGGAACGGCCGGGCCCAGCTGCCCAGCAGGCGACCCGCCGTCTCGCCGAGACGGATCAGGCGCGGGCCCAAGGTGTAGCGTCGAGCCGTGTCCTGACGGACGTACCCCTGCTGTACGAGCGTGCGGACCAGGCGGTGGATCGTGGGCATGGGCAGGCCCGAGGCCGTGGCCAGGTCGCTGAGCGTGCTGACGCCGCCGGCCTCGGCGAGCACTTCGAGCAGTTGGAAGGCGCGCTCGACCGACTGGACGCCGCCGGCGCGGTCGGCGGCGGTGGCACCCGGTGTGACCTGGGCGTCGAGCGGGGTGGATGACGTCACCACAACAGCCTTCCTGGCAGGGGGCGGCAAGCTAACTCAACAAAGTGTTGAATTTCTGTATCGCGGAAACTAGCCTCCACCTTACAGAAGCGAAGCGCACCGTCAGGGCGCTTTCGATCATCCGCATCTTCTGAGTCTGAACGAGGAGCCCGTGTCCATGGGTGCAGCACAGGAATCCGTCAGCGAACCTCCACTCGCCGGGGTCGAGGTCACCGGCCCGGACGTCGACCGTGGGGACGAGGTGCTGACCCCGGCCGCACTGGCCTTCGTGGCCGATCTGCACCGCCGTTTCAACCCCCGCCGCCGTGAGCTGCTGGCACTGCGGAAGGAGCGTCGCGCCCGGATCGCCGAGACCGGGACGCTCGGCTTCCTTCCGGAGACCGCGGGTGTCCGCGCCGCCGAGTGGCAGGTCGCCCCGGCGCCACGCGCGCTGAACGACCGCCGCGTCGAGATCACCGGTCCGACCGACCGGAAGATGGCGATCAACGCCCTCAACTCCGGTGCCAAGGTCTGGCTTGCCGACTTCGAGGACGCCACCTCGCCGAGCTGGCGCAATGTCGTCGAGGGCCAGATCAACCTCACCGACGCGCTCGCGCGGCAGATCGACTTCACCACTCCCGAGGGCAAGAGCTACGCGCTCAAGCCGGACGCCGAGCTGGCCACCATCGTGGTCCGCCCGCGTGGCTGGCACCTGGAGGAGGCCCACCTCACCGTCGACGGCGAGCCGGTGGCCGGCGCGTTCTTCGACTTCGGCCTGTACTTCTTCCGCAACGCCGCCCGACTGCTGGCCCGTGGCGAGCAGGACCCCAACTCCGGCCCGTACTTCTACCTGCCGAAGACCGAGAGCCACCTGGAGGCGCGCCTCTGGAACGACGTCTTCGCGCACGCCCAGGCGGCGCTCGGGATCCCGCGCGGCACCATCCGCGCGACCGTGCTGATCGAGACGATCACCGCCGCGTTCGAGATGGAGGAGATCCTCTACGAGCTGCGCGAGCACGCCGCCGGCCTCAACGCGGGCCGCTGGGACTACCTGTTCTCCATCGTCAAGAACTTCCGCGACGCCGGTGAGCGCTACGTTCTGCCGGACCGCAACAGCGTGGGCATGACCTCGCCGTTCATGCGCGCGTACACCCAGCTCCTGGTGCAGACGTGCCACCGGCGCGGTGCGCACGCCATCGGCGGCATGGCCGCCTTCATCCCCTCCCGCCGTGACCCCGAGGTCAACGCCGCCGCCCTGACGAAGGTCCAGGCGGACAAGGACCGTGAGGCCGCCAACGGCTTCGACGGCTCCTGGGTGGCCCACCCGGACCTGGTCCCGGTCTGCCGCACGGCGTTCGACGCGGTTCTGGGGGACGCGCCGAACCAGAAGCAGGTCGTGCCCGCGGGCGAGGTGACCGGCGCACAGCTGCTGGACATCGCGGCGGCGGGCGGCAGTTGCACCCGCGTCGGCCTGCACAACGCGGTCCAGGTCGGCATCCGCTACATCGAGGCGTGGCTGCGCGGTCTGGGCGCGGTGGCGATCTTCAACATGATGGAGGACGCCGCCACCGCCGAGATCTCCCGCTCGCAGATCTGGCAGTGGATCCACAACGACGTGGTGCTCGCCGACACCGACGAGAAGGTCACCGAGGAGCTGGTCCGTCAGCTCGTCGCCACCGAACTCGCAGAGCTCCGTGCCGAGTTGGGCGAGGAGACGTTCGCGGCCGGCCGCTGGGCCGACGCGGCGCGGCTCTTCGAGGAGGTCTCGCTCGCGGCCGACTTCGCGGACTTCCTCACGCTTCCGGGATACAGCCTGCTCTAGCCCTGCTGTAGGGGCCCGGCTGTAGTCCCGGTCAAGAACAGCGGCGTCTCGCGCATACCTGGGGAGGTCCTGCGCGAGGCGCCGCTTATATGCATGTCGTGAGACGGAAGCTCTCAGCGGCGCGGGTCGAGCACCAGCTTGCCCGTGGTGGCCCGGGAGCGGAGCGCCTCGTGCACCAGGCGCGCGTCCGACAGCGGGAAGGTGCCGCCGACCTGCGGCTTGAGCTCGCCCGTCGCGACCAGCCGCAGCAGCTCCGCCATCGGCTCCGCGTGCAGGTCGGCGCGGCCGAGCGCGTGCATCAGCCAGAAGCCCACGACGGCGCGCGAGCGGCCCATCAGCGCGGCCGGGCTCAGTGGCTGCGGGTCCTGACGGGACGCCAGGCCGTAGGTGACCAGTCGGCCGAACGGCGCCAGCGCGGCCAGCGAGGCGTCGAAGACCGGGCCGCCGGTCATCTCCAGTACGATGTCGACCTTCTGGCCGCCGTTGGCCTCGACCAGTCGCTCCTTGAGGCCCTCCGGGTCCGCGTCGAGCGCCTCGTCCGCGCCGAGGGAGAGGGCGAGTTCGCGCTTCTCCTTGGTCGACGCGGTCGCGATGATCCGGCCCGCACCGAAGCGGCGGGCCAGCTGGACGGCGAGCGAGCCGGTGCCTCCGGCCGCCGCGTGGACGACGACGGACTCGCCGGGCGCGATCCGCGCCGAGGTGCGCAGCAGGTTCCACGCCGTGAGGCCCTGGACGACCAGGGCGAGCGCGGCGGCGTCGGAGACCTCGTCCGGGACCTCGGTCGCCATCGGCGCCCAGGCGCAGGCGCGTTCGGCGTAGCCGCCGGTGGCGGTGAGCGCGACGACGCGGCGACCGTCCTGGTCCCGGCCGACGACCTCGCCGCCCGGGATCATCGGCAGCGTGCTGCGGGACAGGTAGGAGTCCTCCACGGCGTGGGTGTCCGCGTAGTTGACCCCGGAGCCGTCCACCTCGATCAGCAACTGCCCCGGCTGCGGCTCCGGATCGGGCACCTCGGCCAGGCGCAGGACCTCGGGGCCGCCGAACTCGGTGATCTGGATCGCCTTCATGTGCACAGACTCCCTACCTACCCGCAAGTAACTCAGTGGTGCCCAACATACTCGCTGGTATGTCGCGAGGGAACCGGTCTGTTGCCGAACCCGCTCACGGCAGCCCACAGCGGTCGAGCAGCTCGTGCAGCCTCGGTGCGGGCTGCGCCGGGTTGGCCGCGACACTCTCGGCGCTATCGGGCCGGTCGAGCAGGTCGACCAGCAGGTCCTGCGGCAGCAGCGGATTGGCGGCGAACTCGCGGCGCACCTGCTCGCTGCTGTCGTCGAGGAGGGCGAGCGGCGGCTTCGCCAGGGTGGGATCGGCGGCGGCGAGCGCACGCACCTCGGGGTCGGCGTGGTCGAGCAGGTGGGCCAGCCCGGTGCGCGGCAGCCGGGAGAGCGTGCGAAGGTAGGCGCGCAGGCGCGGCGCGGCGAGGAACGCCTCCAAGACGGTGGACGGCGGCGCGAGCGGATGGTTGCAGGCCAGCAGGATCCGCACGTCCGCGTCGGGGTCCTCGGCCAGGCGCGCGACGACGGCCTCCGGGAGCTGGTGACACGTCGCCGCGACCCGGCGGAGCAGCGGGTGCTCGGATCCGGCGCACGCCTCGTACCAGCTCGGGTCCGGTTCGAAGAACGCCTCGCCGACGTAGCCGACCTGCTCGGCCGAGTGACCGACGACCCGGTCGATGGCGTTCCGCTGCGGCCAGGTGCGCGGCAGCGGGTGTCGGGTCGCCCGGATCCGCACCGCCTCCTCCGGGTCGGCGGCGAGCTCGGCAAGCAGTGCGGGACCGAGATCGGCACGGGCCGCAACCCGCTCCCGCACCTCTGGGTTGGGACAGCGGGCCAGCCGGGCGACTGCGTCGGCGGGGGTGTGCGGGTTGTAGGCGAGCGCCCAAAGGTCCCGTCCCTCGGCGAGACACCGCTCGGCCACTGCGGGGGCGACGGCGTGGTTGGTGAGCAGCCACGACCGGTGGTGGCTGTTCTGCTCCCCGAGATCTGCCGCCATGGCGTCCGGGTCGAGCACGCGACTGTTCTCGTGTGCCGCCTGACGGACCGACGGATCGGGGTCCGCCAGCAGCGCCTCCCGCTGCTTCGGGGTGAGCCAGAGCCAGTGCCCGGTGGCGCGGGCGCGCAGCACGGGGTCCGGGTGGTCGGGCAGCCGACGGCGGAAGGCGTGCGGAATCTGCCCGGAGAACTCCAGGTCATCCCGGATCTCGTCGGCGGTCACCAGCCGGCTCGGGTCGTCGTTCCGCGCGGTGAGAAAGGTGATCAGCACGTCGTCCGGCAGCGGCTCGGCCGGTCCCAGGCGGGGGTGCGGCCCGGCGGCGAGGGATGCGCGGACCAGTGAGTCCAGGTCGTCGACCAGTCGGCCGCGCTGCGCAGCCGGAAGGTGCCGGTTGCGGGCCAGGGCCCGGCGCACGCCGCGGTCCCGGTGGACGACCGCCGCCTCGACGAAGTCCGCGGGCAGTGCGCGTTGCCCGCAGAGCAGGGGCCACACCTCGCGCGCTGCCGGGTCGAGCATCCTCAGCAGCACGTCCGTGGGAGCTGCGGGGTTGGCGGCGGCGCCGCGCAGCCAGAGCTCGGGGAGGGGGTTGGCAGGCGACACCGGCACATCATGACAAGTGATCGTTTCCCGCGCACTCGCGCATCCGGGCGATTTCCCGCAGGTGGGGCCCCTGGAGAACAGGCCCCGCACACGCCGGAGCCCCGGACCCTCGCCGTGGGTCCGGGGCTCCGGTCCTCCGCACGGCGAGCGTGCGGAGGAGCCCGGGCCGCGCACCGTCCCAGCGCGCGCCCGGAGTTCAGAGAGGTGGTGCCAGTTCAGAGGTGGTGCGAAGGGAGAGGCGACGCGGCCGGATCAGCCGCGCGAGGCGAGCTCCTTGGCCGCGTCGGCGCAGGCCTTGGCGATGCGGTCCTCGTTCACCCGGGTGAGCGTGCCGTTCTCGACGACCGGACGGCCGTTGACCAGCAGCAGGGAGAGCGGCGGCAGCGCGCCCATGACCAGCGCGGCGACCGGGTCGGCGATCGACGAGTGCATGATGCCGTCGACCTTCCACAGCGCCAGGTCGGCCAGCTTGCCGACCTCGACGGAGCCGATCTCGGCCTGGCGGCCCAGCACGCGGGCGCCGCCCATGGTGCCGAGGCGCAGCGTCTGGCGCGCGGTGAGCGCGTCGGGGCGGCCGTGGAGGCGGTTGATCAGCAGCGCGTTGCGCAGCTCGGTGCCGAGCTCGCCGGACTCGTTGGAGGCGGTGCCGTCGACGCCCAGGCCGACCGGTACGCCGGCCGCCAGCATGTCGGGGACGCGGGCGATGCCGGCCGCGAGACGGGCGTTGGAGGACGGGCAGTGCGCGACGCCGGTGCCGGTCTCGGCGAACTTCTTGATGTCGGAGTCGTTCATGTGGACGCAGTGCGCCATCCACACGTCCTCACCGAGCCAGCCGACCGACTCGAAGTAGTCGGTCGGGCCCATGCCGAACAGCTCCTTGCAGAACTGCTCCTCCTCGGCCGTCTCCGAGCCGTGGGTGTGCAGTCGGACGCCCTTGCGTCGGGCCAGCTCGGCGGCCTCCTTCATCAGCTCCGTGGTCACCGAGAACGGCGAGCAGGGGGCGATGGCGACGTGCAGCATCGAGCCGAAGGAGGCGTCGTGCCACTTGTCTACGGCCGCCTCGGAGGCGATCAGGATCTCCTCGGTCTTCTCCACCGCGTGGTCCGGCGGCAGGCCGCCGTCGCTCTTGCCGCGGGACATCGAGCCGCGCAGCGCGGTGAAGCGCATGCCGAGCTCGGCGACGCCCTCGATCGAGGCGCCGAGGATGTCACCGCCGTCCTGCGGGAACACGTAGTGGTGGTCCGAGGCGGTGGTACAGCCGGACTTGAGCAGCGCGGCGGCCGAACCCTGGGTGGCGGCGTGGACGAGCTTGGCGTCGATCCGCGACCAGGTCGGGTAGAGCGCGACCAGCCAGTCGAACAGGATGTTGTCCTGGGCGAGGCCGCGGGTGATCCACTGGTAGAAGTGGTGGTGCGTGTTGACCAGACCGGGGGTGACCAGGTGCCCCTCGGCGTTGATCCGGCGGACGACGTTGTCGAGCCATGCGGGGGCGGGGCCCTCGCCCACGGACTCGATCACGTTGTCGGCGATCACGACGTGGCCACGCGTGTACTCGGTGTCCAGCGCGTCCACGGTGGCGATCGCGGCGTTCTCGATGACGATGCGCTCGACCTGGCGGCCTGCGGTGGGATCGGTCATCTGTGGTGCTCCTCGGCGGCTTCGGGAGGCGCAGGGGCGTGGCTTCTCGGTGCCGCTGCCCGCTGCGCTCTCGCCCTTGGAAGGGATACCGCCGTCGGGTGGTGCTGCCCAGGGCGGGACGGCGGGAGAATCCCTGGGGTCGAGCTCTTCGGTTGTCGGGAGGGTCAGGCCACCGGGATGACCGGGGTGACGCCCTCGCGGTGCACGGAGCCCTCGATGAGACCGTACATCCGGTCTGCAGCGTAGTAGACCTCGTTGTCGTTCTCCATACCGAACGGGTCCAGATCCACGAGGAAGTGGTGCTTGTTCGGCAGCTCGAGGCGGACCTCGTCGACCTCGGAGCGGTTGTTCAGCACCCGGGTGCCCATGGAGTACAGGGTCTGCTGCAGCGAGTACGAGTAGGTCTCCGCGAAGGCCTCCAGCATGTGCTTGCGCACCTGCGCGTAGGAGCGGTCCCAGTTGGGCTCCGCCTCGTTGTCGACGCCGGTGAAGCCGAACTTCCAGCGCGCGGTGACCTGGGTGGCCAGGATCCGGTCGTACGCCTCCTTGAGGGTGGTGTACTCGTCCTTGATGTAGCCCCAGAACTCCGAGTTGGTGGAGTTCATCACGACCAGGTCCTTCAGACCGGAGATGATCTGGAAGCCGGTGCCGTCGTAGATGATCTCGGAGGTGCGGACCTCGGTGTTGCGGCGGACGAAGGAGTGGCCGACCTCCTGGCTGCCGATGAACCGGGCGTTGTTGTCCGGGATCGCGATGCGGTCCCAGACGTACTCCTCGACGCGGATCCGGGCGCGGTGGATCGACGGGGTGTCGTCCACGAAGTGGCGGGCCAGGAGTATGCCGAAGTTCTCCGGCGACTGGATGCCGAACTTCTTGGCGTAGGCGAACACGGTGTTCTTGGTCGTGTCCGTGGGCAGGCAGTTCGCGTTCGAGCCGGTCAGGTGGACGTCGTCCAGGTCGCCGGAGAGGGCGACGGAGACGTTCAGGTCCCGGATCTCGTGGCGGTTGCCGTTGCGGGTGATCCGTACGACGCGGTTCTCCGCCTTGCCGTACTGGTTCTGGCCGAGCACGTGGGCCATGGTTTTAGCTCCCTCGGTAGACGGAGTACCCGAACGGATTGAGCAGCAGGGGTACGTGGTAGTGGGCTTGGGCCGGGTCGACGTCGAAGACGATGACGACCTCGGGGAAGAAGGCGCCGGCGGTGGTGAACCGGAGACGCAGCACGGTGCCGGAGGTGAGATCCGGGACCGGAAGGTCCTTGCAGCGGCCGTCGGCGTCGGTGGTGGAGGCCCCGAGGGCCTTCCACGCGCCGTCGACCTGCTGGGCCAGCTCGACCGGGACGCCCTGCGCGGGCTTCCCGGAGCTGGTGTCCAGCACATGGGTGGAGATGGAGGTCATGTCGTCCTCACGGGATGGCCTGGGCGGTGGTGGCCGGTGACAGCCGGGGGCGGCGGCGTCGGGCCGCACGGCCCTGGACCGCCGGGGGTGGCGGACCGTCAGCTCTCGTCGAGCAGGCGGTCGATGCGAATGTCGTTGATCTTGCCGAGCTCGCCCCGGACGATCTCCCGCTCGGTGTCGGGGTCGTTCGGGAAGCGCTCGCCCAGCGCCGCGAGCATGGTCTCGGCGGTGCGACCGGTGGCGCAGATCAGGAAGACGTGGCCGAACTTCTCCTCGTAGGAGGCGTTCGCGGCCGCAAGGGAGTCCAGCAGCTCCTGCTGGGCGCCCTGGACGCCGGCCTGCTCGCGCTCGGAGGTGGCGTCGCCCTGCTTGGGCGTGCCGATCCGGGCGTGGCCGGCCATGGCGTCGTGCAGGTCGCCCGCTCCCAGGGCGGCCATCGCGTTGGCGTTGGCGCTGTGGAAGGCGACCCGGTCACGGAAGGGTCGGGAAAGCCGGACCAGCTTGGCCCAGGTGGGGCTGGAGCAGATCTCCAGCAGCAGAGCGTCCAGCTCGCCGTCCTCGGCCGCGTTGAAGCGGTCGAGGGAGGTTGGTGCCGGGGTGGCGGGTTGGGTCACTCGGGACCTCCAAAAGTGGGTGCCACGAGAAACGTAGGAGCCGCCACCCCTGATCGTCAACAGTTTGTTGAATAAAACCGCCGGGCTGTCGCCCGAAGGGACGTCTCGCGGGGTCCGCGCCCTGCACCGCCCCGGCTCAGTCCTGCTTTCCGTTCGTCTGCTGGCGGTTGAGGTAGTTGTAGACGGTGAACCGGCTGACGCCGAGTGCCGCCGCCACCGTCTCCACGCCGTGCCGGACCGTGAACGCGCCGCGCTCCTCCAGTAGGGCGACCACGCGCTGCTTGCCTGCCCGGTCCAGCTCGGTCAGCTCGCCGCCGCCGAACTGACGCTTGACGTCCGCCAGCAGCCGGTCGAGCGCACTCTCCAGGCCGGGCAGGCGCACCGCCACGGCGGGAGAACCCTCCCACTCCAGCAGCACGTCGTCGGGGCGCGCCTCGGCGACCTCGAACGCGCTGCCGCCCACTGCGTCGAGCAGTGGCTTGATGGCTATCGCCAGCGGGTGCTGCTCTCCGTTCATCCCGCTCCCTCCCCGCTGTCCGTGGAATCCGTCGGGGTCGTCGGGGCGTCCGCAAGCGGCTCGCCGTTCTCGGCAAGAACGCTCACCTGGAGCGAGATCCGGGTGGCCCCGTGGGCCAGGGTCTCGCGCACCAGGCGGTCGATCGCCTCGAGCGTCTGCTCGCGCTCGCCCTCGGCACTGGTGCCGAACGGGCCGACCTCGACGCTGAGCCCGGCGTCGTCGACCACGCGCCGGGCTGTCTTCGCATGTTCCGGAAAGCCGTCCAGCTCGAACGGCTCGGTCGTGAACTCCACCTTCAATCGCACGCCCGAAGCGTATCCGCGAAACGCGAGTTGCGGACCATCCCCTTGACAAAGTGTTGAAGGCTCGTGGCATAGTTTCGTCAAGCAGAAAACATCTTCCGCATAGTGGAATCAGCGGAACTCGTGAACTCGTGGAACCTGGTGATGGCATGACCGCCACTGCGCAGAGCTGGCTGAGCCAGCGCTGGACCGTGAACCTCTCGATCCTCTTCACCGAGCTGCCGCTGGTGGAGCGTCCCGCCGCGGCCAAGGCCGCCGGTTTCGACGCCGCCGAACTGTGGTGGACCCTCGACGGCCCCACCCCGCCTCAGGCCGACCTCGACGCCCTGCGCTCCGCGTTCGTGGACGCCGGCGTCCAGCTGACCGGCCTCAACTTCGACGCCGGCAACATGGCCGGCGGTGACAAGGGCCTGCTGTCGCGTCCCGCCGACTCGCAGCAGTTCCGCGACAACATCGCGGTGGCGGTCGGCCTGGCCGACTCCCTCGGCTGCAAGGCGCTCAACGCGCTCTACGGCAACCGCGTGGACGACGTACCGGTGAGCGTCCAGGACGAACTCGCCCTGGAGAACCTCGCGCTGGCTGCGCAGGCCGCGCACGGCATCGGCGCGGTCCTGCTGGTCGAGGCGCTGAACGCGCCGGAGGCGCCGCAGTACGGGCTGCTGTCGTCGAAGGACGCCGTCGCGGTGGTGGACGCGGTCAACAAGGCCACCGGCCTCGGGAACACGAAGTTCCTCTGCGACCTGTACCACCTGGCGCGCAACGGCGAGGACCTCGCCGCGGTGATCGCGGACTACGCGGACCGCATCGGCCACGTACAGATCGCCGATGTGCCGGGCCGCAACTACCCGGGTTCGGGTGAGCTCGACTTCCCCGGCCTTCTGGGCCAGTTGGACGCCGTTGGTTACGAAGGCTACATCGGCCTGGAGTACAAGCCCGTTGCGGGCGTGGCCTCGGCCGACTCCTTCGAGTGGCTTCCGCGCGAGCTGCGCCGCAGCGCTCGCTGACTTTGCCGGCCGCGCGGCAACCCAGGCGCGGCGCACCACACGACTTGCACCTTCCCCCCGGAGGAGAACTCCAATGAGCACCACCTCGCGCCGGATCGCCTTCATCGGCCTCGGCATCATGGGCAGCCCGATGGCCGCCAACCTCGTCAAGGCCGGCCACAGCGTCACCGGGTACAACCTGGTCCAGGCGCCGATCGACAAGCTGATCGCCGACGGCGGCAAGGGCGCGGCGTCCATCGCCGAGGCCGTCAAGGACGCCGAGATCGTCATCACGATGGTCCCGGCCGACCCACAGGTCGAGGCCGTGTACTTCGGTGAGGACGGCGTGCTCGACAACGCCGCCGCCGGTGCGCTCCTCATCGACATGTCCTCGGTGACCCCGCAGATCTCGCAGCGCGTCGCCGCCGCCGCCAAGGAGAAGGGCCTGCGTTCCATCGACGCCCCCGTCTCCGGTGGCGAGGCCGGCGCCATCGAGGGCGTGCTCTCGATCATGGTCGGTGGCGAGCGCGCCGACTTCGACGAGGCCGAGCCCGTCCTGAAGGTGCTGGGCACCACCGTCGCCCTGGTCGGCCCGTCCGGCTCCGGCCAGACCGTCAAGGTCGCCAACCAGCTGATCGTCGCCGTCAACATCCAGGCGTGCGCCGAGGCCGTGGTCTTCCTGGAGAAGTCCGGCGTGGACCTCGAGGTCGCCCTCGACGTGCTCAACGGCGGCCTGGCCGGCTCGACCGTGCTGACCCGCAAGAAGAACAACTTCCTGAAGCGCGACTTCGCGCCGGGCTTCCGCCTCGACCTGCACCACAAGGACATGGGCAACCTGCTGTCCGCCGCGCGTGCCGTCGAGGTCCCGCTGCCCACCGCGGCGCTGGTCGCCGACTTCATCACCGCGATGCGCAACGCCGGCGACGGCGGGCTGGACCACTCCGCCCTGCTGCGCAACCTGGAGCGCCTGTCCGGAAAGGTCAAGTGACATGGCACGGATGACCGCGGCCGAGGCCGCCGTTGAGATCCTCAAGCGTGAGGGCGCGACCAACCTGTTCGGCCTGCCCGGCGCTGCGATCAACCCCTTCTACTCCGCGATGCGCAAGCGCGGCGGCCTGCACCACACGCTGGCCCGCCACGTCGAGGGCGCGTCCCACATGGCCGAGGGCTACACCCGGGCCGAGGCCGGCAACATCGGTGTCTGCATCGGGACTTCGGGCCCGGCCGGGACCGACATGATCACCGGTCTCTACTCCGCCAGCGCGGACTCGATCCCGATCCTCTGCATCACCGGCCAGGCCCCCGTGGCCAAGCTGCACAAGGAGGACTTCCAGGCGGTCGACATCGCGTCCATCGCGAAGCCGCTGACGAAGATGGCCGTCACCGTGCTGGAGCCGGCCCAGGTGCCGGGTGCCTTCCAGCAGGCCTTCCACCTGATGCGCTCCGGTCGTCCCGGCCCGGTCCTGATCGACCTGCCGATCGACGTGCAGATGGCGGAGATCGAGTTCGACATCGACACCTACGAGCCGCTGCCGGTCTACAAGCCGTCCGCGACCCGTGCCCAGGTGGAGAAGGCGCTCGACCTGCTCCAGGCGAGCGAGCGTCCGCTGATCGTCGCCGGTGGCGGCATCATCAACGCCGACGCGGCCGACCTGCTGGTCGAGTTCGCCGAGCTGACCGGCGTCCCGGTCGTTCCGACCCTGATGGGCTGGGGCACCATTCCGGACGACCACCCGCTCACCGCGGGCATGGTCGGCCTGCAGACCTCGCACCGCTACGGCAATGCGACGCTGCTGGAGTCGGACTTCGTGATCGGCATCGGCAACCGCTGGGCCAACCGCCACACCGGCAACACCGACATCTACACGGCCGGTCGCAAGATCGTCCACGTCGACATCGAGCCGACCCAGATCGGGCGCGTCTTCGCCCCCGACTACGGCATCGTCTCGGACGCCAAGGCCGCCCTGGAGCTGTTCGTCCAGGTCGCCCGGGAGCGCAAGGCGGCGTCGCTGCTCAAGGACTACAGCACCTGGGCCGCGTCCTGCCAGGAGCGCAAGGCGACGCTGCTGCGCAAGACCCACTTCGACAACGTGCCGGTCAAGCCGCAGCGTGTCTACGAGGAGATGAACAAGGCGTTCGGGCGCGACGCCCGCTACGTCACCACCATCGGCCTCTCGCAGATCCAGGCCGCGCAGATGCTCCACGTCTACAAGGAGCGGCACTGGATCAACGCCGGTCAGGCGGGCCCGCTGGGCTGGACCGTCCCGGCCGCGCTCGGTGTCGCCACCGCGGTGCCGGACGAGACCGTCGTCGCGCTCTCGGGTGACTACGACTTCCAGTTCATGATCGAAGAGCTGGCGGTCGGGGCGCAGTTCAACATCGGCTACGTCCACGTGGTCGTGAACAACGCCTACCTGGGCCTGATCCGTCAGGCGCAGCGCAACTTCGACATGGACTACTGCGTCCAGCTGTCCTTCGACAACATCAACGCTCCCGAGGTCAACGGCTACGGCGTGGACCACGTCAAGGTCGCCGAGGGCCTGGGCTGCAAGGCGATCCGGGTCTTCGAGCCCGGCGAGATCGCCGGCGCCCTGGAGCAGGCGAAGAAGCTGGTCGCCGAGTTCAAGGTCCCGGTCATCGTCGAGGTCATCCTGGAGCGGGTCACCAACGTCTCCATGTCCGGTGCCGACATCGACAAGGTCAACGAGTTCGAGGAGCTCGCGACCGAGCCCGGCGACGCGCCCACCGCTCTTCTCGGCGGCTGACGCGCGGTTCTAGTCTCCTCCCGGCGGCGTGATCCATCCGGTCGTGCCCGCGCCGCCGGGAGGTACTCCTCAATGAACACCGAACACGAAGGTGAGGCTGTCATGACGCAGAACCACACGACCCGAGGACAGGGCCACGTGGTGATCGCGCCCGACAAGTTCAAGGGCAGCCTCACCGGGTCCGAGGCGGCGGAGCACATCGCCGCCGGCGTGCGGCGCGCCCGTCCGGACGTCGAGGTGCGCACGCTGCCCGTCGCCGACGGCGGCGAGGGAACGGTCCTGGCGGCGGTCGCGGCGGGTTTCACCGCTGTGCCGACGCTGGTCTCCGGTCCCACCGGCGAGCAGGTCGAGGCGGTCTTCGCGGTCCAGGAGACGACCGCGGTGATCGAGGCGGCCCAGGCCAGCGGCCTGCAGCTGCTCCCTGGCGGGGTCAAGGCCCCGCTCACAGCGGGCAGTTACGGCACCGGCCAACTGATCCGCCGGGCCATCGACCTCGGCTGTACGAAGATCGTGCTCGGGCTGGGCGGCGTCGCCTGCACCGACGGCGGCGCGGGCCTGGCCCAGGCGCTCGGCGTGCGGCTGCTGGACGCCACCGGCCAGGAGCTGCCGCCCGGGGGAGCGGCACTGGCCCGCCTGGACTCGGTCGACCCGGGTCCGCTGGCGGACACTCTCTCCGGCGTCGAGTTCGTCGTCGCCAGCGATGTCGACAACCCCCTCCTCGGGGAGCGCGGCGCGCCCGCGGTCTACGGACCGCAGAAGGGCGCGACGCCGGACGACGTCGCCGAGCTCGACGCTGCACTGGCCCACTGGGCCGACCATGTCGCGAAGCTGACCGGCTCCGACCTGCGGGACGCGCCCGGCGCGGGCGCCGCGGGCGGCCTCGGCTTCGGCGCGCTGGCCCTCTTGGGGGCCTCTCTACGGCCCGGGATCGCGCTTCTGCTCGATCTCCTGGGCTTCGACCGGGCGGTGCGGGGAGCCCGCCTGGTCGTGACCGGCGAAGGTTGCCTGGACGTGCAGACCCTGCACGGAAAGGCGCCCGCCGGGGTCGCCGAGGCGGCGACCGGGGCGGGAGTCCCGGTCGCAGCCGTGGCCGGCCTGCTGGAGCTCAGTGAGGAACAGTGGCGCGCCGCGGGGTTTGTCGCTGCCCTTTCGCTCTCCGAGCTGGCCGGCCCCGGCGGTGACAGTCTCACCCGCGCCGCGGAACTGGCGGAGCTGGCTGGGGAGCGGCTCGCCGTCCAGCTCCTCGGCGCGGGCTGAGACGACCGCCCCTTCGGGGCATATTTCGCAGACTTTTCGTTGCACTGCCTCAGGGGCGCGAGGAACTGCGCGGCAAGCCATCCTGGGTGGTGAGTCGCCGTGCGAGCAGGACCATCCGCACTCGATGGTCGCTCGCGCAGTTCCTCGCGCCCCTGATGGATCCGTAGGTTCGCCCGAATCCGTCCGGAAACAACCCTTCAACAACTCGTTGAAAGAAACCGTTGACGTTTTGTTGAAGGCGACCATAGGCTCACGGCAACCCAATCAGGAGGCCCAAGTTGACCACGGTGTTCCGTTCCCGACACGTCGTCCTGCCGGACGGCGAGAACGCCGCCGACGTCGTCGTCAGCGAGGGACGGATCGTCGAGGTCCTGGCCCACGGTGCAGCCGCTGAAGGCCTGGGCGAGATCGTGGACCTGGGCGACGTCGCCCTCCTCCCGGGTCTCGTCGACACCCACGTGCACGTCAACGAGCCCGGCCGCACCGAGTGGGAAGGCTTCGCCACCGCGACCCGGGCCGCCGCGGCCGGTGGGGTGACGACGATCGTCGACATGCCGCTCAACTCGATCCCGCCGACCACGACGGTCGCGGGCCTCGAGGCGAAGCGCAAGGCCACCGACGGTCAGCTCTACGTCGACACCGGCCTGTGGGGCGGCGCCCTCCCGGACAACACCGGCGACCTGGCCGCGCTGCACGAGGCCGGCGTCTTCGGGTTCAAGAGCTTCCTCGCCCCCTCCGGAGTGGACGAGTTCCCGCACCTCAACGCCGGGCAGCTGGAAGCGGCCCTCGCCGAGCAGGCGCGGCTCGGGGCGCTGGCGATCATCCACGCCGAGGACCCGCGGATCCTCGACGCCGCCCCGCAGACGCCCGGCCCGCAGTACGCGGACTTCCTCGCCTCCCGGCCGGACGACGCCGAGACCGTCGCGGTGAGCGGTCTGCTCGCCGCCGCCAAGCGCACCGGCGCCCGCATCCACATCCTGCACGTGTCGTCCGCCGCCGTTCTGCCGCTCCTGCGCGCCGCCCGCGCCGAGGGCGTACAGGTGACCGCAGAAACGTGCCCGCATTACCTCACCCTGGCCGCCGAGCAGGTCCCGGCCGGTGACACCGCCTTCAAGTGCTGTCCGCCGATCCGCAGCGAGTCCAACCGCGACCAGCTGTGGGAGGCGCTCGCCGCAGGCGAGTTCGTCGGGATCGTCTCCGACCACTCGCCCTCCACGCCGGACCTCAAGCACCTGCCGCGCTTCGGCGGCGACGGCGACTTCGCCGCCGCCTGGGGCGGCATCGCCTCGCTGCAGCTGGGCCTCCCGGCGATCTGGACCGAAGCGCGCCGCCGCGGGCACAGCCTCGCCGACGTCGTCCGCTGGATGTCCGCCGGAACCGCGGCCTTCGTCGGCCTGACGACCAAGGGCGCGATCGCCCCCGGCATGGACGCCGACCTGGTGGCCTTCGACCCCGACGGCGAGTTCACCGTCGACCCGGCCGGACTGCACCACCGCAACCCCGTGACCCCTTACGCAGGCCGTTCGCTTTCCGGCGTCGTGCGCACCACCTGGCTCCGCGGTGAGCCGGTGGACGTCGCCGGCACCCCGACCGGCCGACTGCTGAACCGAGGAGAAGCATGACCGACATTCAGAGCCCCGCCTCTTTCACCGAGTTGGTCAACCTCGCGGCGCGGTCGCTGGGCGCGGGCGTGGTCGCCGCCAACGACGAGCTGTTCGCCGAGCGCGAGAACCTGATCGTCGCGAAGCCGGCCGAGTTCCGCCCGCACACCTTCGGCCACAAGGGCCAGATCATGGACGGCTGGGAGACCCGCCGCCGTCGCGGCATGAGCGCCGACCAGACGCACCCGACCGACGACGACCACGACTGGGCGATCGTCCGCCTGGGCGCCGCCGGCGTGATCCGCGGCGTGATCGTCGACACCGCGCACTTCACCGGCAACTACCCGGAGACCGCCTCGGTCGAGGCCGCCTCCGTGCCGGGCAACCCCTCGCCGGAGGAGCTCGCCGCCGCCGAGTGGACCGAGATCGTGCCGCGCACCGCGCTCAAGGGCGACACCGCCCACGAGTTCGCGGTCTCCGTCGAGCAGCGCTTCACCCACGTCCGCCTCAACATCTGGCCCGACGGCGGCGTGGCCCGCCTCCGGGTCCACGGCGAGGTCGTCGCCGACCCGCGCGACCTGGCCGGGCTCACCTTCGACCTGGCCGCCCAGGAGTTCGGCGGTGTCGCCACCGGCGCGTCCGACCGCTACTTCTCCTCCCCGCACAACCTCAACTCCCTCGGCCGCGCGGCCGTGATGGGCGAGGGCTGGGAGACCCGGCGCCGTCGCAACAAGGACAACGACTGGGTCGAGCTCGACCTGGTCAGCGAGGGCGAGGTGCTCGGCGTCGAGATCGACACCACCCACTTCGTCGGCAACTGCCCCGGCTGGGCCTCGATTTCGGGCAAGGACGCCGCCACCGGCGAGTGGGTCGAGCTGCTGCCGCGCACCCGGCTGCAGCCCGACACCCGACACCAGGTCCGCGTCGAGCCGCGTACGGCCGTGACCGCCGCCCGCCTCGACGTCTACCCCGACGGCGGCGTGGCCCGGCTCCGGCTCACCGGTCGGCTGACCGGGGCCGGTCGTGCCGCGCAAGCGTTGCGCTGGCTCAACCTTCTGTCCGCCACCGAGGCCGAGCAGGCCCTCACCGCGGCGGGCCTCACCACCGGCGAGGCGCAGGCGCTCACCGCCGCGCGTCCGCTGGCCACCGCCGAGGCCGTGCGCGCAGCCGAGTCCGCGCTGCAGCCGGCCGACACCCCCGACGGCGCGGAGAACTCCCGTCGCCGGGCCTCGATCTGGCGGCTGCTGGGCGTTTGACGACGGCCCGCCCAGCAGCCCGCCGCTCACTTCCCCGTACGTTTCCACCTGCGAAGACACCCGTCTGAGCCGATCCGGAGTACCTCCATGTCGAAAATCCTGACCACCGAGTCCGGCGCCCCGGTCGCCGACAACCAGAACTCCGCCCAGGCCGGCATAGGCGGCCCGCTGCTGATCCAGGACCAGCAGCTGATCGAGAAGCTCGCGCGCTTCAACCGCGAGCGCATCCCGGAGCGCATCGTCCACGCCCGCGGCTCCGGCGCGCACGGCTATTTCGAGGTCACCGACGACGTCACCCCCTTCACCAAGGCGGCGTTCCTCAACACGGTCGGCAAGCGCACCGACGTGTTCCTGCGCTTCTCGACGGTGGCCGGCAACCTCGGTGCGGCCGACGCGGTGCGCGACCCGCGCGGCTTCGCGCTGAAGTTCTACACCGAGCAGGGCAACTACGACCTGGTCGGCAACAACACCCCGGTGTTCTTCATCAAGGACCCGATCAAGTTCCCCGACTTCATCCACTCGCAGAAGCGCGACCCCTTCACGGGCGCCGGCGAGGCCGACAACGTCTGGGACTACTGGTCCTACTCGCCCGAGTCGCTGCACCAGGTCACCTGGCTCTTCGGTGACCGCGGCATCCCGGCCTCCTACCGTCACATGAACGGCTACGGCTCCCACACCTACCAGTGGGTGGCCGAGGACGGCAGCGCCTACTGGGTGAAGTACCACTTCAAGACCAACCAGGGCATCCGCTGCCTGGACGCCGACCAGGCCGCCGAGCTGGCGGGTCAGGACCCGGACAGCCACCAGCGCGACCTGCACCAGGCCATCGAGCGCGGCATCTTCCCGACCTGGACCGTCTACGTCCAGCTGATGCCGGTGGCCGAGGCGGCCGAGTACCGCTTCAACCCGTTCGACCTGACCAAGGTCTGGCCGCACAGCGACTACCCGCTGCAGCGCGTCGGCCGCCTGGTGCTCAACCGCAACCCGGAGAACGTCTTCGCCGAGGTCGAGCAGGCCGCCTTCTCGCCGAACAACTTCGTCCCCGGCATCGGCGCGTCCCCGGACAAGATGCTCCAGGGCCGTCTCTTCGCCTACGCCGACGCGCACCGCTACCGTCTGGGCGTCAACCACACCCAGTTGTCGATCAACGCGCCGAAGGCGACCGAGGCGCACAACTACGGCCGTGACGGCTACGCCGCGGTCAACACCGGTGGCCGGGCCAAGAACTACGAGCCGAACTCGTACGACGGCCCGCGTCAGACCGACGCGCCGCTGGCCGCTCCGACCGCCGTCTCCGGCTGGACCGGCACCCACGTCGCCCCGCAGCACGCCAAGGACGACGACTTCTTCCAGGCCGGTGAGCTCTACCGGCTGATGTCGAAGGGCGAGCAGGACCGCCTGATCGCCAACCTGGCCGGTTCGATCGGCTCGGTCACCCGCGACGACGTGGTCGAGCGCGTGCTGCCGTTCTTCCACGCCGCCGACGCCGACTACGGCCGTCGTCTGGAGGCCGCTGTCAAGGCGATCCGTCAGGCCGACGAGGTCTGATCCAGGCCTGATCCAGGCCGAGTACCACAGGTAACGCAGGGTTGGTCACCCTCCGCGCGCGCCGTCACCCGTTCCGGTGGCGGCGCGCGCGTCTTGGTAGAAGAGTGTGCGCGGAGGGGGGATTGACGCTTCCAGAGGAGAAGCATGTCCACGATCAGCGCACCCTACGCACCTGGCACGCCCTGTTGGATCGACCTCATGGCCAAGGACCAGCAGGCCGCACTCGACTTCTACAAGGACGTCTTCGGCTGGGGCGGTGAGCCCGGGCCGGCCGAGTTCGGCGGCTACGCCGTCATGGACCTGGGCGGACGCCCGGTCTGCGGCATCGGCCCGGCGATGGCCCCCGAGGGCGCGCCCGAGCCGCCCCACGTCTGGACCACCTACCTGGCCAGTGACGACGCCGATGCCACCGCCGCGAAGGTCAAGGCGGCCCACGGCACGCTGATCGCCGAGCCGATGGACGTCGGCAGCCTCGGCCGGATGATGATCGCGGTCGACCCGACCGGCGCGGTCTTCGGCGTCTGGCAGCACAAGGAGTTCTTCGGCGCCGTCGCGGTCAACGAGCCGGGCTCGCTCGTCTGGAACGAGTGCAACACCCGTGACGTCCCGGCCGCCGCGGCCTTCTACCAGGCGGCGCTCGGCATCAAGGCCGTGCCCATGAAGGAGATGGCCGGCTACTTCGGCCTGGAAGTCGACGGCAAGGTCGTCGGCGGCATGCAGGACATGGGCGCCAACTTCCCGGCCGAGGTCCCGCCGCACTGGATGGCGTGGTTCGCGGTCGACGACACCGACGCGACGGTCGACGCGGCCGTCAAGCGTGGGGCGAACGTCGTCGTCCCCCCGACTGACGTTCCGCCCGGGCGGATGGCGGGCATCCAGGACCCCTGGGGCGCCGTGTTCTGTGTGCTGAAGCAGCCCGATCCGACGTCCTGACCTGGATCAAGCCCGGCGTACCGGGTGTTGCGGCCGGGTTGTCGCCACCACGGCCGGGGGTCGGTACGAACCGGATTCGAACACCGCACAACCCATGCTCACCGGACCGGCTGACGGCTAGTCTGGTGAGCATGGCTGCGCACAACCACTCCCCTCGGAGCTCGGTCGAACGTGCCCTGCGGCTGCTGGAGGCGGTGGACCGCCGGGGGTTCGGCGCGAGCGCCTCCGAACTGGCCGAGGAGGTCCAGCTCTCCGTCGAGCACGCCCGTCGGCTGCTCCGCTCGCTGGTACGCGAGGGCTACCTGGAACGCCTCGACGACGGCGCGTACGTGCTGGGCGGCGCGCTGGCGATGCTCGGCCAGGCCAACCGGGAGCAGCTGGTCCAGTCCCGGCTGGTGGCCAAACTCGCCTCGCTCCGTGACGAACTGGGCGCGGCGGTCTACTTCTCCCGCTACGCCGACGGCGAGGTCTCCGTGCAGGCCGTGGTGGACGGGCCAATGACGCCCAGCGTCCACGAGTGGGTCGACTTCCGCGCCAGCGGCCACGCCAGCGCGATCGGCAAGTGCCTGCTCTCGCAGCTGGACCACGACTCCCGGCGCGACCACCTCACCCGGCATCCGGCGGCGCGCTTCACCTCGCGCACCACCGTCGACACCGGCGTGCTGCTCCAACGCCTGGACCGCCACCCGGTCACCATGCCGATGCTGGACCTGCAGGAGTACGCCATCGGCACGGTCTGCGCGGCCGTCGCGGTCACCGCGGGGAACGCGGTCGGCTGCCTGGCCTTCTCCCTGCCGGTGGAGGAGGCCTACCGCCTCAGGGAGGCAGCGGAGACCCTCTCCGCCAAGGCCGCGCCGGTGCTGCTGGCGCTCACCGTGTGAGCTCGTCGATGCCGAGGTCGTAGCCGGTCACGTTGCGGGCCTGGCGGTGCAGTGCGGCGATCACCTCGGCGCGGCTGCGTCGCCCGGCCAGCACGTCCATCTGGTAGCCGTCCTCCATCGCCACGAAGTCCGCCGCCAGCAGCCGCGGCGGATCGGTGAGCGTGAAGTGGCCCTGCGCCTGGCCCACGGCCAGAACCGTTGCGTAGACAGTGATCTGACGCTCGGTCAAAGTGCTGTCCAGGGCGGCGGCTTTGGCGTCGCGCAGGCAGCGTGGCCAGAACTCGAAGAGCAGCCGGGTCAGCGTGTCGTCCGGGCCGCTGGCCACGCCGTGCTCGATGCAGGCGCGCAGCTGGTCCCTGGCGTCCTCGAACCGCTCCGCGGCCTGCTCGCGCTCGCTGCTGAACCGGTCGATCGCCTGTTGGTAGGTCTGCTGGACCAGCGCGTCGAGGTCGCCGTAGTAGAGCACGGCCGCCGGGGTGACGCCGGCCTCCTCGGCGATGTCGCGCAGTCGCAGGCCCTCCAGTCCGCGCGCGACCAGGGCCCGCTGCACGGCCTCGCCCAGCTGGGCGCGCCGCGCCTGCTTGCCCGCCTTCTCCTTGGCCGCCACGGTCGCTCCTCAGGTCCTCGGCGTGCTTGATCTCTTAAATCCTCTTTCAATCATAGTGGCCTATCCCTTGACCTGGACTGGTTCAGTCTCTTAAATCTGCGTTTAACAAACGCACTGCACGATCACCCGGGAGGCGACCATGAGAACGCAGCCGATGGCAGGGGACATCGAGGAGAGAGATCCAGGCCCAAGCCCGGCGCGCGAGGGCAAGGGGCTGCGGGAGGGGAGCGTCGGGTTGCTCGCGGCGGTCGCGCTCGGGCTGGCCTCGGTCGCGCCCGCCTACAGCATCGCCGTGACGCTCGGGTTCGTGACCGTGGTTGTCGGCCATCTCGCTCCTGCCGCACTGCTGCTGGGGTTCGTGCCGATCCTGCTGACCGCCTTCGCCTTCCGTGAGCTGAACAAGGAGATGCCCGACTGCGGCACCACCTTCGTGTGGACGACGCGTGCCTTCGGGCCGTGGACCGGCTGGCTCACCGGCGGCTGGGTGGTCCAGGCGGCCACGCTGATCGCCATGGCTGCGCTCGCCCAGGTCGGGGCCGGATACCTGCTGAACGTGGTCGGGCTGGGCGCGCTGGCCGCCAACCAGTTCGCCGTCACGGTGACGGCGCTGCTGCTGCTCGGCATGGTCACCGCGGTCGGCTACCGCGGCGTCCAGATCGCCGCCTCGGTCCAGTACGTGCTGCTGGCGCTGCAGTTGGTCGCGCTGCTCGGCTTCGGCGCGGTCGCGCTGCTGCGGCACGGAGCGGCGACGCCGTCATTCGGCTGGCTCAACCCCTTCGGCTTCGGCGGCTTCGGGCCGTTCGCGGAGGCGGTGCTGCTCTGCCTCTTCATCTACTGGGGCTGGGACGCGCTGATCACGGTCAACGAGGAGACCAAGGACAGCGACAAGGTCCCCGGACAGGCCGTGCTGATCTCCACCTTCGTCCTGCTCGGCACCTACCTCTTCACCGCGGTCGCCGCCATCGCCTACGCGGGCACCGGCACCACCGGGACCGGCCTCGGCAACCCCGCCAACGCCTCCGACATCCTGGCCACGCTCGGCCCGCCGGTGCTGGGCACGGCGCTGGCCACGGTGATGCAGCTGGCCGTCGCCGTCTCGGCCGTCTCCGCGCTGCTCACCTGCGTCGTCGGCAGCTCACGCACCACGCTGTCGATGGCCTCCCACGGGGCGCTGCCGGGCGTGTTCGCCCGGATCCACCCGCGCCACCGGACGCCCGGCTTCGGCACCGTCTTCTTCGGCGTCACCGCCGGGGCGCTGCTGGTGCTGCTGTCGGCGGTCTCCAGCCGGTTCCTGGGCGACGCGATCCTCTCCATCGGCCTGCTGATCGCCTGCTACTACGGCGTCACCGCGCTGGCGTGCGTCTGGCACTTCCGGCGGCAGCTGCGGAACTCCCCGCGTGACCTGCTGCTGAAGGGCGTCATGCCGCTGCTGGGCGGCCTGTTGATGCTGGCCGCCTTCGCGCGCAGCGCGCACGACATGTACAGCCCGACCTACGGCAGCACCTCGTTCCACGGGATCGGCGGCGTCTTCCTGCTCGGTGTCGGCTCGATCGTGCTGGGCGTGCCGGTGATGCTGCTGGTCCGCGCCCGCTTCCGCCCCTTCTTCCACGACGGCCGCACCACCGTCGCCGAACTGACCGTCAGCGACGAGTAGTTCCGGTAGTCCCACAGAACCGAGCAGTCGCACAGAACTGAGCAGTCCCACAGAACCGAGGAGCATCACCCATGCGCACTCTGGCCGTTGCCGCCGTGCAGACCACTCCCGTCCCTTACGACCCCGAGGCGAGCTGGCAGCGCTTCGCCGGCCAGGTGCGGACCGTGCAGGAGCTCTTCCCGCACGTCGAGCTGGTCGTCGTCCCCGAACTGCTGCTCAGCGCGGAGGGGCCGCTGCTGGAGCCCGCGCCCGCCGACTGGATGGAGCGGGTCGCGGAGCCGATCCCCGGACCGCTCACCGACCGCCTTGCGGCGCTGGCCCGGGAGACCGGCCTCTGGCTCGTCCCCGGAACCGTCTTCGAGCGGGCGGCGGACGGGCGTGTCCACAACACCGCGCTGGCGGTCGCGCCGACCGGGGAGATCGCCGCCCGGTACCGCAAGGTCTTCCCCTGGCAGCCGTACGAGAAGGCTGCGCCGGGCGAGGAGTTCACCGTCTTCGAGATCCCCGGCAAGGGCCGGATCGGCCTGGCCATCTGCTACGACGGCTCGTTCCCCGAGACCGTCCGCCAACTCGCCTGGCTCGGCGCGGAGGTGGTGATCCAGCCGACGCTGACCACCACCCGGGACCGGGAGCTGGAACTGGTCTGCGCCCGCGCCAACGCCTGGACCAACCAGGTCTACGTGGTCAACGTCAACGCCGCCGACCCGGCGGGCGTCGGCGCCAGCGCGATCGTCGACCCCGAGGGCGTGGTCCGCCAGCAGGCGGGCCCGGGCGAGGAGGTCCTGGTCGAGGTGCTCGACCTGGACGCCGTCACCCGGGTCCGCCGCTACGGATCCAACGGCCTCAACCGGCCCTGGAGCCAGCTGGCCCGCTACGGCTCGGCCGTTCGGCTGCCCATGTACGGGGGGAGTTTCCGTATCCCGGAGTGGGCGGAGCAGACGGCTGACTAGCCGTCAGCCACAGCCGCTCACCCGGTCCTGGGTGACGTATCCGTGCGCCGCGCGGATCACGTGCTCGTAGCAGGCGCCGGTGTCGGTGGTGCCGATCCAGTGTTCGGAGTCGGTGCCGTCGGCCGCCGTCGTCACGCCGTTGGTGCGGGCCAGCACGCCGGTCGCGTCCACCGTGTCGTCGGTGGCGGCCAGCTGCTGCCAGTGGTCGCCCTGGAGGACGCTGTCGTCCAGCACCCGGCCCTGGTGGACCGTGGCCGACAGGGAGTAGTTGTTCCCGTCGGTGTAGAGCGGGACGTCCGAGTCGACCGTGATCGGGTACGACCAGGCGTGCCGGGTGGCCGTGGCGTGGCCGTGCTCGGGAGCGGTGGTCACCGTGGTGGCGCCGTACTCCTGCTGGTCGACGAGCTGCAGCTGGCCGCCCTGGGAGACGGCGTCGGTGTTGAGGTACCCGGCGTGCTGCGACACCGTCGTCGTCACCCGGCCCGCCGAGGTGGCGAGCCACCCGGAGGTGGACCAGTCACGCGTGGCGCTGACGCGGACGTTCACCGTGTCGCCGGTACCCGGCGTCTCCGTGGTGGCCACCGACGGGGTCAGGGACAGGGTGTCCGTCGTCAGCGCGCCGTAGGTCTGCGCGGCGTGGTGATCCGTCGTCAGGAACAGCGTGCTGTCGACGGTCCAGCCGTCCGCCGCGCCGTAGGGCGTGATGGTGAAGGTGTGCGGCTTGCCGTCGACCAGCAGCCCCGCGAAGGGCGTCAGGTCGATGTCGTAGGCCTGCGTGACGAACTGGTCGATCGCCGGGATCGGCCGCCACAGCGTCGGCACGATGCCGCCGGAGTAGACGACCGGGTACGGCTGCGCCAGCCCCGCCGGGCGTCCGTCGACCGACACCTGCACCTCGCGGTACGGGCCGCCGCCGCAGAGGTAGTTCGGGTACTTGGCGGCCAGGTCGTTCGGCACCGAGTCGAACCACTGCTCGTCGCAGCCGCCGCCGCGGGCGTAGACCTCCATGTCGACGCCGGTCAGGTTGCGCGGCAGGGTGACCGTCTTCGACGAGGACTGTCCGGGGTTGAGGTAGGTCCACCCGGCGTCGGTGGTCGAGGCGGAGAGCGGCAGCACCTGGTCGGCGGTGTGCGCGGGCGGGTACCGGTGGTCGGCCTGGTAGTACGTCAGCGTCAACGTCATGTGGTAGACGCCGGTGTAGGTGCTGTTGACCACGTTGCCGAGCGAGACCGCGATGGGCTGCGGGGTGCGCAGCAGCGGGATGAACTGCGTGACGTCCTTCTGCAGACTCCAGCTGATCCCGGCCGCCGTCGGCTCCGGCGTGCTGGTGCGCAGCACCTCGGCGCCGCCGATCCACACGCCCGCCAGCCGGTCGTACTGCCGCCCCTGCACGCTGCCGGACCAGGTGAGCACCACCTTGTTCCACGGCCCCGGGCAGTCGGCCGGCGGGGTCACCGTTCCCGACCAGGCGGGGGAGGAGATGGTGTTCCCGAAGTCGTTCTGCATCTCGGTCACGGTGCAGTGGTGCGTGTCCGGTTGGCTCACCGGCGGCAGTGCGGTGACCGGGTTCTGATAGTTGGTCTCGATCTGCCCCGCGTCGGCATGGGCCGTTCCCGTGCCGAGCAGGGCAGCACACAGCAGGGCAGCTGTTCCGAGCACGCCCGCGATGCGCATACACTCGCCTCCCGTCGATCTTGACTGGGTGGTACGGGTGGGACCTTGCACCGTTGGCGGTGCGCGCACAAGAGGGCGTGGCAGATGAGCTGGTGGGACGGCGTCACGGTGACGGAGCCCAGCACGGACGGCAGCGCGGCGGCCGTGCACCTCCGGCAGTCCGGAGCCCAGCGCCTGTACTCGATGGGCTTTCTGGCCCTCTGCTTCTCGCCGGGGATCGTGCTGCAGCTGAGCCACGGTGAGCCGCCGCTGGCCCTGTACGCGCTCATACCGGCGTTCCTCGCCCTGGGGACGGCGAACCGCTACGGCGCGGAGCTCACCCGGCAGGCCCTGGTGATGCGCGGACTGCGCACCCGGGAGATCCCCTGGACGTCCATCCGGGCCATCACCGTGCGACGGCAGTTGGGCGTGAAGCGGGTGACGCTCTGGCTGGTCGACGGATCCGCCCACAACCTGCGGGAGCCGATCGGCGGCTTCCCCCGTGACCCGAACTTCGACCGCAAGCTGCACACCCTCCTCGTCTGGTGGACGCAGCGGCGCGGCTGGTGAGCACACCAGCCGCGCCGGGGTCGAGCAGGGAGGGCGCTCAGCCCATCTCCTCCAGGGACTTGCCCTTGGTCTCGTGGACGAACTTCAGCACGAACGGGATCGACAGCAGCGCGAAGGCCGCGTAGATCACGTACGTCCCCGTCAGGTTCCAGCCCGAGAGGCTCGGGAAGCTGGCGGTGATGGCCCAGTTGGCGATCCACTGGGCCGCAGCCGCGACGCCCAGGGCAGCCGCACGGATGTGGTTGGGGAACATCTCGCCCAGCATCACCCAGACCACCACGCCCCACGACATCGCAAAGAAGAAGACGAAGGCGTGCGCCGCGATGAGTGCCACCACGCCCTGCGTGTGCGGCAGCGTGCCGCCGTGCAGGGCGGAGAAGGCCCAGGCTTCGAAGGCCAGCGAGACCGTCATGCCCACCGAGCCGATCAGGGCCAGCGGCTTGCGACCGATCCGGTCGACCAGGACGATCGCCACGACCGTGCCGATGATGTTGATGATCGACGTGGTGAACGAGTAGAAGAACGACGAGCTCGGGTCGACGCCGACCGACTGCCACAGCGTCGAGCTGTAGTAGAAGGCCACGTTGATGCCGACCAACTGCTGGAAGACCGAGAGCCCGATGCCCACCCAGACGATCGGCAGCAGGCCGAACCGGCCGCCGAGCAGGTCCTTGAAGGTGGACCGGTGTTCGCTGCGCATCGCCTCGTCGATCTCGGCGACGCGGGCGTCCGGGTCGGTGCTGTTGCCCTCGACCTCGGCGATGACCGCCTTGGCGCGGTCGATCCGGCCCGCGGAGATCAGGAAGCGCGGCGACTCGGGGATCGCGAAGGACAGCAGGCCGTAGAGGACGGCCGGGACCACCATCACGCCGAGCATGACCTGCCACGCCTCGACGCCGAGCAGGTGTCCGCGCTGGTTGCCGTGCGCGGCCTGCAGGATGCCCCAGTTGACGAGCTGGGATATCGCGATGCCGATGACGATGGCGGCCTGCTGGAACGAGCCGAGCCGGCCGCGGTACGCGGGCGGGGCCACCTCGGCGATGTAGGCGGGGCCGATCACCGAGGCCATGCCGATGCCGATGCCGCCCAGGGTCCGCCACAGGACCAGGTCCCAGAGCGCGAAGGGCAACGCCGAGCCGATGGCGCTGACGGTGAAGAGTGCGGCGGCGATCTGCATGACCCGGATCCGGCCCAGCCGGTCGGCCATCCGGCCGGCCAGCGCGGCGCCGATGGCGCTGCCGATCAGCGCGACCGCCACGACCTGGGCCAGCTCGGCGGACCCGACCTGGTACTTGTGCTGGATCGCGGTCACGGCCCCGTTGATCACGGAGCTGTCGTAGCCGAAGAGAAAGCCGCCCATGGCGGCGGCAGCGGTGATGAAGACGACGTGGCCCAGGTTGTCGGCCGCTGCTCCGGCCGGCCGCCTGGACCCGGTGGTGGTGGTCACGTTGCGCTCCAGACGCCCGGCTTCGTTACCGGACTCGAAGGATAAGTTCAACGCGACAGAGGTTATTCCTTGAGTTTGTGAAGTCAAATCCGGACAGTTCTTGGTGGATCCGACCGGCTCTGTGTTCAGTTCTTGAAGACAAGAGGGAAGCGCGAGAAGAAGGCGCGGGAGCGGGGCCGGTCAGGCTATCCGGCGCGGCTCCGCCAGCTTCGCGCTGCGCAGGTCGTGGTGGATCGGGCCGTCGTGCGCGCTGAGCGGCAGGCAGCCGCCGCCGCGGCGGTGGGCGACGATCTCGGCGGCGACTGCGACGGCGGTCTCCTCCGGGGTGCGCGCCCCCAGGTCCAGGCCGATGGGGGAGCGGAGCCGGTTCAGCTCCACCTCGGTCAGACCGATCTCGCGCAGCCGCTCCAGCCGGTCGCCGTGGGTGCGGCGCGAGCCCATCGCACCGACGAAGCCGAGCGGCATCCGCAGCGCCCGCTCCAGCAGCGGCACGTCGAACTTGGCGTCATGGGTCAGCACGCACAGCGCGGTTCGGGAGTCCAGCCGACCCGCCTCCGCCTCCGCGTCCAGGTAGCGGTGCGGCCAGTCGACCACCACGCGGTCGGCCTCGGGGAAGCGGCGCTCGGTCGCGAAGACCGGGCGGGCGTCGCAGACGGTCACGTCGTAGCCGAGGAACTTGCCCATCCTGGCGACCGCTCCGGCGAAGTCGATGGCACCGAAGACGATCATGCGCGGCGCGGGCACGTAGGACTCGACGAAGAAGACGGCGGCCTCGCTCGCGCCCGGATCGCACGGGCGGCCGTCCAGCGCCAGCGTCAGCCGTCCGGTGCGGCCCGCGTCCAGCATCGCGCGGGCGTGCACGACGGCGGCGTTCTCCAACTCCGCGGCACCCGCCAACTCCCCTGCGTCGAGGGAGCCGTGGTGCGCGTCGCCGGTGACGGCGAGGGTCCGGCCCAGCAGCCCGTCCGGGCCGCTGACGCAGCGGACCAGGGCCACCGGCGTGCCGGCGTGGACGTAGGCGATGCCCGCGTCCATACCCTCCGAGGTGCCGGGGACGACCGGCTGGACGAAGACGTCGATGATCCCGCCGCAGGTCAGGCCGACCGCGAAGGCGTCCTCGTCGCTGTAGCCGAAGGTCTGCAGTACCGGAGCGCCGGTGGCCAGCGCCTCCTGGCACAGCTCGTACACCGCGCCCTCGACGCAGCCGCCGGAGACCGAGCCGACCGCCTCGCCGTCCGCGTCCACGGCCAACGCGGCGCCCGGGTCGCGCGGCGCGCTCCCGGAGACCGAGACGACGGTGGCCACGGCGAAGGGACGTCCCGCGTGGTGCCAGGCGGCGAGATGCTCGGCGATGTCCTGCATGGGAGGCGCTCCTTCGGTCGACTGGATGTCGGATGGACAGGGGAGGAACGGGTGGTGCCGGGTCGCCGCTCCGGGAGGAGCGGCGACCCGGCGGAAGGGCTCAGTGGACGCCGAGCCATTCCTTGATCGGGTGCAGGGCGAAGTAGACGAGGAAGACCGCGGTCAGTCCCCACATCAGCACGCCCGGCTCACGCCACCGGCCACGGCCGGCCTTGATCGCACAGTAGGCGATCACGCCCGCGCCGACACCGGCGGTGATCGAGTAAGTGAACGGCATCAGCGCGATGGTGAGGAAGGCCGGGATCGCCACCTCACGGTCGCCCCACTCGATGTGGCGCGCCTGGGAGAGCATCATCGAGCCGATGACGACCAGGGCCGCCGCCGCGACCTGACCCGGCACCATGCCGGCGATCGGGGTGAAGAACAGCATCGCGGCGAAGACCAGACCGGTGACGACGCTGGAGAAACCGGTCCGGGCGCCCTCGCCGACGCCGGTGGCCGACTCGATGAAGACCGTCTGACCGGACGCGCCGGACAGACCGCCGATGATGCCGCCGGTGCCGTCGACGAACAGCGCCTTGGACAGACCCGGCATCCGGCCCTGCTCGTCGGCGAGGCCCGCCTCGGTGCCGATGCCGATGATGGTCGCCATCGCGTCGAAGAAGCCGGCCAGCACCAGGGCGAAGACCGCGAAGCCCGCGCTCAGTGCGCCCATGCCCTTGCTGCTGAAGGCGCCGAACAGGTCGATGTGTCCGAAGAGACCGAAGTCCGGTGAGGCGACCGGGTTTCCGGGCCACTTCGGCGCCGACAGGCCCCAGACCGAGGCCGGGATGTTCAGCGTCGCGTTGAGGATCACGGAGATGATCGTGCCGGTGACGATGCCGATCAGGATCGCGCCGGGGACCTTGCGGGTCTGCAGGATGAAGATGGTCAGCAGCGTGATCGCGAAGATCAGCACCGGCCAGCCCTGCAGGTTGTTGTTGATGCCGAGCTGCAGCGGCGTGTCCGTACCGGCGGCGTCCGGGATGCGGGACACGAAGCCCGCGTTGACCAGGCCGATGAGGGCGATGAAGAGACCGATGCCGATGGTGATGGCGTGCTTGAGCGCCATCGGTATGCCGTTCATGATCTTCTCGCGAAGACCGGTCACGACCAGCAGCACGATGGCTGCACCGTAGATGACGCACAGGCCCATGGCCTGTGGCCAGGTGATGTGGGGGACCATCACGGCGGCAAGGGTGTTGGAGACGCTCAGACCAGCAGCCGCAGCGAGCGGTGCGTTGCCGACGACGCCGAGGAGGATGGTGGTCACCGCTGCGGCCAGGGCCGTTGCGGTGGTCACCTGGGCATGGCTCAGATGGTTCCCGTTGACGTCCGCCACCGAGAGGATGATCGGGTTCAACAGAAGGATGTAAGCCATGGCCATGAAGGTGGTCAGACCACCTCGGACCTCTCCGGCGACGGTGGAACCTCTCGCGGAGATTTTGAAGTACGCGTCCAGGGCGCTCTTCGGTTTGGGATCCGGGGACCGGGTGGGGTCGCCGGAAGGGTTGACACTGGGTTCCGTGGATGTCTGGGTCACGGTTCCACTCCCAAGTTTCGTAGGGGGTTGGGGTGGAGCGGCCGGCCTGGGTGACCCTCTTGGCAGGGATTCAGGGGACGGTGCGGCGCGCTACTTTCTACAGCTGCCGTGGTGCACGGGCCTCGGCGAAGGCTGCGTGCTGGCGAGTGCGGGGTACATCGTTTGCTTTCTCTGGTGCTGGGTGGTGCCTGCACTGCAGGGGTGGCGCAGTGGAGCTTCTTGCGGTGGGGTGGTGCTGCCCCGGGGTGAGGCGCGGGAAGACGAGACATGGTTACCTCACCCCGGAGCGGTCTGTGAGCCGTCGTCAGCTCGCCCTGCTGTTCAGCAGGTTGGGCGGGCAGTCACTCCGTGCCGGTGAGGTGTTCGGGCCGGACCGGCACGCGGTCCAGCGCGAGGCCGGTGGCCGCGCGGATGGCCGCGACGACGGCGGGGGTGGACGACAGGGTGGGCGCCTCGCCGACACCGCGCAGCCCGTACGGGGCGTGCTCGTCGGCGAGTTCGAGGACGTCCACCGGCATCGGCGGGGTGTCCAGGATGGTGGGGATGAGGTAGTCGGTGAAGGACGGGTTCCTGACCTTGCCGTCCTTGACGACGATCTCCTCCATGACCGCGAGGCCGAGGCCCTGGGTCGAACCGCCCTGGATCTGGCCGACCACGGAGAGTGGGTTGAGCGCCTTGCCCACGTCCTGGGCGGCGGCCAGCTCGACCACCTTGACCAGGCCCAGCTCCACGTCCACGTCCACCACGGCGCGGTGGGCGCAGAAGGTGTACTGGACGTGGCCGAAGCCCTGGCCGGTCTCCTTGTCGAAGGGGACGGTGGGCCGGTGGTGGTGCTCGCGGGTCAGGTCGATCACGGTGTCGCCGAGCAGGTCGACGATGGTGATCAGCACGCCGGCGGAGGCGGAGACCACCTTGCCGCCGACCAGCGTCAGGTCGTTGTACGTCCAGCCGTACCGCTTGCGGCCCAGCGCCAGCAGCTCGTTGCGGACCGCCTCGGCGGCCAGCTTGACGGCGCCGCCGGTCATGTAGGTCTGACGCGATGCGGAGGTCGAACCGGCCGACCCCACCTCGGTGTTGGCCGGGTGGATGGTGACCCGCTCGACGCCCAGCTCGGTCCGGGCGATCTGGCCGTGGACGGTGACGCCGCCCTGGCCGACCTCGGCCATGGCCGTGTGCACCATGGCGACCGGCTCGCCGCCGATGACCTCCAGGCGGACCCGGGCGGTCGAGTAGTCGTCGAAGCCCTCGGAGAAGCCGACGTTCTTGATGCCGACCGCGTAGCCGACGCCGCGGACGATGCCCTCGCCGTGCGAGGTGTTGGACAGCGCACCGGGGATCTCGCGGATGTCCAGGTGCGTGGTGTCCAGCGCGGGCGGAAGCGGCAGCTCCTTGACCCGGCGCAGCAGGTCCGCGACCGGGGCCGGGGAGTCGATCTCCTGGCCGGTCGGCATGATCGAGCCCTGCGAGACCGCGTTGAGCTGCCGCAGCTCCACCGGGTCGATGTTCAACTCGACGGCCAGCTTGTCCAGTTGCGCCTCGTAGGCGAAGCAGGCCTGGACCGCGCCGAAGCCGCGCATCGCGCCGCAGGACGGGTTGTTGGAGTAGAGCGCGACCGCCAGCATGTTGACGTTCGGCACCTCGTACGGACCCATGCCCAGCGAGGCCGCGTTGCCGACGACGGCCGGGGAGGCGGAGGCGTAGGCGCCGCCGTCCAGCACGATCCGGGCGTCGCAGTAGACCAACTTGCCGTCGCGGGTGGCGCCGTGCTCGTAGGTCAGCTTCGCCGGGTGACGGTGCACGTGCCCGAAGAACGACTCCTCGCGGGAGTACACGATCTTGACGGGCTTTCCGGTGCGCTGCGCCAGCAGGCAGGCGTGGACCTGCATGGACAGGTCCTCGCGGCCGCCGAACGCGCCGCCGACACCGGCCAGGGTGAGCCGCACCTTGTTCTCGGGCAGGCCGAGCACCGGGGCGATCTGCTCGCGGTCCACGTGCAGCCACTGGGTGGCGATGTAGAGGTCGATGCCGCCGTCCTCGGCGGGCACGGCCAGACCGGACTCCGGGCCGAGGAAGGCCTGGTCCTGCATGCCGACCACGTAGTCGCCCTTGACGACCACGTCCGCGAGCGCGCGGACCTCGTCGGTGACGCCCTGGCCGTAGACCACCTTCTGCGAGTGGACGATATTGCCGCTCGCGTGGCCCTTGTACTCCGACGGCTCGTGCACGTACCCGTAGGTCTCCGGGTCGAGGCACTGCTCCTCGGTGGTGATGGTCGGCAGCAGCTCGTACTCGACCTTGATCTTGGCGAGCGCGCGGCGGGCCGTCTCCGGGTGGTCCGCCGCCACGATGGCGATGGCCTCGCCGTGGTAGCGGATCTTGCCGGTGGCCAGCGCGGGCTGGTCCTTGATCTCCAGGCCGTAGAACTTGGTGCCGGGGATGTCGTCGTAGGTCATCACCGCGTACACGCCGGGGTGCTTGACCGCCTCGCTGGTGTCCACGGACAGGATCCGGGCGTGGGCGTGCGGCGAACGCAGCGCCATGCCCCACAGCATGTCCTCGTGCCACATGTCGGACGAGTAGGCGAACTCGCCCTTGACCTTGAGGATGCCGTCCGGACGCAGCGGCGAGCCGCCGATGCCGTCCGGGTGGGCGCTGGTGATGCTCTGGAGGTTCTTCTCGGTACGGATGGCACGCGTGCTCACTTCGACACCTCCGCGTTCGTGTCGCCCTTGGCGCACTTGCGGGCCGACGCGAGCCGGACCGCGTCCATGATCTTCTCGTAGCCGGTGCACCGGCACAGGTTGCCGGAGAGCGCCTCGCGGATGTCGTTGTCGCTCGGCTGCTGCTTGCGCTCCAGCAGGTCGTGGGTCTGCACCAGCAGACCCGGGGTGCAGAAGCCGCACTGCACCGCGCCCGCGTCGACGAAGGCCTGCTGGACGTCGTCCAGGCCCTTCTCCGGGTCGGCCAGGCCCTCGACGGTGCGGACCTCACGGCCCTGCACCTGACCCGCGGCGACCAGACAGGAACAGACCGGGCTGCCGTCCAGGTACACCGTGCAACTGCCGCACTCGCCCTGCTCGCAGGCGTTCTTGGAACCCGGCAGGCCCAGGCGCTCGCGGAGCATGAACAGGAGGCTCTCGCCCTCCCAGACGTCGTCCGCCTCGACCTCGCGGCCGTTGGCGTTGAAGGTCACCCTCATGCTGCGCTCCTCAGGGACTGCGTGTACTCGTTCCAGGTCCAGGTCAGGGTGCGGCGCGCCATGACCGCCAGCGCGTGGCGGCGGTAGGCGGCGGTCCCGCGCACGTCGTCGATGGGCGACGAGGCGGCGGAGACCAGCTCACCGAAACGCTGGATGGCGGCCGGGCCGATCAGGCCGCCGGACTGCCACAGGCCGCGCTCGGCCAGCTCGCCGGCCAGGAACTCCTCGGCCTCGACCGCGCGGCGCGGCGTGGGGGCGGCGGAGCCGATGCCGGTGCCGACCGTGCCGTTCTTGGGGTGCAGCGCGAAGCCGAAGGCGCAGACCGCGATGACCATCGCGTTGCGGGTGCCGATCTTCGAGAACTGCTGCGGGCCGTCCGCGACCGGGATCCGCACAGCGCGGATCAGCTCGTCCGGCTCCAGGCTGTTGCGCTTGACGCCGACGTAGAAGTCGTCGATCGCGATCAGCCGGGTGCCGCGCACGGACTGTGCCTCGACAAAGACGTCGCGTCCTGCGGCGAGCAGCGCCGGGTGGGCGTCACCGGCCGGCGAGGCACCGCCGAGGTTGCCGCCCACGCTGCCGCGGTTGCGGATCTGCGGGGACCCCACGGTGTTGCCGGCGATGGCCAGACCGGGGAGCCGGTCGCTCAGCTCGTTGGTGATGCGGGCGTACGGCACGGCCGCGCCCAGCCGGATCACCTCGCCCTCGACGGCCTGGCCGTCGGGGCCCTCGAACGTGCCGGACTCCCACTCGGTCAGCTCACTGATCCGGTTGAGGTCCAACAGCGCGGCGGGGCGGTGGCGGTCGAAGTTGAGCTCGACCATGACGTCAGTGCCGCCGGAGATCGGCAACGCGGACGGGTTCTCAGCCTTCGCCGCGAGTGCCTCGTCCCAGGTGGCGGGCCGCAGGAACTCCATGCGGGTGACTCCTTCAGTCGGTACAGCGGGTGCGGTACTGCGGGATGCTCGGGGAGCGCGGGGAGGTGTGTGAGCAGTACACAAGTCGCACGCCTTGTGCCGTCAGTCACTGATGGCATGAAGGTGGCGAGGAAGTGCCACCCATAGGGCTGTACGTTTCTCCAACGATTGGCGAACACGTCGGTACGACTCGTTGACCATCAGTTTGTGTTCTCCGGTCGCGAAAAGGGTGGCCACAGCTGTCAACACTGGGCGTAGTGTCAGATCGTGACCGAGCCCACACAGCAGCCAGAGGCGATTTCCTCGCCCAACCCGTTCCTGCAGGCCAGCGAGCTTCCCTTCGAACTGCCGCCGTTCGAGCGGATCGAGGAGGAGCACTACCTCCCGGCCTTCGAGGCCGGCATGGCCGAACAGCTCGCCGAGATCGCGGCGATCACCGCGAACCCGGAGCCCGCCGACTTCGAGAACACGCTCGTGGCCCTGGAGCGCAGCGGCACGCTGCTGCGCCGGGTGGAGCTGGTGTTCTTCAACAAGACCAGCTCCGACTCCACGCCGACCCTCCGGGAGCTGGACGCGGAGATCAGCCCGCGCCTCGCCGCCCACAGCGACGCGATCCGGCTGGACCCGGCCCTCTTCGCCCGGATCGACGCCGTCCACGCCCGTCGCGACGAGCTGGGCCTGGACCCCGAGTCGCTGCGCCTGGTCGAACGCCACCACGCCCGCTTCGTCCGCAGCGGCGCCCGCCTCGACGAGTCCGGCCAGGCCCGGCTGCGCGAACTCAACGCGGAGCTGGCCACGCTCAGCACCACCTTCGAGCGGCACGTCTTCGAGGAGACCCGCGCGGCGGCGTTGGTGCTCGACACGGCGGTGCAGCTGGCCGGTCTCCCCGAGGACAAGATCGCCGCTGCCGCCGAGAACGCCAAGGCCCTGGGCCACGACGGCCGTTATGTCATCAGCCTGAAGAACTTCTCCAACCAGACCGAGCTCGCCTCGCTGACCGACCCGGAGCTGCGCGCCCGCCTGCTGGACGCCTCGCTCCAGCGCGGCATCACCGTCAACGGTCCCCTCGCCGCCCGGATGGCGGCCCTGCGCGCCGAGCGCGCCGAGCTGCTCGGTTTCCCCAGCCACGCGGCCTGGGAGGTCTCCGACCAGACGGCGGGCACCACGGACGCCGTCGAGTCCATGCTGGGCCGCCTGGTCGCCCCCGCCATGGCCAACGCCGACCGTGAGGGCGCGGCGCTGGCGGCTGCGGACGGTGGTTCCGGCGTGGTGTCGGCGTCGGACTGGCAGTTCCTGTCGGAGCGCGTCCGCAAGGAGCAATACGACGTCGACACCGCCGCGATGCGCCCCTACCTGGAGCTGGAGTCCGTGCTCCGGCGCGGTGTCTTCCACGCCGCCGGGCTCGTCTACGGCATCACCTTCACCGACCGCCCAGACCTGGTCGCCTACCACCCCGACGCCCGGGTCTTCGAGGTCCGCGACGCCGACGGCAGCAGCATCGGCCTCTTCGTCGGCGACTTCTTCGCCCGCGAGTCCAAGCGCGGCGGCGCCTGGATGAACGAGCTGGTGATCCAGTCGAAGCTGTTCGGCCAGAAGCCGGTCGTGGTCAACAACCTCAACATCGCCAAGCCCCCGGCGGGCGAGCCGGCCCTGCTCACCTGGGACGAGGTCCGCACCCTCTTCCACGAGTTCGGCCACGCCCTGCACGGCCTCTTCTCCGACGTCCGCTATCCCTCGCTGGCCGGTACCGAGGTCCCGCGCGACTTCGTCGAGTACCCCTCGCAGGTCAACGAGATGTGGCAGGAGTGGCCCGAGGTCCTGGCCAACTACGCCCGCCACGTCGAGACCGGTGAGCCCATGCCCGCCGAGCTGGTCGAGCGGGTGCGGGAGGCGCAGAACTTCGGCGAGGGCTTCCGGACGGTGGAGTACCTGGCGGCGGCGCTGCTCGACTGGGCCTGGCACATCCGCCCCGCCAAGGACCCGATCGCCGAGGACCCGCAGGCGGCCGAGGCCTTCGAGGCGGCGGCGCTCACGCGCTACGGCCTCGCCCACCCGTCGATCCCGCCCCGCTACCGGACGGGCTACTTCGCCCACATCTTCGCGGGCGGCTACGCGGCGGGCTACTACGGCTACATCTGGTCCGAGGTGCTCGACGCCGACACGGTGGAGTGGTTCAAGGCCAACGCGGCGGCGGGCGTCTCCGTCCGCGAGAGCGGCGAGACCTTCCGCCGTGAGCTGCTGGGCCGTGGCGGCAGCGTCGACCCGATGGGTGCGTTCGCCGCCTTCCGTGGCCGCGCCCCGGAGATCGCGCCGCTGCTGGCCCGTCGCGGTCTGGACGGCGCCGACGCCGGGTCCGCCGCATCCGGCTCGGAGGCGTAGCCGGGCGGGAGGGGGGACGCTGGAGGCAGACGGGACCGGGGCCGGTGCGGGCCCGTCTGCCGTCCGGGCGATTCGGCGCGTGTCACCGATCGTCAGGTACGGTGCACCGGAAAACTTCCCTGGGAGGCTGTCGGGGAACCTGGGCCGGGCTGGGCCCACCTGGCACCAGCTGATCCGGCCCAGGTTCCCCGACAGCCTCTGACCCGACAATCCGGAGGTACCCGACGTGCGGATCGGCGCGCTGCTCGCTCCCACGGCACCGCCCATGCGCCTGCTCGCCGGGGAAGGCGAGCTGGATCGGGTGGTCACCGGGGTGATGACGACAGACCTGCGCGACCCGAGCCGGTACCTCCACGGCGGCGAGCTCGTACTCACCGGCATGCTCTGGCGCTACGAGCCCGAGGACTCCGAGCGCTTCGTCCGCTTCCTCGCGGCCGGGGGAGCGGCCGGTCTCGCGGCGGGCGAGGCCGAGGTCGGCCCCGTCCCGCAGGACCTGATCGACGCCTGTGCGCGCCACCGGATGCCGCTCTTCGCCGTCGGTGAGGACATCGCCTTCGGCGCGGTCACCGAGTATGTGGTCAGACAGGTCTCGGCGGACCGCGCCGCCGACCTGTCCGCGCTCGTCGACCGCCACCGGATGCTGGTCTCCGCCGCCGGAGGCGCGGGTCTCGACGCCGTGCTCGACCTCCTCGGCGGCGACGTCGACCTTGACTGCTGGGTGCTCACCCCCACCGGCCGCGTGGTCGCCGGCCCGGCCGGGGGCCTCGACCCCGCCGAGCGCGACCAGTTGGCCCGCGCCCACCTGGAGGCCCAGCGCCGACGTCACGCCCCCTCCACCCGCGCCCGCATCGGCGCGCGCGAGTTCTCGCTGCTGCCGGTCGCGGGCGGTGCGGCGCTGGCGCAGTGGATCCTGGCCATCGAGGGCGACGTCACCGAGTGGACCGTCAAGCGCCAGCAGCTCGCCGAGAACCTGGCCCGCCTGGTCTCCGCCGAACGCGTCCGCCGGGACGAGAGCCGGACCCTCCGCGCCCGCCTCGCCGACGAGATGATCGTGCTGCTCCAGCGCGACGCCGCCCCCGACGAACTGCTGCGCGCCCTCGAGGCCGCGCACGCCATGACGCTGTCCGACGCGAGCGTCGGTCAGCAGCCGCTGCCCACCGGCTGGGTGGTCGTCTCCGTCGAGGGCCAGGGCCTGGGCGAGGGCGACGCCCGCGAGGCCGTCGTCGAGGCGGTCACCGGTCTGGACGACCGCGCCCTGGTGGGCGGCGGTGGACTCGGCGCGATCGTGCTGCTGCCCCAGCCCGCAGGCAAGCGCACCGCAGCCGAGGTGCTCGGCGACCTCTTCGGCCCGCTCGACGCCGGTCTCGGACCCGAGGGCCGCCTCACCATCGGCGTCAGCGCCCCGGCCAGCGGCGTCGGCGGCCTGCGCGGCGCGCTGGAGGAGGCCCGCCACGCCCGCCGCATCGCCGCCGCCCGCGTCGGTCGGATCTGCGTCGCCGGTCCCGAGGAGCTCGCCTCCCACGTGCTGCTGCTCGCCGCCGTCCCGGACGAGGTGCGGCGCGCCTTCCGCTCCCGGCTGCTGGACCGGGTCGTCGGCTACGACCTCGAACACCAGGCGGACCTGGTTCGCACCCTGGAGGCCTTCCTCCGCTACGACGGCTCCTGGACGCGCTGCGCCGCCGCGCTCCACGTCCACGTCAACACCCTGCGCTACCGCATCGGCCGGATCGAGGAACTGACCGGCCGTGACCTGTCCAAGCTGGAGGACCGGGTCGACTTCTTCCTTGCACTCGAGTTGAGCTGACGGTCCGTCGGCGCGCTGCCTCCGGGCCGGTCTGGGACCATGGTCGGGCATGGTCGGTACGACACGAACGGATGCCAGTTGAGCAGCGTGTACGGCGAGTACGGCGAGTACGTCCGCAGGATGGCGCTTCGGCTCCCGGCCGTCGGCATCGACATCGGTGGGACGAAGATCGCTGCCGGTGTGGTCGACGGCGAGGGCACCGTCGTCGAGCAGATCCGCACGGAGACGCCGCACCGCAGCAAGAGTCCGAAGGTCGTCGAGGACGTCATCACGGAGCTCGTGCTGGCCCTGGCCGACCGTCACGACGTCCACGCG
Source organism: Streptacidiphilus sp. BW17 (assembly GCF_041262485.1). Taxonomy (NCBI): domain Bacteria; kingdom Bacillati; phylum Actinomycetota; class Actinomycetes; order Kitasatosporales; family Streptomycetaceae; genus Streptacidiphilus; species Streptacidiphilus sp. BW17. The sequence goes on along the minus strand of NZ_JBGCCR010000014.1, from coordinate 127,026 downwards.
GTCGGCATCGGCGCGGCGGGCTTCGTCGACGCGCAGCGGGCCCGGGTCCTCTTCGCCCCGCACCTGAGCTGGCGCAACGAGCCCATTCAGGCCGCGCTGAGCGACCGGCTCAAGCTCCCGGTGGTTGTCGAGAACGACGCCAACGCCGCCGCGTGGGCGGAGTGGCGCTTCGGCGCGGGCGCCGACGAGGAGCGCCTGGTCATGGTCAACCTCGGCACCGGCATCGGCGGCGCGATCGTCCGTTCCGGACGCCTGGACCGGGGCCGCTACGGGATGGCCGGCGAGTTCGGCCACATGACCGTGGTCCCCGGCGGCCACCGCTGTCCCTGCGGCAACCGGGGCTGCTGGGAGCAGTACTCATCCGGCAACGCCCTGGTCCGCGAGGCGCGCGAACTGGCCGCCGCCGAGTCCCCGGTCGCCCAACCGCTGCTCGACCGCGTCGACGGCGACGTGGGCGCGATCACCGGCCCGCTGGTCACGGAGGCCGCGAGGGACGGCGACCCGTGCGCCGTCGAACTGTTGCAGGAGATCGGCAACTGGCTGGGCCTCGGCCTGGCCAATCTGGCCGCCGCACTGGACCCCGGCCGGTTCGTCATCGGCGGCGGCGTCTCGGCAGCGGGCGAACTGCTGCTCGGCCCGGCCCGGGAGGCCTACCGGCGCAATCTGACGGGCCGTGGGTTCCGCCCCGAGTGCGACGTGGTCGGCGCACGACTGGGCAACACGGCGGGCATGATCGGCGCCGCCGACCTGGCCCGCGGGCGCGCACGCCGCTTCCGCACGGTCAAGCGCAGCCGCGTCGAGCGCACGGCGGCCCGGCGGCGCGGGCAGTGGTGGACGGCGGGGAATTCGTCGTCCGATCAGTGAATTCACCTGTGAGTGACGGTTGTGACCGGGGGTCCGACCCGAAGGAGGGCCAGACCGAAGACTGGCTCCTTGATCGACTATTCCAAGACGCGAATACGCCCGTTGCGGCATAGACGCTCCCGTGTGAGGCCGCCTACCTTCGTGCTCGGGGCACGTTGGGTGCCCGGCGGGAAGGGGCTCATCGTGACGGAGAAGGTCGGGCTTACGCGGCTCACCGGAAGCGGGGAAGGCTCCGGGGAGTGCGGGCAGGGGGACTGCCCGAACGTCTATAAGACGGATCGCGGCACGCTCGTGGTCCAGGGCGACAACTTCACCGGGTTCCAGCCACCGGACGGAGAGGGACTTGTTGAGATTCCCGAGGCGATTTTGCGGGAGGCTTTTCGTGCTCTTGGCTGGTGAAGAGTGGGCGGCGAAATTCCGTGACTTCAAGCGCGAGGCATGGCGTTTGGAGACGCTTCCTCAGTATCTTGTGCCACAGGAAGCTGATGAACTGGCCAGGTTCCGCGCGGGTGAGATCTTTCCGGAGATTCAAGAGGATGGCTGGACTGCCCAGATTCGGCGGCATCGGGCCGAGGGGCGATCGATGGGACGAGTCCATGTTCTGTGCCGTCCGCTGAGTGACTACTTGCGCTTTGAATTCTCCAGGTATTACCGTCATAGCGCCCGCGCGGGCGAGGATATCAGAATTCTCGATGTGACTGAGCGGGAGAATCCCGTTCGGGGTATCCAAGATTTCTGGATGTTTGATCACTCTACGGTCGTGCTCATGAACTACGAACCGGACGGCACCCAGATAAACCGCGTGCTCCATGCGGGAGATATTGAGCCATTTCTTGAGGCTCAGCGGATTGCTGTTGCTGAGTCCATCCCCTTTGGGGAGTACGTGACCGCGTGACGCTCGACCCGGAACAGCTGGGTCAAAGCAAAGCCGACCTGGCAGAAACACTGAGAACGCTGCGGCAGCGAGCCGGACTCTCTGGGGTCCGGCTCGCTCAGCGTTGCAATATGTCGCAGTCGAAGATCTCAAAGATGGAGACCGGGAAGACTGTTCCCACGCTGGTTGACGTTGAGCGTATCCTTCGAGCACTCGATGCCCCGCCTTCACTGATCGCCGAGGTCACAGCCCTCGCTCGGATTGCGAATACCGAGTGGCAGGACTTTCGCTCAATGCGCCGCAAGGGACTGGAGAAGAAGCAGATCGAGCTTGCTGACCTTGAGCAGTCGTCGGCCGAGTTCCGATTCTTTCTGCCGACCATGGTCACCTCGCTGCTGTCGACCCCTGAATATATTCGCGCTACCTTGGCCAGTGTTCCGGGAGATCACACAAAGGCCATTGCTCGGAAGCTCGACAGGCAATCCGTCCTCTATGATCCCGTCAAGCAATTCACGTTTATCCTCACGGAGCAGGCGGTGAGATGGCCGCTTCTATCGGCGCCGGCGATGAGCATGCAAATCGACCGGCTCGTATCTGTGAGTCGCCTTCCCGGCGTGCGCCTCGGGGTGCTCCCGCTTGCTGGCTATATTCCGTTGACACCCCTGAATGTCTTCACCATTTATGACCGCAGCATGGCCACGGTGGAAACATCAACGGGGGTCATGGTGTTCAAGGACTCCAGGGACGTTGACAGCTACCTCGAGGAGTTCTCATCATATGAAGAACATGCCCTCTGGGGAGGCGACGCGCGTATTCGCCTTGAGGAATGGGCGCAGCTCTTCCGGTGATCTTTAGTCCACAACGAGAATGATACTGGAACCGCTTCGCCGGCTGGCCGATCATCAATTGCAAGAGATCCCGCAAACGGCCACAGGGAGCGGCACTGTGACGACGACTCAGCGACATGTCAGCACCGACCCGTATCGGATTGCCATCGTGGCAGCAGAACGACTCAGGAAAGCCCTCACTGCGCACTGCATCGTGATTCCGTCGCTCCACGGGTCGCACCCAGTGAGGGATACGCCGTTCGTGGAGTTGGGCGGTTGTACGGCCGAGGTGGCGGAGGCGCTGGCAACCGTGCTGGAGAGGATCCAGCCGGAGGCGACCGCGTGAGCACCCCAGTTGAGGGCTGCTTTTGGTGCGCCTCGTTCGAACGCGAGCAGCGCCAAGCGGCAGAGCTCGACATGCCCCGGACCGCTGTCCACCACGGGGAAATGCTCGCTGGGCACATCGAGGAAGACCACCGGGGCCGGGGACATCCGGTTTTCCTCGCTTCGCCCGCTGAGGCGGTTCGCTACTGAGTCCCGCGTTCCGGGACGGATCAAAGACGACGCGGGGCCGCGACCCCGCACAACACCATGGACCGCCCTGCCGGATGCCGTGGGGCACCCTTGCGCCCGGATCACGGACAGCACGCGGATGGTCGGCATCTCCGACGACAAGGCGGATCAAGCCCTTGCCGAAGCCGAAGCCGAAGCCGAAGCCGAAGCCCGCGCCCCGGCTGCGGGTGAGGCGGCGTGGGTTCCCCTGTTCGTCGACTGAGACGGACCATCCCGAGACGGCCCCCGTCTGAGCCTTTGTCCCCCTGAGGGGCCGAGCGGGCGGGTCGAGAAAGTCGGTCACACTTTGGATCTTTGCGAGGCAGGATGGCAGGTATGCGACTCACCAAACTCGGCCATGCCTGCGTCCGTCTGGAGCGGGACGGACAGACGCTCGTGCTCGATCCCGGCGCGTACAGCGAACCCACGGCGATCGACGGCGCGGACGCCGTGCTCGTCACGCACGAGCACGCGGACCACTTCGTGGAGGCGACGCTGCGGGCGGCGGTGGAGGCCAACCCGGCGCTGCAGATCTGGACCAACAAGGCCGTCGCGGCTCAGTTGGCGGGGCTCGGCGCGGGGCGGGTGCACGTCGTGGGACATGGCGACGCGTTCACCGCCGCCGGGTTCGAGGTGCAGGTGCACGGCGAGTGGCACGCCGTCATCCACCCGGATCTGCCGGTGATCCGGAACAACGGATACCTGGTCGAGGGGGTCTTCCACCCCGGGGACTCGCTGACCGTCCCCGAGGCGGCCGTCGACACGCTGCTGCTGCCACTGCACGCGCCCTGGTCGAAGACCGGCGAGGTGATCGACTACACCCGCGCGGTCGGCGCGAAGCGCAGCCTTGCCGTCCACGACGCGTTGCTCTCGGTCTTCGGGCTGGAGGTGGAAGAGCGCCTGGTCGGTGGAAATGTCACCGAGCAGACGCTCTTCACCCGGGTGGAACCGGGAACCTCGTTCGACCTCTCAGCTGGGCCGAGCTGAGCTCGCGAGCTCAGCTCGCGGTGAGGAGCGGTCGCAGCACGCCGCTCTGCATCCGGGCGACGAGCGGAGGCGCGTACCTGCGCGCCAGCAGCATCGTCGGGAGGGCGACGGCGGTGCCGACCAAGAGGCCGACGACGACGTCGTGCGGGTAGTGGGCGCCGACCCAGACCCGGGCGAAGGCCATCACCAGGGCCAGCGCGGCGGCGATGATGCCCAGGTAGCGGTTGACCAGCCACAGCGCGGCGGCCGAGGCGGCGGCGATGGTGGCGTGGTTGCTCGGGAAGGACCAGTCGCCGACGCCCGGGCAGGGCTGCAGCGTCACTGTGCCGGGAATCGCCTGGCACGGTCGGACCTCGGTGACGAGGCTCTTGATGACGTCGTTCACCACGAAGGCGACGACCACCGCGACCGGCACGGCCAGCGCCGTCGTCATGGCGCGGGGGTCGCGCGCCTGCCGGGCCTGCCACCAGCCCCAGACCATCAGCAGGGCGAAGAAGCCGAGGCCGAGGGTGGCGTAGAAGGAGATCAGGTCGTCGAACCAGTGCGGTGCGCTCTGCGCCTGCTGGGTGAACCAGCTGTAGAGGCCGCCGTCGATGGACGGGCCGGACAGCGCGAGGTTGTGCAGGTTGATGCTCTGCGGCGCGATGCTGTGCAGGCCTGCGGCCTGCGCGGCACCGGCCTGCGCCGCGTCGACGTGGACGGCACCGATGTGGATGGCACCGCTCTGGACGGCGCCGTGCGCGACGGCGGTGGGCTGGAGGGCGCTCACGAGGCGATCACTCCGCAGCGGTGCTGCTCTTGCGAGCGCGCAGCAGTTCCAGGGCGATCGGGATCAGGGAGAGGACCACGATCACGCCGATGATCGGCAGCAGGTAGTTGTCGATGTTCGGGATGCTCGACCCGAGCGCGTATCCGGCCAGCGTGACGCCGATGCTCCAGACCACGCCACCGACGATCTGCCAGAGGGTGAAGACCTTGACCGGGACGTTCAGGGCGCCGGCCATCGGGTTGAGCACGGTGCGCACCACCGGGATGAAGCGGGCCAGCACGATCGCCTTGGCGTACCCGTACTTGGCCAGGATCTCCTCGGCCCGCTCCGCGCCCCGCTGCAGGTGCTTGTTCTTGCTGCGGGCCAGCAGCGCCTGGCCGCCCTTGCGGCCGATCAGGTAGCCGACCTGGGCGCCGATCAGTGCGCCGGCGACGGCGCAGACCAGCACGGACGGCAGGTTCAGGTGCACGCCGTTCTTGGTGGTGGTGCAGAGCAGACCGGCGGTGAACAGCAGCGAGTCGCCCGGCAGGAAGAAGCCGACCAGCAGGCCGGTCTCGGCGAAGAGGATCACCGCGATGCCCAGTGCGCCGAAAGCGGCGAGCACCGAGTTGGCATCGAGGAGGTTCACCGCGAGGTTGTGCACGGCCGAGGGGTCCGGGGCCATCGGAATGATCCTCCTGCAGAGGTGGGCGGGGATTCGGTAAGGTCTGACGAGTCAAACGTCTACATCCATGTAGTCGTTCCGGGTCACTGTAGTGGATGGACGTGAGGATTCCGAAGACGTGAGCGGTGCCCGGGGCGCGAGAGAGCAAGAGGTGCGTGAGAAGGTGCGCCGGGCGCGGATGCACGGAACGACACGCATGGAACGACACGCATGGATCGACACGAGAGTGGGGAGGCCGAGGGGCATGGCGGATGCGGGAGGTTTGGCGGATGCGGGACACCGGCGGAATCCCGGTGAGCTGGAGTCCGGCGTGCTCTCCGTGCTGTGGTCCGCGACGGGACCGTTGACCCCGGGGGAGATCCAGCGCGCTCTCGGCGGGGGGCTGGCGCGCACCACGGTGAACACGATCCTGTCCCGGCTGCACGAGAAGGGCGTGGTGGAGCGCACCCGCAGCGGGCGTGCCTTCGCCTACGCGCCGGCGCGAGAGGTCACCGACGCGCCTGGGCTGGTGGCGCGCCGGATGCGGTCGGAGCTCGACAAGGAACAGGACCGCGAGGCCGTGCTGGCCCGCTTCGTGTCAGGGCTCAGTGACGAGGATGAGGAGCATCTGCGCCGCCTGCTCGGCACGTGAGGGTCACGGACCGTCAGCGAGCCATGATGGGCGGATGACCTCCAGCACGCAGAACTTCCTCACCCGGACCTTCGAGCTCACCACCGGCCACCAGGAGGCGGCCGTCGATCTGACGAGCCGGTGTGAGAGCTTCCTGGCCGAGGTCGCGCCGGGACGGGACGGGCTTCTCAACGTCTTCGTGCCGCACGCGACCGCCGGGATCGCGGTCATCGAGACGGGCGCGGGGAGCGACTCCGACCTGCTGGCCCAGCTGCGCGAACTGCTGCCCGCCGACGACCGCTGGCGGCACCGGCACGGCTCGCCGGGGCACGGTCGGGACCACGTGCTGCCGGCGCTGGTGGCCCCGCACGCGACGCTGCCGGTGATCGACGGACGCCTGGCGCTCGGGACGTGGCAGTCGGTGGTACTGGTCGACACCAACGTTGATAACCCGGTCCGTACCGTGCGCCTCTCGTTCCTCGGGGGCTGATCGTCCGGCTAGGGCACTGCCGTAGCTATTCGCGAACAGGGCCGAGGGGGTAGGGCGCGACGAAGCCCCGGTACGCGTCCCTGCGATCGGAGGGCAGGTCCTTCCAACCGGTGATCCGGCCGCGGCACAAGGCAGTTCCGCACTGACAGTGGGCAGGGAGGTGCTCACTGTCGTAGTTGCGCATGCCGTCGACGATGGCAATCAGCAAACCCTGTGGGCGGCGGCGCCGTTGTGAAGGAAGCGAGCACGACCGTGCTCGTCGGAGCCGATCAGGGACAGGACTTGATGGCCGTCGCATGTGGGTTCGGCGGTGATGATTGCACTGTCGTTGAGGCGGACTACCTCGACGCGATCCTCGTGCTTGCCGAGGAAGGACTTCGCGAGTTCGTTGCGGGGGTGGCGGATGAGGAACGCGCGGTCGTCCTCGACGGTGAGCGTGATGTCGTACAGGGTGCTGCGGTAGGTGCCGCACATGCGGTCCACGTCGAGGAGGGGCGGATGCGCAGGCGGCACTGGCAGTGGCGCCGTCTCGGCGCCGGTGAGATCTCCGAGGACGGTGCTGAATATCTCGTGGGCCAGCGCCTCTGTACCCGAACTGTTGGTCAGCACAGCCACCGCCACACCGGCCGAGGGGACGACGCGCAGAAATGCCTTCTGTCCCTTGGAAACGCCGGTATGACCGACGGTGCCGTCCCCGTACAGCATCCAGCCAAGCCCCCAGCCCCGGACGCCGCCTCCGAAGTCCGGGACGGATTCGAGCTGGGGGTTGCGCAGTTCCGCGAGCGCAGGGTCGGTGAGGTGCAGGTGGACGAACTTCAGCAGATCGCGTGCGCTCATCGCGAGATGAGAGCCACTGGGCGTGGAGAAATAGCGGACCGCCCAGCTCTTCGTGGGCGCGAGCTCTCCGTCGGTCTCGACGTGCCCGATCGCGGCGCGATGCAGGATCGCCTCGTACGTGGTGGTGGCGACGGTCGTCAAGCCCAGTGGGGTCGCGAGGCGTTCGCGGAGCACGTCGTGGAAGGGCTTGCTCCGTAGCAACTCCACGAGCCTGCCGAGCACCACGTACCCGCTGTTGGAGTACGAGAAGAGGGGTGCCCGGCGGGAGCAGGTGGTCCGCGTCGGCGAGCGTGGCGACGAACTTCTCGATCGCGTCGTCGTTGCGACCGGTGTCGGTGAAGTGGTTGCCGTCGATGCCGCCGGTGTGGGTGAGCAGATGACGAGCGGTCAGGACCTCGGTGGCCGCCGGATCGCTGAGCCGAAAGCCGGGCATGTAGTCGCGAACGGGACGGTCGAGGTCCAGCACACCGTCATTCACCAGTTGCTGGACCAGCGTGGCTGTCCAGATCTTGGTGATTGAGCCGATCTTGAACACCGAGTCGGTCGTGGTCTCAACTCGGGTGTGCAGACTCAGCACGCCCGCTGCCTCGTCGTGGATCTCCCCGTCAGCCAGCACGGCGATCTGTGCGCCCGGTACGCCGTACTTCGCGATGAGCTCGCTCAGATGCCATCCCATCCCAACAGCCTAGCTATAGCCGCCGGTCAGCCAAGGTGCCGGAGCCGAGATGGACTACGCAAAGCTGCTCGTCCAGTGGCAGCAGTTAGTACGAGAACGGAGCATCGACCGAACCGCCCTACTACTAGGGTGACCTGATGAAGCTTCTCCTTACCGACTCCGGTGTCAGTAACGCGAGCATTCTGGCGGCGCTGGTCGATCTCCTGGGTAAACCGATCGCCGAGGCCAACGCCCTCTGCATCCCCACCGCGGGGTATGGGGGCCCCTACGGGGATCCGGAGGGACCCTGGCGCTTCATCAGCGGAGAGTCCGACGGTCCCATGACCGAGTTGGGGTGGAAGTCGGTGGGCGTGCTGGAGCTCACCGCACTGCCCGGCATCGACAAGGAACGCTGGATCTCCTGGGTCCGAGAGGCAGACGTCCTGTTGGTGAACGGTGGCGATGCGCTCTACCTGTGCCACTGGATGCGGGAGTCCGGACTGGCCGACCTCTTCCCGTCGCTGCGCGACACGGTCTACGTAGGGATCAGCGCCGGGAGTATGGTGCTGACTCCCCGGATCGGGGATGAGTTCGTCGACTGGCAGCCGCCCAGCGGCGACGACAGCATGCTGGGAGTTGTCGATTTCTCCATCTTCCCGCACCTCGACCTCCCGGATTGTCCGGAGAGGAGCCTGGCCGAGGCGGAACGCTGGGCCGCCAAGATAGCGGGTCCGGCGTACGCCATCGACGCTCAGACCGCAATCAAGGTGACCGACGGCAGCGTCGAGGTCGTCTCCGAGGGCCACTGGAAGCTGCTCAATCCAGCATCTTGAACGCCGACGACCGGGAGTCCGCGATCGAAGCGATCCTCGCCGGCACCAAGACGTCGAGGAGCGGGGCTGCCCGCGCTGTACGAATGTGCGGGCGAGCCATCGCCCAGGGCGCTTCTTCACGATGAAGCGAGCGGTCAGTTGAGGATGATCGGATTGGTGAGCGCGGCGACGTGCCCGCTGGGATGGCGGACCTCGATGCGAACGAACCCCGAGTGTTCCGCCGTCGTGTCCCACTGCACCACGCCCGTCCCGTCAGAAGGGAGAGACGCCCGGTGGACCTTTCCTCGATCGGTGTGGAAGCTGACGGTCCCCGCCGGCACACCTCGCAGTGCTGCCTGGACTTCCACCTGCCCGCCACGAGTCGCGAGTCGTTCTCCCACCCCGACAACGCGACCATCGGCATTGGCGGTGAACGACACGTCCACGTCTGCCGACTCGGCGATCCAGCTGCGGCCGGCCCTGATTCCCGCCAGGACCGCCTCGGTGCTCAGCTCTTCGGCGAAGACCACGGTGTGAGGGATCCCGATCTGGCCTTCCAGGTGGGTATCGCTGTTGCCCATCGCCGGCCGCCACGAGCCCGTGCGGATGTCCGCCGCGAGGCTCCGCCCCCACTCCGCCAGGGCCGCCTCGTTGTCAGCGTTCCAGGGCCGATCCGAAGTCCACAGTCCGTTCCACACCTCCACCACGTCGAAGCCCTGGAAGGGGAACATGAAGTCCCCCGACGGGTAGGGCGCATGCGGGTGCGCGGCCACGCACAGGCCCCCTGCTCGATGGACCTGGTCCAGGCACTTGTCGACCAGTCCATCCCTGACCTGGTGGTTCCAGTCGACGACCTCGCCTGAATTGATGCCGAGCGCGAGCCAGTGCCCGGTCTTCGTGGTCACTTCCTCACCGAGGACGATCAAGAAGTCATCGGCGGCCAGCTGCCCCCATGTACCGGGGGTCGCGGCTGAGTTGTGCTCCGTTGTCGCCATGAAGTCGAGACCGGCGGCGCGCGCTCGAACGGCCAACTCTTCAGGGGTCAGTTCCCCGTCCGAGTGGACAGAGTGGACATGACAGTCTCCGCGGTACCAGGCCGCCCCACGTCCGACCGCCCGCGCCGACGGGAAGCTCAAGCTCGACACGGTTCTCCTTCCAGAGTCCTGACGAGCCAACGCGCGGGCAGTGCAAGCGGTTCCGTGACACCACTGACCACCGTCCAGGGCCTGATTCAGAAGTAGGCCCACGGGTTCCGGTGTGCACTGTCCGGGCGGTAGAGCAGAACTCTGGGGTGTGACTTCGCGCCGGGTGACTGGGAAGCTGCCGCATCAGAAGTGGATCAAGGCCGTGTGGTGATCTCGCCTCCTGACTCGGGGAGATCTGACTGACGCTCAGTGGGCGGCGCTGGATCCGCAGCGTGGTGGCGCTCGGGGTCGTGGTCGGAGCCCGGCCCGGCCGGCTCCGATCGCCGGGTGGGCTGACGGTCGTCTTTGTGGAGGTTGGCGTGACACCAACGTCGACAACCCGGTCCGTACCGCGCGCCTCTCCTTCCTCAGCTGAGATGTAGGCGCGCAGGAGAACTCAGCTGACGCAGCATTACCTGAACGGACGACAAATCTTCAGTCTTTCAGGGTATTTGCTGGCATGCACACTTCCCCGACCAGTTACCCGCTGGTACACATGAGCGTGACGCGCGTCGCACTGTGTCCCACCTCACAGTCGTGTACCACCACGTTGCAGTGGAGGGTTTCATGCGCATGCCCGCATTCCCCAGACCGGCATCCTCCAGACTCGCAGGCCGTCGCCTCGGCGCGGCAGCCGCGGCGTCCGCGGCGCTGCTTGCCGGCAGCCTCGCCCTGGCGCCCGGGGCCAACGCGGCCACCGGCGGGTACGTCGCCCTGGGCGACTCGTACTCCTCCGGCGTCGGCAGCGGCAGTTACATCTCCTCCAGCGGTTCCTGCGAGCGGAGCACGCTGGCCTACCCGTACCTGTGGGCCCAGGCCCACTCGCCGTCGAGCTTCGACTTCGAGGCGTGCAGCGGTGCCACCACCAGCGATGTGCTGAGCAGTCAGCTCTCGACGCTCAGCAGCAGCACCGCCGAGGTCAGCATCACCATCGGCGGCAACGATGCGGGCTTCGCGTCGACCATGGAGACCTGCGTCCTGGACGGCACCAGCTCCTGCCTCTCGGCGGTCTCGTCGGACGAGAACTTCGTCAACACGCAGCTCGCGCCCAAGCTCGACGCCGTCTACTCGGCGATCAAGTCGAAGGCGCCCAACGCCCATGTGGTGGTGCTGGACTACCCCCACCTCTACGAGGTGCCCGGCTCCTGTCTCTTCGGCATCAGCGACACCAGCCGGACCGCCATCAACGGCGCGGCCGACGACCTGGACTCGCTCACCGCCAAGGAGGCCGCCAAGTACGGCTTCACGTTCGCGGACGTGCGCAGCATCTTCGAGGGCCACGAGATCTGCTCCAACGACTCCTGGCTGCACAGCACGACGCTGCCGATAGACGAGTCCTACCACCCCACCTCGGCGGGTCAGGCGGACGGCTTCCTGCCGGTGTTCAGCCAGGAGGCGTGACTGTCGGAGCCGGTGCCTAGTCTTGCCGCATGACTGAACAGACTCCGTCGCACGGGCCGCTGGTCCACCATGTCGAGCTGTGGATGGACGACCTGGCCCTCGCCGAACGCCAGTGGGGGCCGGTGCTCGGGGTGCTCGGCTGCGAGCCGTTCCAGCACTGGGAGAACGGCCGCAGTTGGCAGCGGGACGGCAGTTATGTGGTCATCGAGCAGTCACCGGCGCTCCGGCCCGGAGGGCACGACCGCCTCCGGGCCGGAATCAACCACCTCGCGCTGCGCTGCGCGCCCGGCCGTCCTGACCCCGTGCTCGCCACGGCGCAGGACGCCGGTTGGCAGCTGCGGGTGGACACCGGTCAGGCACTCCACCTGATCGACGGTCAGGGATTCGAGCTGGAGATCGTCTACGACGAGAGTCCTCACGACGACAGCACGGCTCAGGACGACAGCACGGCTCAGGGCGACGTCACAGCTCAGGAGGACGGCCCTCAGGTCGACAGCGCCGCCTGCGCCGAGGACGAGTAGAGCGCCTCGATGTCCACCGCGCAGTGGCGGATGATGGCGCGGCGGCGGAGCTTGAGCGAGGGGGTCAGCAGGCCCGACTGCTCGGTGAAGTCCATCGCCAGGATCCGGAAGGCGCGGACCGACTCGGACCGGGAGACGGCGGTGTTGGCCGTCACGACCGCGCGTTGCAGCTCGGCGTGGATGTCCGGGTCGTGGGCGGCCTGAGCGGGGCTCAGCTGGGGGCGGCCGTTGCGGCGTTGCCAGTGGTCAAGGGCCTCGGCGTCCAGGGTGAGCAGCGCGCCGACGAAGGGCCGGTTGTCGCCCACCAGCATGCAGTGGTTGACCAGCGGGTGGTTGCGGATCCGGTCCTCCAGGGTCACCGGGGCGACGCTCTTGCCGCCGCTGGTGACGATGATCTCCTTCTTCCGGCCGGTGATCCAGAGGTAGCCCGTGCTGTCGAGGCGGCCGAGGTCGCCGGTGGCGAGCCAGCCGTTGCGCAGGGTGTCCTCGGTGGCCTCGGGGTTGTTCAGGTAGCCCTGGAAGACCTGGCCGCCGTGGACCCACACCTCGCCGTCCTCGGCGATCAGGACGCTGGTACCGGGGATCGCCTGGCCGACGCTGCCGAAGCGCGGGCGCTCGGGCGGGTTGGCGGTGCTGGCGGCGGTGGTCTCGGTGAGGCCGTAGCCCTCGATGACGGTGACGCCCGCGCCCTTGAAGAAGAGCGCGTGCTCGCGGTTCATCGCCGAGCCGCCGGACATCGCGTGCCGGACCTTGCCGCCGAGGACCGCGCGGACCTTGCCGTAGACGAGCGACTCGTAGAACTGGTGCTGCATCCGCAGCGCGGCCGTCGGTCCGGGGCCCTCGTCGAAGGCCTGCCGCTCCAGGGCGGCGGCGTAACGGACGGCGGCGTTGTAGGCCTTCTCGAAGATGCCGCCGCGTCCGCTCTCCTCGGCCTTCTGGCGGGCGCGCTGCAGCAGCTTCTCGAAGATGTACGGGACGGCCAGCAGGAAGGTCGGGGCGAACGACGCCAGCGACGGCAACAGGTCGGCGGGCCGCAGGCTCGGTTCGTGGCCGAGCCGGACCCCGGCACGGATCGCGCCGACCTGGACCATCCGGCCGAAGACGTGGGCCAGCGGGAGGAAGAGCAGCGTCGAGGCCTGGTCGCCGCGTCCCTTGGCGCCGAAGACCGACTCGTACTTGGTCACCAGGTTGTCGCACTCGGCCATGAAGTTGCCGTGGGTCAGCACGCAGCCCTTGGGGCGGCCGGTGGTGCCGGAGGTGTAGATGATCGTGGCGACGGTGTCCGCGGTGACGGCCGCGCGGTGGCGCTCGATCTCCTCGTCCGGCACGGAGCGTCCGGCGAAGGCGATCTGCCGCAGGGCTCCGGCGTCGAGCTGCCAGATCCGGCGCAGCGTGGGGAGGCTGTCGCAGACCGAGCCGACGGTCATCGCGTGGTCCTCGTGCTCGACGATGCACGCGACCGCGTGCGAGTCGCCGAGGATCCAGCGGACCTGCTCGGCCGAGGAGGTCGGGTAGACCGGGATCGGCTGCGCGCCGATGGACCAGAGCGCGTAGTCGAGCAGGGTCCACTCGAAGCGGGTGCGCGACATCAGCGCGACCCGGTCGCCGAAGCGGATGCCCTGCTGGAGCAGGCCCTTGGCGAGCGCCTGGACCTCGTCGCGGAACTGCGCCGCGGTGACGTCGTGCCAGGTGGCCTCCGACTGGCCGGGCTCCCCGCCCGACGCGTCCGGGTTGCTGGTACGCCTGCTCAGCACCGGGAGGAGGGGAGTCTCCTCGGCGGTGCGGTGGACGGAGTCCGCGAGGCCTTCCGTCCGTTGTGCCCGGACCAAGGCCGGAACGCTGAACTCACGCATCCGGCACCCCTTCTTCATACTGCTTCTTCATACTGCGTGTGGAGAACCCGCAAGTTACCTGAGGTAATCAGCCCTAGCCAGAGCGGCACGGGGGATGATCCAGCCTTTTCACAGGAGCTACACCGCACCTGTCCGCCTTCTGTGTACCAACTTCCCCGGATGGCAGGTGTTTTGGGCGATCTGCCGGAAATGCCCGGGGGATGGGGTGACACTGCGGCTCGCTGGCCGTGCCGTATCGACGGTGTATCGGGAGCGTCAGCGCAGTCGTGCCGAAGACGTGGTGAGAGATGTCATCGGAAGTGCGGCGTTCTGTGTCCTGGGACGGTCGAACTGACGTCCTTGCGAGTAGTAGAGTCGCGGCGATTCGGCCGGGCCCTGAGAGGAATCCATGCGCTTCCGCCGCAGATCCATCCGCGCGAAGATCACCGCGCTGCTCCTGGTGCCGCTGACCGCACTGACGGCCCTGTGGGCCTACACGTCGGTGCAGTCGGTCAGCCAGGTCTGGGGCCTGATGCGGGTCGCCAGCGACTACCGCTGGTTCGGGACGCCGGCGGACGCCCTCTCCCGGGCCCTTCAGGACGAGCGCCGCGCCGCCGTCGCCTACTCCGCGGCCACGCTCGAAGCCTCCGGCGCCCCGGCCGGCCAGACCGACACCGCCGACCTCAACACGCTGCACCAGGCCGAGGCGGCGACCGACGTCGCGTCCGCCGCCTTCACCCGGAACGCGAACGACCCCGGCCACCACGCGAGCCTGAACGCCGCCGAGCTGGCCACACTGGGTCTGATCGACTCGCAGCTCAAGGGCCTGACGGTGGAACGGGAGGCGATCGAGGGCCACTACCAGGGGTGGTACAGCGTCTACGACTGGTACACCGTCGCGCAGGATCCGTTCTTCCAGCTCCGGCTCCAGCTCAGCGACGTCAGCGGCGGCGACCTGGCCCGGACCGCGCAGAACCTGATCGAGATCGTCCGCGCCCGTGAGTACCTCTCCCGTGAGGACGCGATCGAGGTCGGCGCGCACATCCAGGGCAAGCTCGACGTCGAGCAGTACCAGGAGATGCTGTCGACCGGGGCCACCGAGCAACTGCTGCTCCAGGTCCACGCCGGGGAGTTGCCCTCCTCGATCGCCGCGCTCTACACCCCCTACCTCAACAGCTCCGACTACTTCGAGATGGAGTCGCTGCAGGCCGACGCCGCGCAGGAGGGCGCGGCACAGGCGGTGGACCGGCTCGGCTACCAGCAGTGGCGGCAGAGCGTCGACGCCAGCCTGAGCCGGCTCAGTGACATCAACCAGCAGGCCGCCCAGGTGGCCGGGCAGCAGGCCACCTCCTACGCGATGCGGGTGATCTGGCAGGACGGCATCGCCGGTGCGCTCGGCCTGCTCGCGGTGATCGCGACGATCGTCATCTCGCTGCGGATCGGCCGCCGCCTGGTCCGCGAGCTGGTCGAACTGCGCAACGGCGCCTTCGAGCTGGCCGGGGTCCGGCTGCCGTCGGTGATGCGCAGGCTCCATGACGGCGAGAAGGTCGACGTGGCCGTCGAGGCGCCACCACTGGCCACGCCCGGCGGGGGCAAGGCCTCCGGGGGCAGGCATGCCGACGGCTCGCACGACGAACTGGCGCAGGTCGGTCGGGCGTTCAACGCGGTGCAGCGCGCCGCGATCGAGGCCGCCGTCGAGCAGGCAGAGCTGCGGCGCGGCATCTCCGCTGTCTTCGTCAACCTGGCCCGCCGCAGCCAGGCGCTGCTGCACCGGCAGCTGTCGCTGCTCGACGAGATGGAGCGCCGGGCGGAGGACCCGGGCGAACTGGACGACCTGTTCAAGCTCGATCACTTGACGACCCGTATGCGCCGCCACGCCGAGGGCCTGATCATCCTCTCCGGTGCGGCCCCGGGCCGGACGTGGCGGCGGCCGGTGCGGGTGCTGGACGTGGTCCGCGCCGCCGTCGGCGAGATCGAGGACTACGCCCGGGTCCGGGTGCACCGGATGCCTCCGGTCGCGGTGGTCGGCAGCGCGGTCTCCGACCTGGTCCACCTGCTGGCCGAACTCGTCGAGAACGCCACGGTCTTCTCGCCGCCGCACACCCAGGTGCGGATCCAGGGCGAGGAGGTGGCCAACGGCTTCGTGCTGGAGATCGACGACCGCGGCCTCGGCATGGGCGAGGAGCCGCTGGCGGCGGCCAACGACCGGTTGGCGACGGGAGGCGACTTCGACCTCGGCGACACCGACCGGCTCGGCCTCTTCGTGGTCAGCCGCCTCGCCGCGCGGCACGAGGTCCGGGTCTCGCTGCGGCGCTCGCCCTACGGCGGCACCACGGCCGTCGTCCTGCTCCCGCACGCCCTGCTCACGCCCGCGCCGCCGCGGCCCGGCGACGCCGAGGTCACCGGCGAGCAGGTGGTGGTGCCCCAGCTGACGCGGGTGGCACGCGAGTTGACTCCGGCCGGCCGCACCCGTCCGGTGCTGGAGGGGGACCAGCCCGGGTCGGACCAGCCCGCGCTGGGCGGCCCGCGTCCGCACGAGCCCGAGCCCGGGTCCGGGGCCGGGGCCGGGAGACTGCCGCGCCGCCGTCGGAACGAGGCGCGCCGCGAAGCACGCTCTGAGGCACCTCGTGAGGTCCGGGACGAGATCAGGCACGAGGTTGTCGACGAGGACGTGCTGGCGGACGAGATCCTGCTGCGCAGCGACACCGAGACCGCCGTCGCACCGGCACTCCCCAGGCGCGTGCGTCAGGCCAACCTGGCCCCGCAACTGCGGAGCGCGCCCGAGGCGGATGCCGCCCCCGGGGCTGCGGCACCCGCGGTGGACCAGGTCGAGCGCACACCCGAACAGGCCCGCGCCGTCTTCGCCTCGTTCCAGCGCGGCCTCGCCCGAGGCCGCGCCGAGGCCGACCCCGCTGCAGCCCCGTCAACTCCCGCCCAGCAACCAGTCTCAGACTCAGCCTCAGACTCAGCACCGAAACCGGAAGGAACCCCCCGATGACCGGCACGACGAAGCCGTCCGGCGACCTCACCTGGCTCTTGGACGACATGGTCCGTCGCGTGCCGGCGATCCGGCACGCGGTGGTGCTCTCCAGCGACGGGTTGGCGACCGGGGCGTCGGGGGAGCTGGAGCGTGAGGACACCGAGCACCTTGCCGCGGTGGCCTCCGGTTTCCACAGCCTGGCCAAGGGCGCGAGCCGTCACTTCAAGGCGGGCGATGTCCGGCAGACCATGGTCGAGCTGGACCAGGCCTTCCTCTTCGTCACCTCGGCGGGCGACGGCAGCTGCCTGGCCGTGCTGAGCGAGGCGGACTCCGACGTGGGTCTGATCGCCTACGAGATGGCGCTGCTCGTCCGTCGCGTCGGTGAGCACCTGGGCACCGAGCCGCGGGCGTCCGCGTCCGCGGGGTGACCTCGATGCCGGGGGAGCAGCGGGACGGGCACGACAAGCACGACGGGCAGGACGCGCACGACGTGTGGGACGAGGACGATGACGATGACTGGGATGACCTGTCCCAGCTGGTACGTCCCTACACGCTGACTCGGGGACGGACCCGGCACTCCGGGTCCGAGGCGTTCGACGTGGTCACCCAGATCAGCGCGGTGCCGCGCGAACCGGGCATCGCGGACGAGGACGCACAGGATCCCGAGCACGAGGCGATCCTCGACCTGGTCCGCCACGGGCCGTTGTCGGTGGCGGAGTTGGCGTCGGACCTGGATCTGCCGCTGGGGGTCGTCCGGATCCTCCTCGGCGACCTGCTGGCGGCCGAGCTGATCCAGGTCACCCGGCCGGTACCGCTCGCCGAGCTGCCGGACGTCCAGATCCTGCGCGAGGTCATCCAGGGGCTGCGCGCGCTCTGACGTTCAGCGCCCTTTGGTGTTCAGCGCCTCTGACGTTCCGCGCTCTCTGACGATTCGTCAGTGCGGCTAGTCCTGGCGCGGCAAGCCCGTTCGACGTTTTCTCGCCCGGACGGGTCAATCGGGTGCGGCTCCGGAGTGGCGTGGCGGCGTGCGGGCAGCTTCGGCGCATGTCGCCTGGGATCTGCGCGCCCCCGCCGGTACCACCCCCGCACGTGCCGGTCGTACCACCGGCCGGACCGGGATCGTTCTCGCCGCCGCATCCGCCGCCCGTACCACCGGCGTTCCCCCCGCCGCTCAGCTGCGTCCGGGTGGTGCCGCACCGGCCGCACCCGCATGTCGTCGTGCACCCGCGCCCGCCGTTGCGGGTGACGCCGCACCGGACGCCGCCGCCCAAGCCGCCGCCTTCTCCGCTGCCCTCGATCGCGCTGGTTGATGTCAAGGCCGCCACCGCCGTGCCGCACGTGCTGCCGCAGCCGACCGTGACGGCGGCTCCCGCCGCGCCCGAGGCTGCGTTCGTATATGTCGCGATCACCATTCCCGCCCTGGTCGCCGCCGGGGCGGGCGCGCTCAACCATGTGCTGGGAAGGGGTCGTTGATGACCAATCTGGGATTTCTCGCGGCTGCTGTGGTGGGCGGACTGCTCGCGGTGCTGGTCCTCGCCGGGTTCGGGCGGACCGCCCGCTCGAAGGAGGGAGCCTTCTCCGGAGGCGCGTTGGGCTTCCTCGGCTCGGCCTCGCTCTCCTCCTTCGTGCTGATCGCGGCCTTTCTGATCGCCGGGTCGTGGTCCAACCTCAACACGGCGCGCGGGCACACCTTCGACGAGTCGCGTGCCGTCAACGCCGCCTACACGGACGCCGACACCACCACCAGGCCGCTGCTCAAGGACTACGTGACCGCCGTCATCGACAAGGAGTGGACCTCCATGGCGTCCGGCCAGGCCAGCCCGGCCGCCTGGCAGCGGCTCGACACGGTACGGGCGCACGTCGAGGCGCTGCCCGCCGCCACCCCCACGGCGCAGGCGGCCAAGGACCAGGAGCTCAGTGATCTGGACACGGTCTACACGACCCGGCAGATCCGGCTCGCGGACACCTCGGCGACCATGCCGTGGCCGCTCTATCCGGCGCTGATCTGCACCGGCCTGCTGGTGCTGCTCTACGCGCCGATCGCCGGGCTGACCTTCCACCGCCGCGAGGCGGTGGCGTTGGGGCTGGTCGGCGCGGTGGTCGGCTTCGGGGTCTGGATGGTGCTGCACCTGACCCATCCCTATGCCGGGCCCGTCCATGTGACACCGGTCGCATACGTCCAGAGCCTCGCCCGATTCCAGCAGTTGGGCACGGGCTGAGTCGGGCACCGGCTGAGCTGGGTGCGGGCTGAGCTGGGCACGGGCCGAGGCCGGAGCGGTGTCCCGCGGAACGGGCGGCCTTGACCGGCACCCCGGCCGGTGCCCTAAGGTGCGGCCGTGAACCCCGACGCCGTGAACCCCGTCGCTGTGAAAATACTTGTCGCGGGCGGCTTCGGCGCCGGCAAGACGACGCTCGTCGGCGCCGTCAGCGAGATCCGGCCGCTGCGCACCGAGGAGCGGCTCAGCGAGGCCGGGCGGCCGCTCGACGACACCGCCGGTGTGGAGGCCAAACAGACCACCACGGTGGCCATGGACTTCGGCCGGATCGACATCCGGCCGGGTCTGGCGGTCTACCTGTTCGGCACGCCCGGGCAGGACCGGTTCTGGTTCGTCTGGGACGAGTTGGCCCAGGGCACGCTGGGCGCGGTGGTGCTGGCCGACACCCGGCGGCTGGAGGACTGCTTCCCGTCGGTCGACTACTTCGAGCGGCGCGGGATCCCGTTCGTGGTCGCCGTCAACTGCTTCGACGCCGCTCCCCGCTACCCGGCGGACGAGGTCCGGTCCGCGCTGGACCTCGCGCCGGAGGTGCCGGTGGTGCTCTGCGACGCCCGGGCCAAGGACAGCGTCAAGGAGGTGCTGGTCGAGACGGTCTCGCTGGCGCTGGCGCTGGGGCCGGACAGGGCCTAGCCGAGACGAAGGCGCTCGTTGGTCAGGGTCATCGGACCGTCCGACAGCACGCGCAGGTAGGTCGCCCCGGAGGGGTTGCGGGCGAAGGGCGCGCCGATCCGGACCAGCAGGTAGCGGGCGGTGCCGTGCGCGGGAAGGGTCGCGGGACCGGAGACGATCCGCCAGTTGAAGTCCATCCAGGCGTTGTTGCTGGTGGCGAAGGCGGGGGAGAGCGGCTGGTCCCCGGTGTTGCGCAGCGTCGCGGTGATCCGGCTGATGCCCGCCGTGGGCTTGGCCCTCGCCGTCGCGGCCACGTGCAGCGGCGGCGGGGTGAGCACAGCGACGGCAAGCAGGACCACCGCCGGGAGCACCAGCAGCGCGGGCAGCGCCAGGCGGACCGGTCGGGCCCGCAGTACCGCCAGCCGCCAGGTCCACGCCGTGGCGAAGGACGCCCGCTCGTTGCAGGCGAGCGCGGTCAGCCAGAGCGGCGTCAGCAGCATGAAATAGGTCTCGGTCGACCGAGCCGACAGGAAGAACGCCGGCCACGGCAGCACGGCGACGGCGGGCGCGAGACGGGCCGGGTGGAGGGCGAAGAGCACCAGCGTCGCCAACAGGAACGCCGCCGCGGCCGTGGAGTAGAGACCGAGCGCGCCGCTGCCCCGGGTCAGGTAGTAGCTGATGTCGACCGGCCCGAGGCCCTGCGGTGAGGCGTGCTGGGTCAGCACGGCAACGATCCCAGGAGCCCAGTCCAAGCCGTCGCGGATCAGGAACGGCAGGTTGACGACCAGGAAGACGGCCCCGGCCAGGCCCGCGTAGCGACCGGTGACGGCGACGGCGGGACGCCAGGAGCCCAGCTCGCCCCGGCGCAGCAGCACCACCCCGAGCAGGACGAACGCGGTGAGGAACCAGGCGAGTTGGTGCGCGGAGTCGGCCAGGCCCAGGCAGCAGCCGGAGACCACTCCGGACCGTCCGAGGCGTCCGCCCGCGCCGATCCGGCTCCAGCCCGCCAACACCACGACCAGGAACGGCAGCGTCAGGAAGACCGGGTAGCCGTCGCGGGCGTACGGGAACATCCAGCTCATGCCGAAGAGCGCCAGCGTCGCGGCGGGCCGCAGCGGCACCGGCAGCAGCCGGAACATCAGCACGCCGGCGGCGACCACGGCGGCCAGCGACCAGAGCCCGGCCACGGGGACCCAGAACGGCGCGGGCAACAGCCCGTGCGCGGCGAACGGGGCGTTCAGCAGCACGCTCAGCGGCGGATAGCCGAAGACGTCGACGGGCCTGCCGGTCATCAGCGGGGTCAGGCCGACGTGGTAGACCGCGCCGGCGGTGGGGAAGTGGGCGCCGTAGACGTGTCCGCCTGCCGCGAAGGCGCGGGAGGCCATGCTGATCAGCGCGCCCTCGTCGTCCCCGTAGGGCAGGGTGCCCCGGCCGGAACCGGTGCCCAACTGCAGGACGACGCGGACCAGCGCCGCGCCGAGCACCGCCAGATCCAGTCGACGCAGCGTCACCGGCCGCCGGGCGAGGGAGATCAGGACGGCGAAGGCGAGCAGCGTGCCGTAGAGCACGCCGAAGCCCGCGCTGAGGTAGGCCCGGCTGACGGCCTCGCTGCGCAGGTCGGCCGGAAGGCCCTGGAACAGGCTGAGCAGCGCGACCAGCGAGAGGATCCGGTGCGCGAGCAGCGGGCTGATCAGCGGGTGCGAGGCGATGACCGGTGGTTCATCGGTGTGCGACTGTCCGGCGCCGGTCCGGTTGACGATGGTCCGCATGGCGAGGCCGACGCTAGTCGACGTAATCCGGCATTCACGGCGAACGGCCCCAACGAGTGGGGAAGGGCCCCAACGAGTGAGGACTGCGGAGCAACTATTCGCCTGGCCGGGCGAATCCGGACCAGGCGTTCGCGGGTCGGCCACGGCCCAGGCCGGATTGGCGGAAGAGGCCGCCGCCCGCGGTGGTGACGTAGAGGGTGTCCAGCTCGGGGCCGCCGAACGCGCAGCTGGTGACGTTGGGCACCGGCAGTTCGACGGTCTCCAGCAGCCGGCCCTGCGGGGACAGGCAGCGGACCACGCCGCCGCCCCAGAAGGCGATCCAGAGGTTGCCCTCGGCGTCCAGCGTCATGCCGTCCGGGTCTCCGCCGAGATGGGACAGGTCGAGCGAGCGCAGCGGGGTGGCGAGCGGGCCGTGCTCCGGGTAGGCGTAGAGGTCGATCCGGCGGCGCGGGGTGTCGGTGTGCCAGAGCAGGTCCGGCTCGGGCCAGTCGAGGCCGTTGGGGATCAGAAAGCCGTCGGCGATCGGGACGGCGGTGACGCCGGGGATGCCGGGGACGCCGCTCCTGTCCGCCGCGTCCGGCTCCAGCCGGTAGAGCGGTCCGGGCCGGCGCGGTTCGTCGACCTGCATGGTGCCGGCCACGATCCGGCCGAAGGGGTCGCACTTGCCGTCGTTCATCCGCCGGTCGGGGCGGTCGGTCTCCACCTCGGCGACGGTGCGCAGGGTGCCGGTCGCGGTGTCGAGCAGCGCGAATCCCTCGGCGACGGCCAGCAGCACGGTGCCGTCCCGGTACGGCGCGACGGTCCCGGGCATGGTCGGCAGGGCGATCTCGCCGACGGAACCGTCGGCGTGGGAGAGCCAGCGGAGCGTGCGGTCCTCGACGCCGATCCAGTAGACGCGTCCGGTCGCGGCGTCCCACAAGGCGCCCTCGCCCAGGGCGAGTGGCGTGACGTCGGCATGTTCCAACGGCATGTGCTGCTCCGGATTCTGTGGCGAGGTGGGACCTCGGTGCCCACAACCATGCTCGCAGGCCGCACAATGGTTCTTCACGGACCGAACACACCGGAAGGATGCGGGGGCGGGCTAGGCGATGCAGGGGGCGGTACTGACGCACTGGCGGCTGGGCAAGTTGGTCAGTCCGGGCAAGTTGCGCGGGCTGGTCGAGCTGCGCCCGCTCGGCGTGTTGCGCCGCGTCTGCGGCCTGCGGCGGCTCGGGGGCGTGGTGCTCACGCTCGCGGTCGTGGCGTCGGTCGCCGTGGTCGGGCAGGCGGCCGGTTGGCTGGCCGATCCGCCGCCGGGTCAGTTGGCGACGCAGGCGGCCGACGGCGAGGCCCGGCTGCTGGCCCTGGCACTGCGTCAGATTCCGCCCGACGGCCTGCCGGACGAGGCCCGCTTCGCGGAGACGGCGACTTCGGTGCCGAGCGAGCTGCTCCGCGTCGACGTCCGACGTCCCGGCGACGCCGTGCTGACGGTTCGGCTCGTGGGCCAGGCGAGCTCGGGCGCCTTCGACGGGCGGAGCGCGGCCACGGTGGTGCGCTGCTACGCCATGGACTGGCAGCCGGTGCAGCCAGTGCAGCCGGTGCGGTCGGGCGGTTCGGTCGTTGGTCGGACCGGCGGTTCGGTCGGTGGTCCGGCCGCTGACGGGGCTGGTGACGGGGCGGGAGACATCGTCGGTGATCCCGTGCCGACGGCCTGCCCGGCCCTGCCTGGGGTCCCGGCGGGAGTGCCGAGCGGGAGCGAGTTGGCGGCGGAGCTGAACGCGGGCTCGACGGGGGAGCGGACCAGTCGGGCGGGCGTCTTCGCCACCGGACAGCCGGGTGCGTGCGCATTCGCGGAGACTGAACCGTCCGGGCGGCTGCTGGCCTGGGCCGCGCCGCTGCTCGCGCCCTGCACGACCGCCGCGGCACGCGAGGCGGCGGCTTTCGGCACGTGAGTGGACCGGGTCGATATCGCACGAGATCGGGCATGCCCGCCCGAGAATGACCGGGTGACCCTTTCTCGCGGACAAGCGCAGTCTCCCGGACATGCGCAGTCTCTCGAACGCGCGCTGCGCGGTGCGCTCCGGGGTGAGGTGGACTTCGGGACCGCGCAGCGGGCCGTCTACGCCTACGACGCGTCCAACTACCGTCAGGTCCCGCTCGGGGTGGTGAAGCCCGCGTCGGCGGACGACGTGCGGGCGGCGGTGGCCCTGGCGCGGGAGCACGGGGTGCCGGTGCTGGCGCGCGGGGCCGGGACCAGCGTCGGCGGACAGGCGATCAGCCCCGGAGCCCTGGTGCTCGACCTGCGGGCTCGGTTCGCCGGGGTGACGGACGTCGATCCGGAGGCGCGGACCGCGTGTGTGCTGCCCGGGACGGTGCTGGACACGCTCCAGGCGGCGGCCCGTCCGCACGGGCTGGTCTTCGGACCGGACCCGTCCACGCACAGCCGCTGCACGCTCGGCGGGATGATCGGCAACGACTCCTGCGGCCCGCACTCCGTCGTCTGGGGCCGCACCGCCGACAACGTCCGCTCGCTCGACCTGCTGCTCGCCGACGGCACCGAACTGACCGTCAGCGGCCCGCTCTCCGCCGACGCACGGGCGGAGCTGCTGCGCAGCACACCCGGTCGCGCGGGCGAACTGCTGCGTGGGCTGCATGCGCTGGCCGAGCAGAACCTGGCCACGCTGCGCCAGGACTTCCCGCAGCTGCCGCGTCGCGTCTCCGGCTACGCGTTGGATGCACTGCTGCCCGAGCGCGGCTTCGACCTGGCCCGCGCGCTGACCGGTACCGAGGGCACCTGCGCGCTGCTGCTGGGCGCGACCGTCGTACTGGCCCCGTTGCCGAGCCGCCACGTCCTGGTCGTCGCCGGATACGCGGACGAGAGCGCCGCCGCCGAGGCGGTGCTGGAGTTGCTGCCGCTGCGCCCGCTGACGGCGGAGGGCATGGGCGGGGACCTGGTCCCCGGCGGCCTGGCCGGGTTGAGCGGCGGCAGCGGCGGCTGGCTGTTGCTGGAGGCGGAGGCGGGCGACCACGCCCGGGCGCTCGAACGGGCCGCGCGGGCGCAGGGGGCGGCCGTCGCCGTGGTCGAGGACCCGGTGGCGCAGCGGGCGGCGTGGCGGGTGCGTGAGGCCGCGGCTGGGACGGCGACCCGGGCGCCGGACGGCTCGGAGGCCTGGCCGGGCTGGGAGGACGCCTCCGTGCCGCCGGAGCGGCTGGCCGGGTACCTGCGCGAGCTGCGGGAGCTGATGGCCGCACACAGGCTCCAGGGAACGCCCTTCGGGCACTTCGGCGAGGGCTGTGTGCACCTGCGGATGGACTTCGACCTCGACCGCCCGCAGAACGGCCGGTTCCGCGGCTTCCTCACCGAGGCCGCCGACCTGGTGGTGCGGCACGGCGGGTCGCTCTCCGGCGAGCACGGC
Source organism: Streptacidiphilus sp. BW17 (assembly GCF_041262485.1). Classification (NCBI taxonomy): domain Bacteria; kingdom Bacillati; phylum Actinomycetota; class Actinomycetes; order Kitasatosporales; family Streptomycetaceae; genus Streptacidiphilus; species Streptacidiphilus sp. BW17. The sequence goes on along the minus strand of NZ_JBGCCR010000014.1, from coordinate 102,118 downwards.
GACGGCCAGGCGCGCGGCGAGTTGCTGGCGCGGATGTACCCCCCGCGCGTCATCGAGCTGTTCGGGGCGTTCAAGTCGCTCTGGGACCCCGAGAACCTGCTCAACCCGGGCAATCTGGTCGACCCGCGCCCGCTCGACGCCGATCTGCGGCAACCGGCGCTCCGGCGGGAGTTGCCCCTGGCCGACGGCGCGCGCCGCTGCGTCGGGGTGGGCGCGTGCGTCACCGACGACCCGGCGACGGTGATGTGCCCGAGCTACGCGGTCACGAGGGAGGAACGGCACTCGACGCGTGGCCGGGCCCGGTTGCTGGGCGAGATGCTGGGAGGCGCCCTCGTCACGGACGGCTGGCGCTCGCGTGAGGTGCGCGAGGCGCTGGACCTGTGCCTGGCGTGCAGGGCCTGCGCCAGCGACTGCCCGGTGCATGTCGACATGGCGACGTACAAGTCCGAGTTCCTGCACCGCTTCTACCGGCACCGGCTGCGACCCAGGATCCACTGGACGCTGGGCGGACTGCCGCGCAACCTGCGGCTTCTGCGCGCACTTCGGCTGGCCCGGCCGGTCGGCGCGCTGGCACGGAGCCGCTTCGGGCCGCTGCTGGCACGGCTGGCCGGGACCACTCCGCAGCGCCCGCTGCCGCCGATCCCCGCGCGCGCCTTCACCGAGGGCGTGGCAGACACGGGTTCGGGTGGTCGGCCGGTGCTGCTCTGGCCCGACACTTTCGGCAACCACTTGCAGCCCGAGGTGTTGCACGCCGCCGCAACGGTGCTGCGCCGGTTCGGGTTTCGGCCGGTGCTGCCCGAAGGACCCGTCTGCTGCGGGCTGACGGAGGCCACCACCGGACGTCTCGACGCGGCCCGTCGCACCCGCAACCGCACCCTGCGCACGCTCGCGCCGCTGCTGGACGCCGATCCGGAGCTGCCGATCGTGGTGGCGGAGCCGAGCTGCGCGGCCGAACTGCGCGGGCCGCACTCTCGACTGGCCGACCGGGTGCGGACGTTCGCGGAGCTGCTGAACGAGCAGCTGGACCGTCGGCCCGAGCTGCTCGACTCCCTGACGCTCGCGGGCCGGCCGCTCGCGGACCGGCCGAGCGCGTTGGTGCAGACGCACTGCCACCAGCACGCCGTCCTCGGTACCGACGCCGACCGGCGCCTCGCCGCCCGTCTCGGGCTCACCCTGCGCCAACTGCCGCCGTCCTGCTGCGGGTTGGCGGGAGACTTCGGTTTCGAGCCTGGACATCACACGGTGTCCGTCGCGGCCGCCGAGCGGGTGCTGCTGCCCGCGCTGCGGGCCGAGCCGGACGCGACCGTGCTGGCGGACGGCTTCAGCTGCCGGACCCAGATCGCGCAGCTCGCCGACGGCCGCCGCGCGTTGCACTTCGTCGAGTGGCTGGAGCGACTGCTGCCCGAAAGTGGGACCCGGTCGGACATCTGACGGACACGCGGGGGTAACGATCCGGCGCCCTTGCAGAAAGTTGCTGCAAGGGCTTTCCAAGCCGATTGCATCGCTGTTACGTTCCTCCCCAAGCCCGGCGGCTGTGCGACCCGGGCACCCACCCCCGAAGGAGTCCATCGATGCGTCGTGGCATTGCGGCGGCCGTTCTGGCGACGGCGATAGCGGTTTCTGCAAGCGCTTGCGGTTCCTCTGGCAGCAGCTCCGGCGGCGCCTCCGCCAACGCGGGTCCGGTGACCATCACGTGGTGGGACACCTCCGACGCCACCAACGAGGCGCCGACCTACAAGGCCCTGGTCGCGCAGTTCGAGGCCGCGAACCCGAGCATCAAGGTGGACTACGTCAACGTCCCCTTCGCGACCGCGCAGACCAAGTTCACTGCCGCGGCAGCCGCCGGCAAGGGCGCGCCGGACGTGCTCCGCTCCGACGTCGGCTGGGTCGCGGGCTTCGCCCAGCAGGGCTACCTGGTCCCGCTGGACGGGACCCCCGCCTCCGCCGACAAGGCCAAGTTCGAGCAGCAGCTGGTCCAGCAGGCCACCTACCAGGGCAAGCTCTACGGCATGCCCGAGGTGACCGACACCTTGGCGCTGATGTACAACAAGCAGCTCTTCACCAAGGCCGGCATCACCGCCGCGCCGACCAGCTGGGCCCAGCTCACGGCCGACGCCGCGGCGGTCAAGACGAAGGACGGCGTCGACGGCTTCGCCTTCAACCCGGCCTCCTACTACGCCATGCCGTTCCTCTACGGCGAGGGCACCGACATGGTGGACCTGAGCGCGAAGAAGCTGGAGTTCAACTCCGCCCCCGCGATCAAGGCGATCACCACCCTCAAGAACCTGCTCGCCGCTCCGGGTGTGAGCAAGCTGGACACCACCGCCAACGGCTACGCCAACATCATGGACGCCTTCGAGAGCGGCAAGGTCGCCTCGATCATCCAGGGCCCGTGGGAGACCACCAACGTGCTGAAGGGCTCCGCCTTCGCCAGCGCGTCCAACCTCGGGGTCGCGGTGGTCCCGGCCGGGTCGGCCGGCAAGGCGGGCGCGCCGATCGGCGGCGCCAACCTGGTCGCCTACGCCGGTTCGGACGCCGCGCACCAGGCCGCCTCCGAGAAGTTCATCGCCTTCATGACCTCTGCCGCCTCGCAGCAGACCATCGCCACCAAGAACTCCACGCTGCCGACCCGCAGCGACGCCTACACCTCGGCCGTCACCGCCAACCCCGGGATCGCCGACTTCCAGGCGGTGCTGTCCGCCGGTGTGCCGCGTCCGCCGCTGGTCCAGTACAGCGACCTCTACAACACCTTCCAGACCGACCTCACCAAGATCCTGCTCAACCAGGAGAGCGTGCAGACCGGGATGAACAACGTCACCATCCAGGCGCAGAAGGAACTCCCCGACTACGCCGCGCAGTGACCGGACGCCGGTGACTCGAACCCGGTGAGCAGATCCGGGTGACTCGTACCCGGTGACCAGACCCCGGCCGGCCGTCACGGCGCCGTGGACGGAGGGTTCCACGGCGTTGCGGGCGGCCGGTCGGTCGCAGTTCCCTTCCCAGGTAGTAGCAGGTAGCAGCAGTGTCTGAAGAGGTGTCAGCATGACCGTGGCAGCACCCGCCAAGGCCGCGCCACCGGATCCGGTGGGCCGGGCCGAGGCGCGACGCCCAGGGCCGTTCCGCCGGATCCGGCAGTCGTACGACCAGTTCTGGTACGCCTGGGCGATGTGCGCCCCGGTCGTCGTGGTGCTCGGCGTGCTCGTCGGCTATCCGCTGGTGCTGGGCGTGATGTACACCTTCACGGACGCGACCAGCCTCAACGTCGGGCACACCATCGGGGTCAACCACATCCCGGACACCTTCAGCTGGGTGGGGCTGAAGACGTACATCGACATCCTGTCGGGGCCGGACAACCAGTTCTGGCCGCACTTCGGGTGGACCATCGTCTGGACCGTCAGCTGTGTCGTCCTCACCATCTCGCTGGGCCTCGGGCTGGCCGTGCTGCTCAACCGCAAGGTGCGCGGCCGGACCGCGTACCGGATGCTGCTGATCCTGCCGTGGGCGGTGCCGACCTTCGTCACCATCTTCTCCTGGCGGCTGCTGCTGGCCGACGACGGGCTGGTCAACAGCCTCCTCGGTCTGGTCGGCATCGGTCATGTGCAGTGGCTCAGCGACCCGCTGTGGCAGCGGGTGGCCGCGATCGCGGTCAACGTCTGGGTGGGCGTGCCGTTCATGATGGTCTCGATGCTGGGCGGCCTGCAGGCCATTCCGGGCGAGCTCTACGAGGCCGCCGAGATGGACGGCGCGACCGCCTGGCAGCGGTTCCGCAACGTCACCCTGCCGGGCCTGCGACCGGTCAGCAGCACCCTGGTGCTGCTCGGCATCATCTGGACCTTCAACCAGTTCAACGTGATCTACCTGCTGTTCGGCACCACCAACAGCGACAGCGTGCAGATCCTGGTGACCTACTCGTTCCGCCTCTTCTTCGGCCAGGAGCCGATGGACTACGCACGCGCCGCGACGGTCGGCGTGCTCTGCCTCTCCGTCCTGGTCGTCTTCACCGAGTTCTACCGGCGCTGGATCCGCCGCATGCAGGGAGACGCAGCATGACCAAGCCCCGTCGTCGAGGCGAGCGCAGCCCGCTCGCCTCCCTCGGACTCCACTCGGTCCTCGCCGTGGCGGCGTTCGTAGCGGCCTTCCCGGTGGCCTGGGTCGTCTACGTCTCGCTCGGCCCCGGGCAGTACGACTACCAGCACCCGCAGCACATCCTCGGGCGTGCGTCGCTCTCCAACTACAGCTACGTGCTGGGCCACACCGACTTCTTCACCTGGTTCGCCAACTCCGCGATCGTGGCGGCGGGGACCATGGTGTTCGGTGTGCTGCTCGCCGCCAGCGCGGGTTACGCGGTCTCGCGGATGCGGTTCCTCGGGCGCGGCGTGCTGATGTACTCGTTCCTGCTGACCCAGATGTTCCCGGTGGCCGTGCTGCTGGTGCCGCTCTACAAGATCCTGGCCGACACCAAGCTGCTGGACACCTACCAGGGCCTGATCCTGGTCTACTGCACCACCACCGTCCCCTACGTCGCCTGGCTGATGAAGGGGTACTTCGACACCATCCCGGTGGAGATCGACGAAGCGGGCCGGATCGACGGGCTCAGCCCCTTCGGCACCTTCTGGCGGCTGATCCTGCCGCTGGCCAGGCCGGGCCTGGCGGTGGCGGCCTTCTACTCCTTCATCACCGCGTGGGGCGAGGTCGCCTTCGCCTCCTACTTCCTGCTGTCGTCGGACAAGTACACCCTCGCCGTCGGCATGCAGCAGTTCGTCAGCCAGTACAACTCGCAGTGGAACTACCTGGCGGCCACCGGCGTGCTGATCGCCATTCCGGCGGCGATCGTCTTCTACCTGGTGCAGAAGAACCTGGTCGCCGGGCTCACCGCGGGCGGCACCAAGGGCTGACCGAGTCCGCGCCTCCCGTTCCACACCACCTCTCGCAGTTCAGTCGAAGTTCTCTCGCTTCCAAGGGAATCCATGACCCAGCATCTCGTCGTCCCGGTCCGTCCCGCGCTCAGTGGTGAAGGCGAGCCCGACGCGCGGCGGAGAGCCGACTGGTGGCGTGAGGCGGTGATCTACCAGGTCTATCCGCGTAGCTTCGCCGACGCGAACGGCGACGGCATGGGCGACCTGGCGGGCGTCCGCGCGCGCCTGCCCTACCTGCGCGACCTGGGCGTGGACGCGGTCTGGCTCTCTCCGTTCTACGCCTCGCCGCAGGCCGACGCGGGCTACGACGTCTCCGACTACCGCCGGGTGGACCCCATGTTCGGCGAACTCGCCGACGCGGCAGGCCTGATCGAGGACGCGCACGCGCTCGGCCTGCGGGTCATCTTCGACATCGTGCCCAACCACTGCTCGGACCAGCACGAGTGGTTCCAGCAGGCGCTGCGCGAGGGCCCCGGCTCGGCGCTGCGCCGCCGCTTCCACTTCCGGCCCGGAAAGGGCGAGAACGGCGAACTGCCGCCCAACGACTGGGAGTCCATCTTCGGCGGCCCGGCCTGGACCCGGGTCACCGAGCCGGACGGCACCCCGGGAGAGTGGTACCTGCACCTCTTCGCGCCCGAGCAGCCGGACTTCGACTGGGACCACCCGGCCGTCGCCGACGAGTTCCGCTCCATCCTGCGGTTCTGGCTGGACCTCGGCGTCGACGGCTTCCGGATCGATGTCGCCCACGGCCTGGTCAAGGCCCCCGGCCTGCCCGACCTCGGCGTGCACGACCAGCTCAAGCTGCTCGGCCACGACGCGATGCCCTTCTTCGACCAGGACGGCGTCCACGAGATCTACCGCTCCTGGCGGCCGATCCTCGCCGAGTACTCGGGCGGTGAGTACGGCGACGACCGGATCTTCGTCGCCGAGGCGTGGACCCCGACCGTGGCCCGCACCGCCGAGTACGTCCGCGAGGACGAGCTGCACCAGGCCTTCAACTTCCAGTACCTGGCCACCCCGTGGGAGGCCGAGGCGCTGCGCGAGGTGGTCGACCTGACCCTGGACGCGATGCGTCCGGTCGGCGCGCCCGCCACCTGGGTGCTCTCCAACCACGACGTCACCCGCCACGCCACCCGGTTCGCCAACGAGCCGTCCACCAGCACCCAGATCCGCACGCCCGGCGACCGTGAGCTCGGGCTGCGCCGCGCGCGGGCCGCGACGTTGCTGATGCTGGCCCTGCCGGGGTCCGCGTACCTGTACCAGGGTGAGGAGTTGGGCCTGCCCGACGTCACCGACCTGCCGGACGAGGTGCGTCAGGACCCGTCCTTCCACCGCCAGAACGGCCAGGACGGCTACCGCGACGGCTGCCGGGTGCCGCTGCCGTGGTCCGGCACGGCGGCGCCGTTCGGCTTCGGGCCGGCCGAGGGCGGGCCCAGCTGGCTGCCGCAGCCGCCCGGGTGGGCGGAGTTGAGCGTCGAGATGCAGACCGGCGACCCGACCTCCACGTTGGAGCTCTACCGTTCCGCGCTCGCGATCCGTGCCGAACACCCGGCGCTGGGCGCGGGCGACGGCGTGGACTGGCTGGACGCGCCCGAGGGCGTGCTGGCCTTCCGTCGCGGCGCATTCACCTGCGTCGCGAACACCGGCTCCGCGCCGGTGCGGCTGCCCGTGCCTGGGCGGCCCTTGCTCACCTCGGGCGCGGAGCCGGTGCTCGACGGCGGGACTGCCGGCAGCGGGACCGCCGGCAGTGGGACTGTCGAGGTGGCTGCCGACACCACCGTCTGGTGGACGGACCGATGAGCCTCCCGTCACAGGGCGGACCGGCATCACCGCCCGCCCGGCTGGCGGACATCGCCGCCCAGGCGGGCGTCAGCGAGGCGACCGTCTCCCGGGTGCTCAACGGCAAGCCGGGCGTCTCGGCGACCACCCGGCAGACGGTGCTGGCGGCGCTGGACGTGCTCGGCTACGACCGCCCGGTCAAGCTGCGGCAGCGCAGCGCCGGGCTGATCGGGCTGATCACACCGGAGTTGAACAACCCGATCTTCCCGGCGCTGGCCCAGGTCGTCGAGCAGGTGCTGACCCGTCACGGTTACACGCCGCTGCTCTGCACCCAGACCCCGGGCGGCTCGACCGAGGACGAACTGGTCGACATGCTGGTCGACCGCGGTGTCACCGGCATCGTCTTCGTCTCCGGCCTGCACGCGGACACCACCGCCGACCACGAGCGCTACGCCCGACTCGCCGGGCGCGGCGTGCCGTTCGTGCTGATCGACGGGTTCAGCGAGCGGATCGACGCGTCCTTCGTCTCGCCCGACGACCGCGCGGCGATGTGGATGGCGGTCCGGCACCTGGCCGAACTCGGCCACCAGCGCGTCGGCCTGGCCGTGGGCCCGGCCCGGTTCGTGCCGGTGGCACGGAAGCTCACGGGCTTCACGGCGGCGGTGCGCGAGCTGCTCGGGTACGCCGACGCCGAGGTCGAGGAGTTGGTCCAGCACACCCTCTTCACCGTCGAGGGCGGTCACGCCGCCGGCGGGACACTGCTGGACAAGGGTTGTACGGCGATCGTCTGCGGCAGCGACCTGATGGCCTTCGGCGCGATCCGCGCCGCCCGCCAACGCGGACTCGACGTGCCGGGCGAGGTGTCCGTGGTCGGCTTCGACGACTCTCCGCTGATCGCCTTCGCGGACCCGCCGCTCACCACGATCCGCAAGCCCGTCGAGGCGATGGGCGCGGCGGCGGTCGACGCCCTGCTGGAGGAGATCAACGCGGTCCCGGTCCACCGCGCCGAGTTCGTCTTCCAGCCCGAGTTGGTGGTCCGGGGTTCGACGGGAGCATGCGGTTCGCCGGGCGCGCGGCAGCGCGGACGAGGCTGAGGGATGGCGTACCGCGCGCTCTTCGCTCCGCGCGGGGCGAAGGGGTTCACGGCGGCGGTGCTGGTGGCACGGTTCCCGGTGGGGATGTTCTCGCTGGCGGCGACGCTGCTGGTCACCTCGCTGCACGGCTCCTACAGCCTGGCCGGGCTCGGCGGCGCGACGGTCCTGGTGGCCATCGCCGTCGTCGGGCCCTGGCAGGCACGGCTGGTGGACCGTCACGGGCAGGCCAGGGTCAGTGTCCCGGCGGTGCTGCTCGCCACGCTCGGCGGCCTCGGACTGGTCCTCACCCTGCGCGCCCACGCGCCCACCTGGCTCTACCTCGCCTGCGCCGCGCTCAGCGGCGTCGGCCCCAACACCGGTTCGCTGGCGCGCGCCCGCTGGTCCTTCCTGCACCGGGGCAACCAGGCGGTGCTGCACACCGCCTACGCCTACGAGGGTGTGGTGGACGAGCTCTGCTACGTCCTCGGCCCCATCGCGGCCATGACGCTGGCGACCTCCTTCTCGCCGCTCACCGCGTATCTGACGGCTTCTCTGCTGGGCCTGGCGGGCATCCTCGCCCTGGCCACCCAGCGCCGCACCGAACCGCCGCCCGGACGCACCCACGAGGCAGCCCGGACCCGACCCGGCGGCGCGCTGCGCGCTCCGGGGATGCCCGCGCTGGTGCCGATGCTCATGGCGGCGGGCTGCGTCTTCGGCACCATGGAGATCACCACCGTCGGCTTCGCCCAGTCCCACGGACACAAGGCCGAGGCCAGCCTGGTGCTCGCCGCTTACGCGCTCGGCTCCTGCCTGTCCGGCATCGCCTTCGGCCTGTGGCGGCCCCGTGGCCCGGCGGTGGTCCGGCTGCGCTGGGCGCTGGTCGCCATGACGGTGACGCTGGCTCCGCTGCCGCTGGACCGCAGCCTCTGGCAGGTGGCGCTGAACCTGCTCGTCGCGGGGTTCGCCACCGCGCCGACCATGTCGACCAGCATGGGCCTGGTCGCCGAACTCGTCCCTGAGAACCGGCTGACGGAGGGCTTCACGCTGACCACCACCGGCCTGCTGATCGGCGTCTCGGCGGGTACGGCGGCGGGCGGTTGGACGGTCGACCACCTCGCTCCGGGAGCCGGGTACCACGTCCCCGCGGCGGCCGCGCTGGTGGCGCTGCTTCTGTCGCTTCGACTGAGGCGGTTCGCCTGAAGCTGCACGCCTGAAGCTGTACGCCTGAAGCTGTACGCCTGAAGAACTGTCCGAATCGTCCGGCCGTCGGGCAAACAGCAGGCGAAAGTGTGTACGTGCAATAGGCTTTGGTGCTGTGAACACAGCGCGGTTGGCCGACATCGCGGCACAGGCGGGGGTCAGCGAGGCCACCGTCTCCCGAGTGCTGAACGGAAAGCCGGGCGTCGCCGCGGCGACCAGGCAGACGGTGCTGGCCGCCCTCGACGTGCTCGGCTACGAGCGTCCGACCCGGCTGCGACAGCGCAGTGCGGGCCTGATCGGCCTGATCACGCCCGAGCTCAGCAACCCGATCTTCCCGGCGTTGGCCCAGGTGATCGAGCAGGTGCTGACCCGCTACGGCTACACGCCGGTGCTCTGCACGCAGACGCCCGGCGGTTCCACCGAGGACGAGTTGGTGGAGATGCTCGTCGAACGCGGCGTCACCGGCATCGTCTTCGTCTCCGGCCTGCACGCCGACACGACGGCCGACACCACGCGCTACGACAAGCTCCAGGGCCAGGGCGTGCCGTTCGTGATGATCAACGGCTACAGCGAGCGGATCAGCGCGCCGTTCATCTCTCCTGACGACCGGGCAGCGATGTGGATGGCCGTCCGCCACCTGGCCGGGCTGGGCCACGAACGCATCGGGCTCGCCGTGGGTCCCTCCCGCTTCGTCCCGGTGCTGCGCAAGGAGGAGGGCTTCACCGCCGCGCTGGGCGAGGTCCTGGGCCTCTCCGAGGAGGAGGGCCGGGGGCTGATCCAGCACTCCCTCTTCACCGTCGAGGGCGGCCACGCGGCGGCCAACGTCCTGCTGGACAAGGGCTGTACGGCGATCGTCTGCGGCAGCGACCTGATGGCCTTCGGTGCGATCCGCGCAGCGCGGGCGAGGGGGCTCACCGTCCCGGGCGACATCTCCGTCGTCGGCTTCGACGACTCCCCGCTGATCGCTTTCGCGGACCCGCCACTCACCACCATCCGCCAGCCGGTCGAGTCGATGGGCGCGGCGGCGGTCAACGTCCTGCTGGAGGAGATCGGCGGAAACCCCGCGCAGCGGGGGGAGTTTGTCTTCCAGCCGGAGTTGGTCGTGCGCGGCTCGACGGGCTCTGTCGCGTAAACCGTCGGGCGAGCGGGCAAGTTGCACTCTTTAGGGGCGCGAGAAACCACCCTGTGCGGATGGCCCCGTTCATTGGGGACCATCTGCCGTGGGTGGCTTGTCGCGCGCGCAGTCAATCAAGCAGAGCCCCGCGCCCCTGATGGTTGCTCCTAGAGCTCAGCCTCGATGCCCAGGGCACCGAGGTACAGCCCCAGCGCCAGTCGCGCCACCGCAGGGTACGTGCCGATCGGCTCGGCCAGCGGGCAGTCGATCGCGTCCGCAAGGGACTTGAGCAGGTCGGCGTTGACCTCCGGGCCCAGCAGGTACGGCGCCAGCGCCGGCTGCACACAGCCGGTCTCACGCAGGTGGGTCATCGCCGCCACGACCGACTCCGCGGAGTCGAGGGACGCGGCCACCACCGGGACGGCCAGGCGCGCAGCCAGCAGAACCGCGGTGACCTCGGCCAGCTCCAGCGCCTCCGCGCCGCCCGTGCCGGCCAGCACGATGCCGTCGGCGGAGGTGTTGATGGCGAAGAGACGCGCGCGGTCCGCGCGGGCCAGACCGGCCTCACTGAGGCGCACGTGGACGGCCTCGGCGAGCAGCGGGTGCGGGCCGAGCGAGTCCGTCCGCTGGACGGACTCGAACCCGGCCAGCACAGCGTCCAGCTCGGCGCTGGGGCCGGGGGAGAGCGGAACCACGATCGGCGGCGTGCCCGCCTCCACCGCCGCGCTGAGCACGTCCTGGACGGACGGGCAGTCGCCCAGGCCGTCGACGTTCTTGGCGGCCGTCAGATAGGCCGCGGTGACCTGCGCGTCCGGCTGGTCCAGGCGGATCAGCGTGGCGATCTCCTCCGCCAGCCGCCGGGAGTCCGGGTTGGCCGGCGCCGGGACGGCGAGCACGAGCGTGGAAGCGCTCGCGGGGATCTCGGGCCGCTCGGGACGGCGGTGGCGTCCGCGCGCGCGGGCGGTGGGCGTACGGACAGGCAGCGGCGTGCCTGGAGTCGCGGCAGTGCTCATGGGGGACGATGGTAGGTCATCCGTTCGCGCCCTGGGAGGCGGGTGCCCTATACCGGGGAGTAAGGCCCCGAACGAACCGAAGTCGCGTGAGCAGCGTCACACAGGTCGTACGGGCACGTGGTTACTGACTGTGTGTCACGGGGGAGTTCCATGCTGTTGATCAAGTCGGTCGATATGTGTGCACTGTGCGAGAGCTTGTTGCCCAGAGCGACGACGATGCGCCCGGATTTGCCCGGTTCGGGCGGTCAACTCCCCGCGCTGTAAAGAAAGCAGTCACCTCCTGTAAACGCATGTGCACACGCATAAGCACCTGCACGTGCACGTGCACTGGCGATATCATCACCGGCAGTGAGAACGCTGCATGGTGCACCGCTCGCACGTCCCGGGGAGATACCTATGCGTCGCATCTACAACGGCATCGCCGCCACGGAACTCGAGGGAGTGGTCTGGCAGAAGGCCCGGATGAGCAACTCGCAGGGCAACTGCGTCGAGCTGGCCCGCCTGGAGGGCGGTGACGTCGCGGTCCGCAACTCGCGGTTCCCGGACGGCCCGGCCCTCATCTACACCAAGGCGGAGATCGTCGCGCTGCTCCACGGTATGAAGGCCGGGGAGTTCGACCACCTGGTGGACTGAGCGCCCTGACCCCCGTCCTGCACGTTCCAGAGGTGTCCTATGGGGATGGCCCGGGAGTAGCTCCCGGGCCATGTCTTTTGTGTGAAGCGTCTTGCGGGGGAGGCCTCTTGTAGGTGAGGCGTGTTCGGCAACCCGCGGCCGGAGGCTCAGCCGCGCGACTGGAGTTCGAAGACGGCCCAGACGACCTTGCCGACGGTGACGGGGTGCCAGCCCCAGGACTGACTGAAGGACTCGACGAGATGCAGCCCCCGGCCGGACTCGGCGACCCAGTCGGCCTCACGCGGCACCGGACCGTTCTCGCACGGGTCGGTCACCGCGCAGACCACCTGCGGGTCGCTGCGCACCAGGCTGAGTCGTATCAGCGGCTGGTTCGTCGCCGTGCTGCAGCTGCCGCCGCCCACCGCATCCTCGGCCCGCAGGTCCATCCGGTCACCGATGGGGCTGGAGCCCGCGCCGCGTCTTCCCCAGACGCTGCGGGGCTCGGGCACGTGGGCCGGCAGGCCGTAGCGCAGCGCGTTGGTCACCAACTCGCTTGCCACCAGGGCGATGTCGTCGAACAGGTCGCCGAGCTCCCAGCGGTTCAGGGTGAGCCGGGTGAACTCCCTGGCTGTACGGACGGATTCGCGTCGAGGGGCGAGCGCGCAGCTCACCACGGTTTCGCGGTCCGCGAGCACCGCCGGGCTCAGGCCCATCAAGAGCTCCTCCCATGCGGGCGCGGCCCCGTCCGGTGGTGCCGGCCGGGGCGAATTCTCGGCGGATTGCCAGGGGGCGTGCAGGTGCACATGCCCATGGTCCTCTTCGCATACGTCAGATGCAAGAGTGGATTCACGTGCATTCGCGCCTAGGGCAGATGCACGTGCATCTGCCCATGCAGCGAGTAATGTAGTCGTAGCGCTGCGCAGTGATGGAGGGTCGCGACTCGGACATCTTGACCAGCGCATGGACAACCGGGCACGATGCGCGCCCGGGCAGTGCCTGACAGTGGCAGACTGTGGCGTGTTACCAGCGGGTGGAGGTTCGACGGAATGACCACGGTTCAGCCGGGGGGCGGTTCGATGGTGCGCCGCATCCTCCTCGGCTCCCAACTCCGCCGTCTTCGCGAGGCCAAGGGCATCTCGCGCGAGGACGCCGGCTACACGATCCGGGCCTCCGAGTCGAAGATCAGCCGGATGGAGTTGGGCCGCGTCAGCTTCAAGGAGCGCGACGTCGTGGACCTGCTGAGCCTGTACGGGGTCGAGGAGTCCGAGCGCGGTCAGCTGCTGACGCTGGTGCGTGAGGCCAACCAGAACGGCTGGTGGCACAGCTTCAGCGACGCCATGCCCAACTGGTTCCAGACCTATGTGGGGTTGGAGGAGGCCGCCGCGCTGATCCGCACCTACGAGGTGCAGTTCATCCCTGGCCTGCTGCAGACCGCCGACTACGCGCGCGCCATCATGGGCCTGAACCGGCCCTACATGGCGGAGGAGGAGATCGACCACCGGGTCGACCTCCGGATGCGCCGTCAGCGGATGGTCGTCGAGGGCTCCGGGCCGCGTCTCTGGGCCGTGATCGACGAGGCCGCGCTGCGTCGCCCCATCGGGGGACCGAAGGTGATGCGGGCTCAGGTCCAGGCGCTCATCGAGATGGCCGAGCTGTCGAACGTGGTGCTCCAGGTGATGCCGTTCCGCTTCGGCGGCCACGCGGCCGAGACGGGCGCGTTCTCGATCCTCCGCTTCCCCGAGCAGGACCTGCCCGACGTCGTCTACCTGGAGCAGCTGACCAGCGCGCTCTACCTGGACAAGCGCGACGACGTCGACGCCTACGTCCAGGTGATGGAGCGGCTCAGTGTCGACAGCCTGACGCCGGAGAAGACGGTGGACCTGCTCACCGGGCTGCTCAAGGAAGCCTGACAGGGCCCCCTGCACGCGGACCGAGGCGCGGGTCGAGGCCGTAGCGGGCGAAGAGGTCCGCGCGGATCACGACGCCCGGCAGCTCGGCGCCGGGGAGCACCAGGCCGATGCACGCGCCCATCAGCGCGCTGCGCAGCACCGCGTGCTCGGCGGCCGGGTCGGTCGAACCGCGCCGCCGCAGCACCTCTTGGAGCAGCGCGCCGAGTTGCTGCTGCTCGTCGTCCTGGACGAAGCGGCCGTCGATGGGCGCCAGGATCAGCGCCAGGTGCGTCCGCATCAGCGTGGGCTGGTCCAGGGCCAGGCCGGTGATCGCGTCGATCGTGGTGGCCAGCCAGACGTCCGGGTCCTCGCTGTGCTCGGGGTTGCCGGGCTCGTCCAGCGGACGCAGCGCGGCGGCCAGGGTCAGGTGCATGTGCCGGTGCATCGCGGTCTGCAGCAGGAACCGCTTGCCGGGGAAGTAGTACGAGACGAGCCCGCGGGCCACCCGCGCACGCTCGGCGATGTCGCCGAGGGTGACCCGGTTGAAGCCGTGCTCGTCGATCAGCTCCACGGTGGCCTGCATGATGCGCTCGCGCGAGCGCGCCCGCATGACCTCGTTGACCGCTTCCCGACGTGGTGACATGGCGCTCCCGCACTGCCTTGGGCCGTTAGGCCGTGGGCCAATCATTGGCTTGGCGCCAATATACGCGCGGAACCTGGGCGTCCCACCGGCCCGGCGAAACGGGCGCTGAGCTGCGCGAAGCAGGCTCCGCGAGGCAGGCTCGGCGAGGCAGGCTGTCAGCGCAGCACGGTCTCCGGCTCCGCGCCGCGCAGGGCGGCGGATTCGAGGTGGGCGTCCGGCAGCGCCGGGTGGCGACCGATGACGACCACCCCGATCACGATGCAGAGCAGCCCGGCGGCCTCGCCCGCCAGCGCGGCCGGCGTGAGCTGGAGCTGGTCGCCCAGGAAGCCGACCCCGCAGGCGATGCCCGCCAGCGGCTGCGCCGCGGTCAGTGCGGGCGCGGACATCTTCAGCGGCGCCGACTCGAACGCGTTCTGCACCAGGACCAGTCCGACCACGCCGATCGCCAGCACGGCATAGGGCTGCCAGCCGGTCACCAGCAGGCCGAGTCCGCCCTGATCGAGACGCAGCTCGGCGGTGCGGGTGAGCGCGTCCTGCAGGCCGTAGAGGAGCCCGGCGGCGAGTGCCAGCAAGGTCGCCTGGCGGATCCGGGGCAGCCGTCCGGCCACCGAGACCAGCAACAGCGCGAGCCCGGCGACGATGCCGAAGACCAGCCAATGGCGCAGCGCGCCGATCTCGGCGCCGCCGCCGGTGGGCTGGCCGCTGAGGATGAAGACGGTCACGCCGACCGCCAGCAGCACCACCCCACCCCAACCCGAGGCGCCCAACGTCTGTCTGGTGATCCGTCGGGCCAGGGCCATGGCGAAGAGCAGTTGGGTCGAGAGCAGCGGCTCGACCAGGGAGATCCGCCCGGCGGAGAGCGCCATCGCGCTGAGCACCTGACCGCAGACCATGAAGACGATGCCCAGCAGCCACTCGCGCGACCGCACCAGGCGCAGCAGTAGCCGGTAGGAGATCAGGTCGGCACGCGTGGCGGACTGCGCCGCGTGCTGCTGCAGGACGAAACCCAGTCCCAGCAGACAGGCTGCGCCCACGCCGAGAAGAAACACCGTCACGGGGATTCCCCCACAGTTAACGTGCCATCACGGGCCACTCCCGGGAAGCGTATCGCGGGGCTCCCGAACCGACCTCCGCACTCAGCGCATTCCCACCTTCTTCAGGAAGTACGTCAGCTTCTTGGGGAACTACGCCACTTCAGGAGGGTTAGGTCGGCGGTGGGGGCACGTCGGGCCTCAGACCAGCGCCGACAGGCCAGGGGCGAAGGTGAGGACGACCGGGGTCAGCGCCAGTGCCACGGCGGCCACCGTCAGTCCGAGCCGGGAGGGCCAGGGCAGGCGCGTGCCACCCGCCAGCAGGCGGTCGACCCGGTCGGGTATCTGGGCCAGCGGATGCGGGCAGGTGCTCTCGGGATTGAGCTCGACCAGCGCTATCGCCGTGGCCAGCCGCCCGTGGCGGCGCGCGGCGGAGTCGTCGGCCGCGAGCTCGACGAGGTGGCCCACCTGGTCCCGGAACTGGCCGAAGAGCCGTATCGCGGGGAAGCCGGAGGCGAGGGCCTCGGCGAAGCCCAGCAGCCAGTGGTGCCGGGCGCGGACATGACCGTGCTCGTGGGCGAGCAGCGCGTCCAGCTCGCGGGTGCTGAGCCGTCGCAGCGCCGCCGTGGTGACCACCACCCGGGGCACCGGACCGGGCAGCGACCAGGCCTTGAGCTCCTCGCTCTCCAGCACGACCAGCTTCTCCGAGCGGTTCCACGGCACGGGCGGGTCGGTGGGCGCGGACTGCTTCAGCTCGGGATGCAGGTCGGGTGCCTGAGCCTTCAACTGCTGCCGTTGACGCAGCCGGGTCGCCCGGGAGCCGGAGACCTCGACGGCCAGGGCCAGCGCGGTCCGCACGCCGCCCACGGCGAAGACGAAGGCCGCCCCGATCGCCCACGGGCGGGCCAGGGGGAAGCCGTACGCCTCCTCCACACCCGCCGGAGCCCCGGCGAAGACAAAGGATCTGATGGCGGGCCAGGCCGCCGCGCCGGTCAGCACCAGCGCGCACGCGCAGCAGAGCAGTACGCCGACCACCACGCACTGCCACGCCCACAGCCCGACCACCGGCTCCCGCTCCGTCCAGCGGGCGCGGGCCAGCCCGCGCGGGCCCAGCAGAGCGAGCAGCGCGCCGAGCGCGACAAGTCCGGGCAAGGCTCCCACCGCTGCGCGGCACCTCCGAGGGCAGGACGGGACGCACGCGTCACTGCGTACGCGCTCAACCTATGGCGGATCCGCCCGTCACGGAATCCGTTTGCCGAAAGCAGTGACGCAGGACACGGAGTCGGCGGTTCAGCTCCGTTCCGGACGGTTCAGAGCAGCGCCCGCACGTCAGAGCGCCACCAACAGGTCAGAGCAGCATCAGCATGGTGGCCATCGACAGACCCATGACCACCCGACAGGCGTCCGGCAGGGCGGGGGCGCTGAAGAGCGACCCGGCCCGGTGGCCGGTGGCGGGAGCGGTCAGCCGCAGGCCCGAGAGGAGCGAGAGGGCCAGGAACGCGACCAGCAGAGTCCCCGTCAGTGCGGGCAGCCCACGCGGCGGCATGTCAGCCATCCCGGTCATCCCAGCCATTCCGGCCATACCTGGCATCGCGTCCGAACTGACCGTGCTGCCGCTCATCGCGACGGCCATGTACACCATCGCCGCGTGGCCGAGGCAGTGGTACGCGTGGTGCAGTCGGTGACCGGTCGCGAGCAGCACCGCGCCCAGCGAGAGGAGCGCGGCCGACCCGTAGACGGCGACCCAGAGGCCCGTAGGGGCCGCCACCCCGGCCGCCATCGCGGCCATGCCGAGGCTCATCACCGCCTCGGTGCCGTCCGCCGCGCGGTCCGCCCGTGGCGCGGATCGGCGCAGGCACAGGCGGGCGGCGCAGTAGAGGCCGGTGCCTCCGCAGAGCAGCACCAGAAGCCAGCCGAGCACGCCCGCGTCCCGCATCCACGCCCCCTGACCCGCCACCCGTTCTTCGGACACTGTGACGCAGGGTGATCGATGCAGTACAGGGCGCGATGGGGGCGCACGGGGGCAGATCCAGTGGTGTGAACGCCGCGTTCACGGCGTCTCCACCTTACGGCCGACCCTGACAGCCGACGTACTCCAAATGGAGTATGCGGCGGTGCCGGGTACCCGACGCGACTACGGATCGCGGGGACGCCAATCATCCTGCGGGCGCTCTTCCTGCGGCCTTTCGATCAATAGCTTGGAACAGTCCGCTTTCATCACCGATCCGATCCGGGGACTGCCGACATCATGGGCCGACTCATCCGCCTGCCGCTGCAGCGCCGTTCCGACCTGACGCACGCCCGCCCGCCACGTGCGGTGATCATTTCGGCGAGCGTCGGAGCCGGACACGACGCGGTGGCGAAGGAGCTTGAGACCCGGCTCGCCGAGGCCGGCCTGAACGTCGACCGCCACGACTTCCTGGACCTGCTGCCCGGCGTCACCGGCAAGATCTTCGTCGGCACCTACCACACGATGCTCGAGCGGGCCCCGTGGACCTGGAAGCTGCTCTACGGCGGCATGGACAACCCGCGGATGATGAACGGCCAGGCGGCCCTGTTCACCTGGCTGGCCGGCCGGGCGATGAAGCGGGCGCTGCCGGACGACACCGCGGTCGTCGTCTCCACCTACCCGCTGGCCAGCCAGGTGCTGGGTCGGCTGCGCAAGCGCGGCCGGATCAGCCAGCGGGTGCACACCTACCTGACCGACTTCTCGGTGCACCGCCTCTGGGCGTCGCCGGACGTCGACTCCCACCTCGCCGTGCACACGGTCCCGGCCGAGCAGGCCGAGGGCACCGAGTGCCAGGACGTCCACGTGGTCACCCCGCTGGTGGACCGCCGCTTCACCCCGGTCACCAAGGCCTCCCGCGCCGCCGCCCGGCAGCGCTGGGGCCTGGCCCACGACGCGAAGATCGCGCTGCTGGTCGGCGGCTCCTGGGGTGCGGGCGAGCTGGAGCACACCGTCGCCGACGTCGAGGCCGCCGACCCGCGGCTGACCTGCGTTGTCGTCTGCGGGCGCAACGAGACGCTGCGCGCCCGGCTGGAGGAGGCCGGAGTCACCGCGCTGGGCTGGGTCGACGACATGCCGAGCCTGATGCACGCGGCCGACGTGCTGGTCCAGAACGCCGGTGGCATCACCGTGCTGGAGGCTGTCGCCTCCGGCATCCCCGTCGTCACCTACCGCTCCATCCCGGGCCACGGCCTGACCAACGCGGCGGCGCTCGACCAGTCGGGCGTGGCCCCCTGGGCGCGCACCCACGCCGAGCTGGCGCCGCTGCTGGACCGGGCGATACGGTCCGATTCCGCCGTCCCCGCGCCGTGGGGCGTCGACGCGGTCGAGCTGCTGCTGGAGTCGGCCGGGCTCACCCATCTCACCGCGGAGCTCCCCGGCGTGGTCGTCCCGCTCGCTTCGATGGAGAACGCACGATGAACCGTGCCGTCAAGACGGTCGCCGGCATCGCCGGCGGTCTGGCGCTGGCACACGCCGCGCCCGCGCTGACCTCGATCCAGCCCTTCGAGCCGCTCCGCACCAAGTTCTTCCCCGGTTACGGGGGGCTCGGCGACCCGGGCCACGTCGCCCTCAGCTTCGACGACGGCCCGGACCCCATCTCGACCCCGCGCTTCCTGCGACTGCTGGAGAAGCGCGACATCAAGGCGACCTTCTTCCTGCTCGGCTTCATGCTGGAGCGCGACCCGGGCCTCGGCAAGGAGATCGTCGCGGCTGGCCACGAGATCGCCGTCCACGGCTACCTGCACCGTCCGATGGTCGTCCGCACGCCGCGTGCCACCAAGGACGACCTGACCCGTGCCCACGGCCTGGTCACCGAGGCGACCGGCGTCGCGCCGCGCTGGTACCGGCCGCCGTACGGCATCGCCACCACCTCCGCGCTGACGACCGCCCGCGGCCTGGGCATGACCCCGGTCCTGTGGACCTCGTGGGGCGCGGACTGGCGGGCCGGCGCGACCGGCACCTCCGTCTACCAGACGGTCACCCGGAACCTGCGCGGCGGCGGCACCGTCCTGCTCCACGACTCCGACTGCACCAGCGCCCCGGCCTCCTGGACCGCGACGCTCGCCGCGCTCCCGCGCCTGCTGGACCACTGCGCCGAGCAGGGTTGGCAGGTCGGCCCGGTCGGCGAGCACGGGATCTGACGGCCGGTCACCCCGCCGTGAACTGAACGTCAGCGGGGCCGGTCCTCCTCAGGAGGACCGGCCCCGCTGACGTGTCTGTCTGCTGTTACAGCCGTTACTACAGCCGTCCCGACTCGCGGAGACGGGTCAGGAAGCGCCGCGTGCGTTCGTGCTGCGGATCGCCGAAGACCTCGGCGGAGGTGCCGCGTTCCAGCACGACGCCGTCGGCGAGGAAGCAGACCTGGTCGGCGACGTCGCGGGCGAAGGCCATCTCGTGGGTGGCCAGGACCATGGTCATGCCCTGGCCCTTGAGGTCGCGGACGACCTCCAGCACCTCGCCGACCAGCTCCGGGTCGAGGGCCGCGGTGATCTCGTCGAGCAGCAGCAGCCGTGGCTCGCCCGCGATCGCGCGGACCAGGGCGACGCGCTGCTGCTGGCCGCCGGAGAGACGGTCCGGGTACTCCTTGGCCTTGGCCGCCAGACCCAGCCGGTCCAGCAGTTCCAGCGCGCGGGCCTCCGCCGCCGCCTTGGGCACGCGGTGGACCCGGCGCGGGGCGAGGGTGATGTTGTCCAGGACGCTGAGGTGGGGGAAGAGGTTGTAGGCCTGGAAGACGACGCCGATCCTTCGGCGCACCGCGTCGGCGTCGGCGCGGGGATCGGTGATCTCCTGGGCGTCGAGCCAGATCGCGCCGTCGTCGACCACCTCCAGCAGGTTGGCGCAGCGCAGCAGCGTCGACTTGCCGGAGCCGGAGGCGCCGATGAGGACGGTCACCGAGTGCTCGGGCACGTCGAGTGACACGCCGTCAAGGATGACCTGCTCACCGAAGGTCTTGCGCACCGACTCGAAGCGCAGCACCGGGTTCGAGGTGCTCGGGGCCAGGATGCTCATACGACGCCTCCCTGGGCGCGCTGGTTGTCCATCCGGCGGGTGAGCCAGTCGGCGTAGCGGGTCATCGGGATGGTCAGCAGGACGAAGCCGAGCCCGGCCAGCACCAGCGGCGTGTAGTTGAAGCTGCTCGCGACCATGATGTGCGCCGCCGCGACCGCGTCGATCGCGCCGCCGAGGTAGACCAGGCCGGTGTCCTTCTGCAGCGAGGCCATGTCGTTGACCAGCGCCGGGACCACCCGGCGGACCGCCTGCGGCAGCACCACGAACCGCATCGTCTGAGCGTAGCCGAGGCCGAGCGACCGGGCGGCGGCACGCTGGCTCGGGTGGACGGACTCGATGCCGGCGCGGAACACCTCGGCCAGGTAGGCGGAGTAGTTGATGACCAGCGCCGTGCCGCCGAGGACGATCGGGTCGTTGGTGACGCCCTGCAACTGCAGTGCGGGGACGCCGAAGACCACCAGCAGCACCAGGATGATCAGCGGGAAGCCGCGGAAGAAGTCCACATACGCCGTGGCCAGCAGTCGCACCGGCAGGAAGACCGGTCCGCGCAGCGTCCGCAGTGCGGCGATCAGCAGTCCGAGCACCAGGACGGTCGGGCCGCAGACCACCAGCAGCTCCAGGTTGAGCACGAAGCCGTGCAGCACCGGAGAGAGGGCCTGACGGGCGTAGTGGCCACTGAAGAAGGTCGTCCTGGTCACCGGCCACCCGGGGGAGCCGGTGATGACGACGGCGAGCACGGCCGCCACGACGACCGTGCTGCCGCCCGCGATCAGCGCGGATCGCCGCGCCCGCGAGCGGCGGTAGGCCTCACGGTCCAACCGCCGCCGGGAGGGGACGTACGCCGAGGGGGCGGACGCTGCGCCCGCGGCGTCCGTCCCCTCGTGCATCTCGGAATCCGAATCCGTCGTCACTTCAGAACCGGCGCGGTGTCGGAAGCGGGCAGCCACTGCTTGGCCAGGGTGGTCAGGGTGCCGTTGGCCTGGAGGGCGTCGACGGCCTGCGAGACGCAGGAGGTCAGCGCGCTGCCCTTGGGCAGGACCAGGCCGAACTGCTCCGGCTTGCCGTCGGAGGTGGCGGCGCCGGACGGGAACTGGCCGGTGACCGTGGCGTTCGTCAACTCCGCCGAGGTGATGTAGAAGGCGGTCGGCAGGTCGGTGACGAACGCGTCGATCTGGTGGTCCTTCAGCGCCGACGTCAGCAGGTCCGTGGTGTCGTAGACGGACGGCTGGGTGGTCGGGTCGATGACCTTCTGCACCACCGTCAGGCCGGTGGTCCCGACCTGTGCGCCGATCTTCGCGCCCTTGAGCCCGGCGACGGTGGTGGCGTTCGCGAACTTCGAGCCCTTGAGGGTGATCACGGCCTGGCGGACGTCGTAGTAGCCGGTGGAGAAGTCGACGGCCTGCTTGCGCTCGTCGGTGACGGAGACCTCGTTGATGTCGAAGTCGAACTTCTTCTGACCCGGCGTGACCACGTTGTTGAACGGCGCCACGGTCCAGCCGACCTTGCCCTTGTCGTAGCCGAGCTGCTGGGCGACCGCGTAGGCGACCGCCGACTCGAAGCCCTTGCCGTCCGACGGGTCGTTGTTGTCGAACCAGGGCGTGTAGGCCGGGTTGTCGGTGCCGATGGTCAGCTTGCCCGAGGTCATCGTGGCCAGCGCGCCCTTGGTGCAGGAGGCGGCCGCAGCGGAGGCGCCTGCCGAGGCACCCGAGCCGGAACCCGAGGAGCTGGACTGCGGCGCGCAGCCGGCCAACGCCAGGACGGCTGCGCCGACGACGGTGCTGAACAGACGAGTGGTCTTGAGCAGGGCGTTCACGGTGACTCCTGGGAGGAAGGCAAGTGGCCCGGAGCTTACCGATCAGTTGTCACAGCACGGTGAAGCCGGATCTTCGCATCCGTTCCGTCTCGAATGGTGGACGCGGTGACCAGCGCCACCCCTCCGGTTGCGGGCGCCCCTTGTACGACAGAACCTTCTGTATATACGGTGAGCCCACCACATTTTCTTTCGTTCAGGCAGGGTTGTGATGGAAAATCTCTCGTCAGCGCTCCCCATGGCAGGCAATTCCATTGCGGCCTCTGTGAATCTGGCTCAGCACCCGGCATGGCTGCGGCTCAAGGCCGCCGTCGAGGCGCTCCGCCCGCTGCAGTCGAAGGACGGCTCGATCGACCTCAACTCGCACGGCGCGTCCACCAAGGACGAGGCAGACACGCAGCTGTCGGTCATCACCGCGTCGATAGGCGAGCTGGCCCCGCACTTCCCGCACGACAAGGCGTACCTGGACGCCGTCGTGCTCGACTTGATGCGCTGGGCCGCGTCCGGCTACGCCCTGCCCGACTTCCTCGACTCGCTGCTGGCCTTCCAGCCTGCCGACCAGCGTGTGGACGGGCTGCCCCACCTCGTGGTCTTCCCGATGTACACGCAGAACGGCAACCCGAACCGGAACATCGAGGCGGTGCTCCTCAACGTGGTCTGGCCGGACTGGCTGTCCGAGCTGGAGCGCACCCGCTACGACAACCCGATGTTCGTGCCGATCACCTTCGTCGACTTCACCGCCGGGTACGACACCAACTCCGCGGTGCTCTTCCCGGAGACGGTCGCGGTGCGTGAGGTGCCGGAGCGCTTCACCTGGGGCGGCATCTTCTGCGACCGTGAGGCGGCCCGCTTCCGCGCGGTCTCGACCTCCGCCGTGAAGACCCTCGGCCTGGAGATCCCCGAGGAGGCTGCCGCGCTGCTCACCGACCAGGAGCTGGCGCAGCAGACCTTCGTCCTGTGGGACCTGGTCCACGACCGCACCCACAGCCACGGCGACCTGCCGTTCGACCCCTTCATGATCAAGCAGCGCTCCCCCTTCTGGATGTACGGGCTGGAGGAGCTCCGCTGCGACCTGACCGCCTTCAAGGCCGCCGTCCAGCTGGAGGCCGAGGGGTACGAGCAGGGCCGCAACGTGCAGTACGCGATCCTCTTCGACCGGATGTTCCGCTTCCCGGTCTCCGGCGGCCGGGTCCGCAACTACGACGGCCTGGGCGGGCAGCTGCTCTTCGCGTACCTGCACAAGCACGACGCGCTGCGCTGGACCGACAACAAGCTGCACATCGACTGGCAGCGCGCCCCGCAGGTCACCAGCGACCTGTGCGGTGAGATCGAGAAGCTCTACCGCGACGGCATCGACCGCCCGAAGACCGCCCACTGGCTCGCCGCCTACGAGCTGGTCGCGCAGTACCTGACCCCGCACCCCGCCTCCACCTGGGCCAAGGGCGCCGACGCGCTGCCCTTCAAGGAGCACAGCGACGCCAAGTCGCTCAACAAGGCGCTGTGCGACGCGGTGCTCCCGGACGAGTTCCCGCTCAGCATGTTCTTCGAGGCGCTCAGCAAGAAGCTGTCCGGCGTCATCGCATCGACCTCCGGCATGACCGGCACGAGTGTTGTGGAGAATGCAGCGTGAGCAACGCAGAGAATGTCGACCTGAAGGGCCGCGTCGTCGCGGTGGCCGGCGCGACCGGGATGGCGGGGCGGGCGACCGTGCTGCGCCTGGCGCAGGCCGGGGCGACCGTCGCCTGTGGCGACATCGACGCCCGGAAGCTCGACGAGCTGATGGATTCCGTCCGCCGCGCCGTGCCCGGCGCGATCGTGGTCGGTCAGGTGGTCGACCTGCTCGACCCGCAGGCCGCCCACGACTGGGCCGAGCACGTCGAGGCCGAGTACGGCCGGGTCGACGGGCTGATCCACATGGTCGGCGGCTGGCGCGGTGCCAAGACCTTCGGCGACGTCGACCTCGCCGACTGGGACTTCATGCACGACATGCTGGTGCGCACCCTCCAGCACACCAGCCTCGGTTTCCACGAGGCGCTGAAGCGCAGCGACAACGGCCGGTTCGCGATCATCTCGGCCGCCGCCGCGCACAAGCCGACCGGCGGCAACGCCGTCTACGCGACCGCCAAGGCCGCGGCCGAGACCTGGACGCTGTCGCTGGCCGACTCGTTCAAGGACAGCTCCGCCGCAGCTGCGATCCTGGTGGTGAAGGCCCTGGTCTCCCCGGAGATGCGGGCCGAGAAGCCGAACGCCAAGTTCGCCGGGTTCACCGAGACCGCCGACCTCGCCGAGCAGGTGCTCTCGCTCTGGGCCCGGCCCGCCGACGAAGTGAATGGAACGCACCTGTGGCTGACGCCCCAGTGATCGACAACAGCAACGCCACCAGCACCGGCACCGACGCCGTCCGTCGGCACGAACCCGCCGTGCGCGGCTTCGCCAGCGACAACTACGCGGGTGTGCACCCGGAGGTGCTCGCCGCGATAGCGCTGGCCAACGAGGGCCACCAGATCGCCTACGGCGAGGACGACTACACCACTCACCTGCAGGACGTCTTCAAGGCGCACTTCGGTGAGCGCGCCCAGGCGTTCCCGGTATTCAACGGGACCGGCGCCAACGTCGTCGCGCTGCAGGCGCTGCTGCCCCGCTGGGGCGCGGTGGTCGCCGCCGAGACCGCCCACTTCCACGTGGACGAGGGCGGCGCGCCGGAGAAGATGGCCGGCATCAAGATCCTCACCGTGCCGACGCCGGACGGCAAGCTCACCCCCGAGCTGATCGACCTTCAGGCATGGGGCTGGGGTGACGAGCACCGCGCGCAGCCGCTCGCAGTCTCGATCACCCAGAGCACCGAGCTGGGCACCCTCTACACCCCGGACGAGATCCGCGCGATCTGCGAACACGCCCACGAGCGTGGGATGCTGGTCCATCTCGACGGGTCCCGGCTGTCCAACGCGGCGGCCTCGCTGGGCCTGCCGTTCCGCGAGTTCACCACCGACGTCGGCGTGGACGTGCTCTCCTTCGGCGGCACCAAGAACGGGCTGCTCGGCGGCGAGGTCGTCGTGGTGCTCAACCCGGACGCGGTCAGGAACATCCAGTACCTGCGCAAGACCTCGATGCAGCTCGCGTCCAAGATGCGGTTCATCTCGGTGCAGTTCGAGGCGCTGCTGGCCGGCGACCTCTACCTGCGCAACGCCGGGCACGCCAACGCCATGGCCAAGCGGCTGGAGACGGCGGTCGCCGCGATCGACGGCGTGACCGTGGTCCGCCCCGTGCAGGCCAACGCGGTCTTCGCGATCCTCCCGCGCGAGGTGAGCGAGCGGCTGCAGAAGCGGTTCCGCTTCTACTTCTGGAACGAGCACACCGGAGAGGTGCGCTGGATGTGCGCCTTCGACACCACGGAGCAGGACATCGACTCCTTCGCCGCGGCGATCGCGGAGGAGCTGGGGCGCTGACCGGCAGCCGCTTCGGGGGCTCGCGGCTCCCGGATGCGGTGCGGTGCGGAACGAGCGACGGCGCACGGCCCGTACGGATCAAGCAGGTTGATCCGTACGGGCCGTGCGCCGACTCGTTTCACCACGGGCCCTGGCAGGCAGGCGCTGGCGGGCTCTGGCTAGCCCTTGATCCAGCTGAGGAACTGACTCCAGCGCCCTCCGCGTTCGGCCTTGCCGGGCTCGGGGGCCACCGGCTCGGTCGAGCGCGGACGCTGCGCAGTGGTGGTCCCTCGCGCGATCTCGACCGGCGTGAAACGAGCCGGAAGGGACGCCAGACCTCGGCTGAACGGCCCCGGACGCCACCTCAGGCTCTCCTCGGGGACGGCGAGCACGACGTCGGGGAGCTGGTTGAGCAGGTACTCGATCGCGGTGACCGCGATCTGACGGGCCGGCTCCTTGGACGGGCAGGCGTGGGGTCCGGCACTCCAGGACAGATGAGCCCGGCTGCCCGCCTGCCGCGCCGCGGCAAGGGCCGGGCCGGTGTTGGCGGCGGCGAGGCTGATCAGGACGAGATCGCCGGCCCGGAAGTGCTGTCCGGCGAACTCCATGTCGTTCGCCGGATAGTGCGCCGCGAAGTTGGCCATGGGCGGGTTCTCCCACAGCGTGTCGTCGATCGCCTCGTCGATCAGCCCGCCCTTGTTGGCGTACCCGTCGTCGGTGAGCACCCGGTGCAGGGTGTTCCCGATGAGGTTGCGCAGCGGCTCGGTACCGGCTCCCAGCAGCAGCGCGAGCTGGTACACCATCTCCTCGTCCGTCAGCTTCGCGTGGTGCTGCAGCAGCCACGAGGTGACGTCGTCGCCGGGCCGGCTGCGCTTGAGCGCCACGAGCTCGCCGCAGGCGCCGAACAGCACGCCCACCGCCTGCTCGGCGTTGACGCCTTCGAACATGCCGGAGACGCCGAACATCACCCGGTCGCCGATGTCGGCGGGGCAGCCGAACAGCTCGTTGAAGACCATCAGGGAGACCTGCTTGGCGTAGTCGCTCAGCAGGTCTGCGGAGCCGCGTGCTCCGAACTGGGCAATGAGGAAGCGCGAGACCTGCTCGGTGCTCCGGGCCAGGCGGTGCGTGTCGATGCGGGACATCGCGTCGGTGATCGCCTGACGCAACCTCAGGTGCTCGGCACCGTCGCTGCACATGGCGTTGGGCCGGTAGGCCAACGTCGGGACGACCGGGCTGTCCGCGGGCAGCTTGCCCTCGGCGAAGTCGCGCCAGCGGCGGGCGTCCTTGCGGAAGGACGTCGGGTCCTGCAAGAGGCGCAGGGCGGCCTGGTAGTCGGTGACCAGGGTGGCCTCGACGCCGGGGGCGAGCTCGACCGGGGCGGCCGCCCCGTAGTGACGCAGGTAGGCGTAGTAGGCCTGCGGGTCGGCCGCGAACTCCGGCCCGTAGAGCGGAACTCGGCCGCCTACGGCGTGCGCCGGACACCCGGGCGGGGGAACCGGGGCGGAAGAGCGAACGTCCATGTCTGCCTGTGGCTCCTAAGCCGGCGGGTCAGCAAAAGCTGACGAGACTAGTCAGAGGGCCGGCTGCTGCATCCCCGCACGAACGCGGGGTGGACCCACCTGCTCCGCAAATGCGGTGCGATCGTATCACCGGCTCACGGACCGTCCCTTCCCCTTCCAGGGCCGGTCGTTGGGGGTGTGGCCCGCCGCTGGACGGCGGGTGGGCGGCGGGTGGACAGCGGCGTCGCGGAGGGGTCGAAATCCGCTGGCGCCGGCACTGAAAAGTCGCTGCCGACCCACCAAGATCATCTCATGTTAGGCTCCGACGCCGTTGTCCCGCAGGGCAGTTCACATGTGCGCCACGTCGCACACATGATCCGTTTTGCGCTCATTCCGGTTGGGCATGCCTGCAGGGTTTGCTGAAGATGATCGCGCTGACCTCCCGTGGGATTGTGCTCATCCTCCAGAGCCGAGGGCTTCGTCCCGCGTGCGACGGTCGATCAATCACCGGGAGGGGAGGGGGCGGTGCGCTTGGGAGAACGGAAGGGTGAGTGGACAGCATCTTCTCGGGTGAGGGGCGTTCCATCGAGGAGTTCCTCGGCGAACGCTGGTCCGACATGTGTGACGGGCTTGACCTGCAGCCATCCATGACCGGGCCGGTGAGGGGCCAACTCCGTGAGCTTCTTCGGCCATGGGCCGACATACCCGTCGGGCGGACGTGCCCGTTCCCCTCGTACGTCGCCGGCGACGGTTTCCCCGCCGAGATGTCGGTGAAGTGGTCCCACGGGAGACCGGAACTTCGCATCCTCTTCGAGGCGTTGGGCGCCGCAAGGCCCATCACCGCGGCTTCCAACCTGACCGCCGCAGCGGAGCTGACGGACCAGTTGGCCGGCGAGCCGCTGGTGAGCCTCGACCGCTACGGCAAGGTGGCCGACGTGTTCGCGCCGCGCGCGGACCAGGAGACGGCGCCCGTACCCGTCTGGCACTCCCTGGCCTGGCTGCCGGAGCGCCCGCCGGTCTACAAGATCTATTTCGGGCTGTACGCCGTGACGCCGCAGGAACGTTACGCCATGGTCGGTGAGGCGATGGAAC
This sequence comes from Streptacidiphilus sp. BW17, assembly GCF_041262485.1. Lineage (NCBI taxonomy): Bacteria > Bacillati > Actinomycetota > Actinomycetes > Kitasatosporales > Streptomycetaceae > Streptacidiphilus > Streptacidiphilus sp. BW17. The sequence continues at coordinate 74,005 of NZ_JBGCCR010000014.1, read as the reverse complement.
GCCTGGCGATGGGCACCGCGTGGGCCGACACCTGCGCACAGGTGGCCCGAGCGACCCAGGCGGACGGAGTCGAGCGCGAACTGGAGTTCTTCGCACTTGACCTGGAGAGCAGCGGGCGGGCCCGGGCCAAGGTCTACTACCGCAACCACACCAGCAGCGTCGCGGTCCTGGAGCAGATGGCCTCGATCGCTCGGGCCAATGACCCGGGCCGGGCCCGCTCGGCCTTCCGTACCCTGCTCGGCAGAGCTCCCGACGCCGCCGGAAGCGCCCCGCTGACCTGCCTGGCCTTCCGGGCGGACGCCCCACGCGCCGACGAGTCGACCACCTACTTCCGGGTGTCGAGTTTCACCGCGTCCGACGAGGAGGCCGCGGGCAGGATCGGCGCGCTGATGGCGCACGAGGGCCTCGACCCGCAGCGTCACCACGCCCTCCTCCAGGCCGTGGCGCCACGGCCGCTGAACCGGAGCCGGGGCCTCCAGGAGCTGGTCAGCTACCGCTCGCGCGGCCAGGACGGCGACGTGTCCGTCTACTTCAGGTTTCCGGTCTACGCCCCACTTCCCGCCCAGCCCAGTCCGCTGTCACAGCAGTCCCGGGGAATCCTCCAGGAGGTCGAGTCCGCATGACTACCATGATCGCGCCCCTTCAGGCAGTCGCCGACAGAAACGAAGAACATGTCCGCGCCTACCGCGCGAGCAGCCTGATCCTTCTGCTGGAGGACCCCACGACACCGGCGGCCACCAAGGACGCCGTACTGGCCCACCTGGCACCGTGGTCGAACGCGTTCCAACGGATGATCAGTGTCCGGGCCGAGTTTGAGACCGACCCCCAGCTCAGAGAGCTCGCCCTTGAGCACCAGCAGGAGGAGGTCGGCCACAACGGGATCCTGGCGGACAGTCACGACACCGGCCGGACCGCCGACTGGGACCCGGTCGTCGAGGCCGGAGCCGCCTGGTTCGTGGACCAACTGCGCACCCTGCCCGGACTGCAGCGTGTCGTCCTGGCCCACCTCGTGCTGGAGTGCGGCAGCCTTGCCTTCAGCAACGCCGGTTCGCTGGCCTTCCCCGGCAACACCTACTTCGCCCTGCACGACGAAGAGGACGAAGAGCACATCGAGATGGGCTACCGCCTGCTCGCCGAGCGCCAGGAGTGGCGGCTCGGCGACGTCACCGAACTCCTCGACCAGGCCTGGCAGATCATCATCATGGTCTCCGACCGGATCGCCGAGTTGGCACGCCGCGACACGGTCGGCGCAGCATGAGCGACCTCCCTCGGGAGCCCCTCGACTCCGGCTCCGCCACAGGAATCGCCGAGGACTGCGCGAGGGTGTTCCAGCAGACCCTCGCCGACCGCCTCGTCGCTGCCTACGCCCTGGGGAGCCTCGCGCACGGAGGGTTCGCACCCGCCGTCAGTGACATCGACCTCGGACTCGTCCTGGCGGACCGCCGCCCCGACGACGACGAGACCATCCGCCGGGTCACCCGTGACCTCCAGCAGAAGGACAGCTCCTACCAGCGCCTGTCGGTGTTCTGGAGCTCCTTGCCGGCCCTGCGCGCGGACGGGGACGACGGCAGATTCCCGGCCGTCGACCGGTTCGACCTCTCGAAGAGCGGCCTGCTGCTCCTGGGCGAGGACGTACGCCGGGACGTGGCACGCCCGGGCGCCGATGCGCTACTGACCGACGGCATCCGCTTCGCGCTGGAGGTGCTCGCGGCAGGCCCCGTCCTGGCCGAGTTCCACAACCCGGCGCGCCTGGCGGGCGACATCAAACGGTTCACCAAGGCGGTCCTGCTCCCCGTCAGGTTCCTCTACACCGTCGCCACGGCCGATCTCGGATCCACCGACGACGCCATCCGCCACCACCTCGCACAGCCCGCGCCGGTGGCTGCGGAACTCGTCCGTGCCGCGACGCGGGCACGGCACGGCGAGCCGGACTCGGGCGAGCGCCTGACCGAACTGCTTCGGGCAGAGCTCATTCCCCTCTACCTCTGCTACATCGACAGCTGCCTGCCCAGACTGGCCCCCGAGGACCGGGATCTGGCAGAGGGCCTCACCGACTGGCGGACACGACTCCTGGACTGACACCGCGCTCCACCCACCTGGACGGCCTGTGCCCCCTCAGCCGAGGGGGCACAGGCCGTCCGCGTACGTCGTCCTGGTTCGTCCAGGTTCATCCCGTGTGGTCCTGCTGACTCCTGCCGACCCGACGCAGGCCCCAGGCGGGCCCGAGTCGGGCCCCAGTCGGGCCCGAGGACAGGACTCCCCTGTGCAGCAAGGCTGCTGTACCGTAGCGAGCATGTCGAAGCACATCACCATCCGGGTGGACGAGGAGTTCCACGCCCGGTTGGCGGCGCGGGCGGCGGCGGAGGGCACCACCATCACCGCGCTGGTCACCGAGGCGGCCAAGCGCGAGCTCGACCCGGACCGGCAGCGATTCCTGGAGGCTGCCGCGGAGTTCAACACCTCGGAGAACTGGGCGTACTTCCAGGAGCGGTTCGGCGGGAAGAAGACTGCGTGAAGTCCGACGGCGTGAAGGCCGACGAGGCCTGGGCCTGGAACGTGTTGGCGCACCACCTCCCGTCCGACCCGACGGTGTGGGATCCCTCCGGGATCAGCGCGGCGATAGCCCGGCACGCCAGTGACGTCGTCCTGGTCGCCGACGAGCCCCCGCGCGACGTCCAGTGGCGCGCCGCGGCGCTGCTCCACACGCTCTCGGTGTGCCCGCCGCTCGACTCCCCGATGAACGAGTTCTACGCGGCCACGCTCACCCGTTCCTACCTGGCCATGGCCGGCGTGAAGCCGCTGCCGAACCCCTTCGCGATGGCGGATCTGGTCGAGCACGCCAAGGAAGGCCGCAACGACGTCTTCGCCACGGCGGAGGCGCTGCGTATGCTCACCGACTGACAGACGGACCACCAGTATCGGGTACCACGACGCGGGGGCGGCGGCTGTGTTCAAGTCAGGGGTGGGCTTCTACGCCCTGTTCGGGTTCGGCTGGTGGATGTGGGGGCTCGGCGGGGTCGCCGTGGCCGTCGCGCTGCCGGTCGGCATCGCGGTCGCGCTGGCGCTGATGCTGACGGCCCGTCGCCGACTGCCTGACGAGGCGGGGGAGTTCGCGTCTCCGCAGGTGCGGCGGACGTTCGGCTTGATCAACGGCGCCCAGTGGCTGCTGATCGGCGGAGCCGTGGCCGGGTGCGTCGTCGGCGGAGTGCCGGAGCTGCTGCCCGCGCTGGTCGCCGTGATCGTTGGTGCGCACTTCGTCCCGCTGGCCGCCGTCTTCGGCGATCCCCGCCTCCGTGTTCCGGGCGCGCTGCTCGTCGCCACGGGGATCGCGGGCGTGCTGCTCCGATCCCTTTCCCACCCCTCGGCCGGGACCATGGCCACCTCAGTGGGTGTGCCGTGCGCGGTGATCCTCTGGGGGACGGGCGTGTGGGTGGTGGCCACTGGCGCGACGGCACCGCGCCGGGCTGACTGAGCGCTGACTGGGCGTCAGCGCGGGTCGGGCCGGTCCAGGTTCCAGTGGCGGACGGTCTGGCAGACCCAGCCGTCGGTGTTGGAGCGTGGCAGCAGCGAGAGGCGGGTGACCGTGCGCTGGCCGCCCTCGTGGTCGCCGTAGAGGAGGTCGATGTTGAGGCGCTGCCGGTTCTTGACCGCCTCGGCGAGCGTCGCGAAGGTGGGGTCGTCCGTGTCGCGCAGGGCCGCGTGCCAGGTGCCGTGGTCGCCGGCGGCGACGTACATGTCCAGGCCCTGGCGACGGAAGGCGTCGGCCGGTGCGGGGGTGTCGGCGGTCGGCAGCGACCAGCCGTGGACGATGCCGAGGCCGGGGCCGAGATTGCGCAGCGCGGTGCCGAGGTAGATTGCCTCCGCGCCGAGATGGGCGTAGGCGCCGCTGCCGGAGAGATGGGTGGTATGGCCGTCGGACCAGATCAGCTTCTGCTCCGGGTCGGTCGGCCGGGCCCCCACCAGCACCGGGCGCAGCGAGACCTGGAGTGCGCGCTCGGCCGAGCGCGCCGCACGGTCTGCCGAGCGGATCGATGCGAAGCTTGCGACGGCCAGCACCAGCGTGCCGGCCGCGGTGAGCACGTTCGCACTCGTACCCCAGTCCAGCGACACGCCCGAACCCCCCTCCGGGCCTGGAGATCCAGCCATCTGACGGATGGTGCCCGCCGGTTGGCGGGTGATCTCATCGGATTGTGTGGCAGCTTAGCTGCCGGACAGCAGTCACACACGTTCGGGTGAGTTTCTCTCGGCGGTCTCCTGGGAAGTGCCGCGCGGCCACGCACAGGCGAGTGAATCGCCCGTGGGTCAGTGAGCGGGAGACGCCCCGGCGTGAGCGATGCTGTGAGGGTTGCTTATATCCGGATCGAACACCGCGAACCGTTCGAACCACTCGAAGCGTCCCAAGATTCGCACAGCCGTACAGATCGGAAGGTAGGGGAAATCGCTATGGGAGCCATCACGCGTCGGAACGTTCTCGCGGGGGGAGTCGCGGTCGCGACTGCCCTGGGAGTGTCCGCGTGCGGAGGTTCCGGCAGTGCGAATCGCGGTGGGGGAAGCGGCGACGGCCAGCCGGTCGGTGGCTCCAGTTCCTCTCCTACGGCGAGCGCGCGACCGGTGACCTTGATCGGTGACGGTTCGATGGCGGACACGGGTCCGCAGCCGTTCCAGCCGGTGCCGGAAAAGTTGCAGCCGGGCCAGCGTCCGCCGCAGTTCGTGGTCTTCAGTTGGGACGGTGCGGGTGAGGACAGCAAGAAGCTGTTCTCGCACTTCCGTGGAGTGGCGCAGGAGGTGAAGGCGACGATGTCGTTCTTCCTCTCCGGGATCTACGTGCTGCCGGAGGGCAAGAAGGACCTCTACCTGCCGCCGGGCCACCGGCCGGGCGCGTCGGACATCGGCTACCTGGCCGACGACCACGTGAAGATGACGCTGGACCAGGTGCGGGGGGCGTGGCTGGAGGGCCACGAGATCGGCACCCACTTCAACGGCCACTTCTGCAGCCCCGCCACCGGTGTCGGCACCTGGACCCCGGCGCAGTGGCGCAGCGAGCTGGAGCAGGCCATCGGCTTCGTCGAGAAGTGGAAGACCAACACCGGGTACACGGACATGGAGCCGTTGCCGTTCGACTACCGCAAGGAGCTGATCGGCGGCCGGACGCCCTGTCTGCTGGGGCAGAACCAGCTGCTGCCGACGGTCGCGGACATGGGGTGGAAGTACGACGCGAGTTCGCCGGGTGGGCTGCAGATGTGGCCGGGCAAGACGGCGCAGGGGTTGTGGAACTTCCCGCTGCAGTCGATCCCGTTCCCCGGGCACAGCTTCCAGGTGCTGTCGATGGACTACAACATGCTGGCCAACCAGACCGGCGGCACGCCCAACGGTGATCCGTCCAAGCGTCCGTACTGGCAGCAGCAGTCGTACCTCTCCTACATGGCGGGCTTCAACCGGGCGTACACCACCAACCGGGCGCCGTTCTTCATCGGCAACCACTTCGAGAGCTGGAACGGCGGCATCTACATGAAGTCCGTCGAGCAGGCCCTGCGCGACATCGCGGGCAAGCCCGACGTCCGGCTCGTCTCCTTCCGGCAGCTGGTGCAGTGGCTGGAGGCGCAGGACCCGGCGGTTCTGGCCAAACTTCGTACGCTCAACGTCGGCCAGAAGCCTGCCGACTGGCGCGAGTACACCACCCCGCAGCCAGTCTGAGCTGCGCTGATCTGTTCCGGTCGGCGGTCGTCCGCCGATTGTCACCGGCCCCCCGCCGATCGGCGGGGGGCCGGACTGCACCTCGGGGTGACGTGTCGAACGCATCCTTACGGAATCCTGATAGTGGTCGCTCGACCGTCTTTCTCCCACCCGGAAACCCGGAGCCCGCCTTGATCTCCCGAGCCGCCGCACCCCGGGTGCAGCGTGTGAGCGCTCGCACCGCCGTCTGGTACCTGCGGATCGTCGCCTGCCTGAACCTCTTCGCCGCCGTCTCGCTGAGCTTCCGTGAGCAGGTCCGGCACCACAACCACGGTGACCTCTACACCCCGTACCTGCTGACTGCGGGCTTCAGCTCGGCCGCGTTCGCGGTGCTGATGGCGGTCATGATGAACCGTCACAAGCGCGCCGCCTGGATCGCCAACCTGGTCCTCTCCGGCCTGCTGCTGACCGGGGTCGTGCTGGCGCTGCTGGAGCATCCCGGCGTGGACCACCACTGGTTCAACTGGGGCACGCTGGCCGTCCTGGTCGTCTTCGTCGGCGCGCTGCTGCTCGGCCGCGCCGAGTTCCAGGCCAAGGGCGACGCGACCAACCCCAAGCTGGCCGTCTGGACGCTGATCGGCGGCGGCGTGGTCACCCTGCTCGTCGGCACCGGCCTGCTCAGCCTCACCACGGCCGGACGCGCGGCGTCGATCGGCGACCGCGCCGAGTACGTGGTGCTGCGCGCCATCACGCTGGGTGCGGACGGCTCGCAGTACTTCGAGGTCAGCATGCCGCGCGCGATCGACGTCACGATCAACGTGCTCTGCGTGGGCGTGCTGCTGCTGGTCACCTACGCGCTCTTCCGCGCCCCCAAGGGCAAGGAGTACCTCAGCCACGAGGACGAGACGCGGCTGCGCGAGCTGCTGGTCAAGCACGGCGCCCGCGACTCCCTCGGCTACTTCGCGCTGCGGCGCGACAAGTCGGTGATCTTCTCGCCGAGCGGCAAGGCCGCGGTGACCTACCGCGTCGTCGGCGGCGTCTCGCTGGCCTCCGGCGACCCGATCGGCGACGTCGAGGCCTGGCCGGGCGCGATCGAGAAGTGGCTGGAGCAGGCCCGCGAACACGCCTGGGTCCCGGCGGTCACCGGCGCGAGCGAGGAGGGCGGCGTCGTCTACGCCCGCCACGGCCTGGACGCGCTGGAGCTGGGCGACGAGGCGATCGTCGAGATCGCCGAGTTCAGCCTGGAGGGCCGCGCGATGCGCGGCGTCCGCCAGGCGCACAAGCGCGTCGCGCGGGCGGGTTACACGGTCGCCGTCCGCCGCCACGGGGACATCGGCGAGGCGGAGATGGAGACCATGCTCCACCACGCCGACCAGTGGCGCGACGGCGCGACGGAACGCGGCTGGTCCATGGCGCTGGGCCGGCTCGGCGACCCGGACGACGGCCGGTGCGTCATGCTGGAGTGCCGCGACGGCGAGGGCGAGCTCAAGGCGTTGCTCAGCTTCGTCCCGTGGGGCGAGCACGGCCTCTCCCTGGACCTGATGCGCCGTGACCGGGACTCCGACAACGGGCTGATGGAGTTCATGGTCATCGAACTGATCCAGCGCGCGCGGGAGGTGGGGGTCGAGCGGGTCTCGCTGAACTTCGCGGTCTTCCGCGCGGTCTTCGAGCGGGGAAGCAGGTTGGGTGCCGGACCTTTCCTGCGGGCGTGGCGCTCGGTGCTGGTCTTCTTCTCGCGCTGGTGGCAGATCGAGTCGCTCTACCGGGCGAACGCGAAGTACCGGCCGCAGTGGGAGCCGCGCTACGTGCTGTTCGAGCGCAGCCGCGACCTTCCGCGGATCGCGCTGGCGAACGCGTGCGTCGAGGGCTTCATCGCGCAGCCGCGGCTTCCCGCGTTGCTGCGCGGGCGTCGGCGGGGTGTTGCTACGGCGCAGGCCACGCACGAGCGTGAACTGGAGCACGTGGCTTAGCCTTTGCTTCGGCGGGAAGTTGCACTACCAGGGGCGCGGGGCTCTGCTCGATCAACTGCGCGCGCGAGTCACCACCGATGAGCGGATGGCCCTGCGCGTTCGGGGCTCTACCTTCGTGGGTGGCTTGTCGCGCCCACGCGGCGGAGCCGCACATCAGCAGAGCCCCGCGCCCCTCAGGTGTCAGCGGGGCTCAGCCGCTCGGTCGGGAGCCGGGCCTGCACGGTGAAGCCGCCGTCCGGGCTGGGCTCCGCGAAGAGGACTCCGCCCAACTGCTGCGCGCGTTCCCGCAGGCCGATCAGGCCGTGGCCGCCGCTGGGCAGCAGCAACGGCTCGGCGCCTTCCCCGCGTGGGCCGTTGGTGACCGTCACATGCAACGCGCCGTGCGCGTGCTCCGCGTGGGCGACGTGGACGGTGACCGTGGAGCCGGGGGCGTGCTTCCGCACGTTCGTCAGCGCCTCCTGGACGGTGCGGTACGCCGCTCGTGCGACCGGCTCGGGGACCGTGCCGTCGGTGACCGCGCACTCCAGCGTCGCCGACAGGCCCGAGCCGGTGACCAGACGGGGGAGGTCGGCCAGCGTCGGCTGCGGGGTGAGCTGCTGTGCCTCGCGGCCCGCCCCGGCCGCCCGCAGGACGCCGACCATCTGGCGGAGCTCCTCCAGCGTCTTGACTGAGAGCTGACGGATCGTCCGGGCGGTGTCGCGGGTCGCGTCCGGGTCCTCCGCGCGGATCTGCAGCGCGCCGGCTTGGATGGAGATCAGGCTGACCTGGTGCGAGACCACGTCGTGCATCTCCCGGGCGAGCCGTGCCCGCTCCGTGGAGAGCACGCTCTGCGCCAGCAGGTCCCGCTCGCGCGCCTGACCACGCGTCAGCTCGTCGAGGCGGACGGCGAGTTCCCGGCGGGTGGTGACCAGCATGCCGAGGGCCAGTGGTGCGCCGCCGGTCAGCAGCGCGTACATCACGGCCAGCGCGGTCGTCCGGTCCCAACCGGGGAGGTTGTCGGACCAGGGCCACGGCAGGAACTGCGCCAGCGAGACCAGGAGCGCGCAGTAGCCCACCAGCCAGCGGTTGCGGTGCTTCACCGCGACCGAGTACTTCACCGCGACCGAGTAGACGGCGATCATCGGCGCCAGCCAGATGTAGCTGAGTTGGAGGCCCGGCAGCGTCGCCAGCAGCACCCACACCGGCCAGCGCCTGCGCAGCAGCAGCGCGGCGGCGGCCAGCAGCGAGGTCGTCATCTGGACCGTCGAACCCAGGTCGTTGGCGAGGAACGCCTCGACCGTCGCGAGCAGTGCCGGGGTGGGGACGGTCACCCACGGCGAGAGGTACCAGGGACGCCTGAGCGCGGACGGCGCGGCTGCCGTGCCGAGGGAGCTCACTTCTCGGTCCTGCCGGAGCCGGGAGTCTGGCCCGATGACTGCCCCGGAGTCTGGCCCGGAGACTGGTGGTCCCCGGCGAGCAGACCGGCCTGGTGGGCGAAGACCGCGGCCTGGACCCGGTTGGAGGTACCGAGCTTGGCCAGGATCGCGCTGATGTGGTCCTTGACCGTGCCGGTGCTCAGGAAGAGCCGGGCCGCGATGTCCGCGTTGGAGAGTCCCTCGCCCAGCAGCGCCAGCACGTCCAGCTCGCGGGTGGTCATGGTGGCGAGCCGGGCAGCGGTCTGCTTGTCGGGGCCGGAGTCGAGGTAGCCGGCGATCACCGTGTCGGTCACCGTCGGGGAGAGGATCCGCCCGCCCGCGGCGAGCACCCGGACCGCGTGGACCAGCTGCTCCGGGTCGGTGTCCTTGAGCAGGAAGCCGCCCGCGCCACCGCGCAGCGCGGTGCCGATGTACTCGTCGGTGTCGAAGGTGGTCAGCATCGCCACGGCCGGGGGCTCGGGCAGCTCCATCAGCCCGCGCAGCACGGTCAGGCCGTCGACGTCGGGCATCCGCACGTCCAGCAGCACCACCTGCGGGCGCGTCCGGGCCACGGTCGCCACCGCGTCGCCGCCGCCGCAGGTGGCCACGACCTCGATGTCCGGGGCCGAGCCGACGATCAGGCTCAGGCCGGAGCGGACGAGAGTCTCGTCGTCGACGATGACCACAGGGATCACAGGGCGGTCCTTCAATCTTCCGTGCGGGTTTTCGGTGGCGTTCGCTGCAGGTTCCGTGCGTGAGGTTCGCTAGGCGAGGTTCTCTGCGCGAGGCTCGCTACGCGTGTCCTGCATCGCGTGTCCTTCGTAAGAGCCTACGAGGCTTCGCACCCGTGTGGGGTCTTGCCGAAGGAGCGTCGAACGGGAGAGGCTGCGCACGGCCACAGTGGTTCCACGGACGGCACCGGACGAGGAGTGATCCATGGCACAGCGGCTGCGTCTGGGCGGCATCGCCTACGGCGGCGACTACAACCCGGAGCAGTGGCCCGAGGAGGTGTGGGCCGAGGACGTCGCGCTGATGCGCCAGGCCGGGGTGAACCTGGTCAGTCTCGGCATCTTCTCCTGGGCCCGGCTGGAGCCACGGCCCGGCGAGTTCGACTTCGGCTGGCTGGACCGGGTGATCGACGGCCTGCACGCGGGCGGGATCGCCGTGGACCTGGCCACGCCCACCGCCGCGCCGCCCGCCTGGTTCCAGCGTGCCCACCCGGACGACCGCCCGGTCACCGCCGACGGGCGGGTACTCGGCTACGGGGCCCGGCAGACCTACTGCCCGAGCTCGCCCGCGTACGCCGAGGCGTGCGCGCGGATCACCCGCGAGCTGGCCGCCCGCTACGCCGGTCACCCGGCGGTGGTGCTCTGGCACATCCACAACGAGTACGGCTGCCATGTCGCGCGCTGCTACTGCGAGCGCAGCGCCGCCGCGTTCCAGGAGTGGCTGACCGACCGCTACAAGACCGTGGACGCGCTCAACGAGGCGTGGGGCACGTCGTTCTGGGGACAGCGCTACGGCTCGTTCGAGGAGGTCGACGCGCCGCGCGCCGCGCCCAGCGCGGTCAACCCGACCCAGCAGCTGGACTTCCGCCGGTTCTCCTCCGACGCGCTGCTGGCGCGCTACCGGGCCGAGCGGGACATCGTCCGGGCCGCCGATCCGGACGTGCCGATCACCACCAACTTCATGGCCGGGCTCACCGACAACCTGGACCTGTGGGCCTGGGCGCGTGAGGTCGACGTCGTCGCGACCGACCACTACACGTCCGCCGAGCGCGCGGACAACCAGATCGGGCTGGCGCTCTCCGCCGACCTGACCCGCTCGCTGGCGGGCGGCGCGCCGTGGCTGCTGATGGAGCACTCCACCTCGGCGGTCAACTGGCAGCAGCGCAACATCGCCAAGCGGCCGGGCGAGATGGCCCGCAACAGCCTGGCGCACGTGGCGCGGGGCGCGGACGGGGTGATGTTCTTCCAGTGGCGCGCCTCCCGCGCGGGGGCCGAGAAGTACCACTCGGCCATGGTCCCGCACGCGGGTACCGACACCCGGATCTGGCGCGAGGTCGTCGACCTCGGCACCCGGTTGCAGCAGCTCGCGCCGGTGTGCGGCAGCCGGGTGCGGGCGGAGGCGGCGATCGTCTGGGACTGGGAGTCGCTCTGGGCGCTGGACCTGGAGTACCGGCCCAGCGTCGAGCTCAGCTTCCGCGAACGGATCGACGCCTACTACGAGCGGCTCTGGCGCGCCGGGGTGACCGTCGACTTCGTCCACCCGACGGCCGACCTGAGCGGCTACCGGCTGGTCGTCGCGCCGTCGATGTACGTCACGCCGACCGCCTGGGCCGAGCAGCTGCGCTCCTGGGTCCGCTCCGGCGGCACGCTGCTGACCAGCTACTTCACCGGGATCGTCGACGAGAACGACGCGGTCCACCTGGGCGGCTACCCGGGCGCGCTGCGCGACGTGCTGGGGGTGCGGAGCGAGGAGTTCCTGCCGCTGCGCAAGGACGAGCGGACCAAGCTGGTCGCGCCGCCCCGGCTGGACGGCGCCGCCGCAGCGCCCGGGACGGCCGGTCGCTGGGCCGAGGACCTGACGCTGACCGGCGCCTCTGCCGTGCTGCAGCACGCCGACGGCCCGGTCGCTGGTCGTCCCGCTGTCACCCGGCACGCCTACGGCGAGGGCACGGCCTGGTACGTGGCGACCGCGCCCGACCCCGGCACCCTCGACGCGGTGCTGCGCGCCGCGCTGGCCGACGCGGGCGTCCGGACGCCGAGCGGGCTGCCGGACGGCGTCGAGCGGGTCCGGCGCGTGGCGGAGGACGGGCGCGGCTGGGAGTTCGTGATCAACCACGCCGACACGGAGGTCGCCGTCCCGGCTCCGGGCGGGGGACACGTCACCGTGCCGGGCGGCGCGGTGGAGGTACTGGACATCGCATCGAACATCGCAGGAGGAGCTGTATGACGGTCGAGCGCAGCACGGTCTTCGGCACGACGGCGGAGACGTACGACGCGGCCAGGCCCAACTATCCGGACACGCTGATCGACACGGTGCTGGAGTTCGCGGGCTCCGTTTCCGCAGACCGCCGTGCGGTGGAGATCGGCGCGGGGACGGGCAAGGCGACCGTCGCCTTCGCCGGACGGGGCGTGCCGGTGCTCGCCGTCGAGCCCGACCCGCGAATGGCGGAGGTGCTGCGGCGCAACACGGCCGCCCTCCCCGGTGTGGACGGCCCCGGCGTCGAGGTGCGGATCGGCCGCTTCGAGGACGCCGCGCCGCAGGACCACGGTGCGGGCCTGGTCTACGCGGCCCAGTCCTGGCACTGGCTCGACCGGGAGACCCGCCGGGATCACGTCCACCGCGCACTGGCCCCGGTCGGCGCGGTCGCGCTGTTCTGGAACCTGACCGGCATCGTCGACCGCGACCTCGCCGAGCGGATGACCGCCCTCGACGACCGCTGGGACATGGGCATGCGCCATGTCGCGGGCTGGGCCGCCGAGTTCGCGGGCGAGATCGAGGCGACGGCCGACAACGACTGGGCGGGGTTCGAGTTCCGCGAGGACGCGCGCTTCACCGACCAGCGCTCGGTCCGCTTCCGCAACGGTGTCTCCTGGCACACCAGCGACCAGTGGGTGGAGCGGCTGTCCACCCACTCCGGCACGCAGATCCTGGCCCCGGCCGACCGGGCGGAACTGCTCGACGCGGTGCGTGCGTTGCTGGACGCCAACGGCGGCGGCCTGGAGGCGGCCTCGTTCACCGACCTGTTCCTGGCACGGGCGGTCTAGTTCCTGGCACGCGTGGTCTAGTCGTCCCTCGGACGAGTCGGCCTCGCCTCACGTTCCTTGCACCGAGCCCGCTCTATGGTGGACTGGTTTGCAGACGGACGGGGCGGGACAGAGCGCGTGGGTACGACTGAGATCGCAGCCGTCGCGGCGCAGCGCACGCGCCCGGCGGTCACGTCGCCCGACCCTGCCCGCACGCGTGCGCGGGTCCCCGCGTGGCTGTGGACGTGGGGGACGGCGGCGCTCTTCGCCGTCCTCTACACGCTGCTCGCCGTCCGTCGGCACCAGCAACAGCAGACGGCCGGGTACGACCTCGGCATCTTCGAGCAGACGGTCCGCGCCTACGCGCACTTCCAGGCGCCCATGGTGCCGCTCAAGGGCACCGGGTTCGACGAGCTCGGGGACCACTTCAGCCCGGTGGTCGCGGTGTTGGCGCCGTTGTACCGGGTGTTCCCCAGCCCGGTGACGCTGCTGGTGGCGCAGAGCGTGCTGCTGGCGCTGGCGATCGTGCCGCTGGCCGGATGGGCGCTGCGGGTACGCGGACCCGTCGCTGCCGCCGTGGTCGGCGGCGGGGTGGGCGTGTCCTGGGGGATCGTCCAGGCCGCCGACTTCGACTTCCACGAGATCGCCTTCGCCGTGCCGCTGATCGCGTACGCCGTGCGGGCGCTGGGCGAACGGCGGTGGGGGGCTGCCGCGTTGTGGGCACTGCCGCTCCTGCTGGTCAAGGAGGACCAGGGGCTGACCGTCGCCGCCATCGGCGTCTTCGTCGCGCTGCGCGGCCCGCGTCGGCTGGGGCTCTGGCTCACCGCCGCCGGGGCGCTCGGCACCTGCGCGGAGGTGCTGCTGGTGCTCCCGGCCTTCAACGCCCATGGCGGCTTCGACTACTGGCAGCAGATCGTCGGCGGCGGCACGGCCACCACCGGCGGCATCACCCAGGCGGGCGGCGGCGGTTCGCTGTTCGGCCTGCTACTCCACCTGCCCTGGCCCGGCGTCAAGTGGGCGACCGTGCTGTTGCTGCTCGCCCCGACCGGGTTCCTGGCGCTGCGCTCGCCGCTGGCACTGCTCTGCGCGCCGACGCTGCTGTGGCGCTTCGCCTCCGGCAATGCGCACTACTGGGGCTTCCACTACCACTACAGCGCCGTGCTGATGCCGACCGTCTTCGGGGCGCTCGTCGACGCGCTGGACCGGGGCCGGTTGTCGCCGCGCGTGGTGCGCGGCGGGCTGGCCTTCAGCGCCGCCTTCAGCATGGCGACGCTGCCGTGCTTTCCGCTCTGGGACCTGACCCACCGCGGCGAGTGGACCACCACCGCCCATGTCCGCGCCGCCGACCGCCTGTTGCACCGCATCCCGCCCGGCACGACCGTCGGCGCGGGCAACCGCCTGGCGGCGCAGCTCGTCTCCCGCGACACGGTCACCCTGGCCTGCCTCGACGCCGCCCAGGGCGTCACGCCGGAGTGGGTCGTCGTCGACGCCAAGGACTCCAAGGCGGTGGCCCCCTGCTCCGCGGCGGCGGCGATCGCCGCCCTGCATGGCTACGAGGCACGCGGGTACCGGGTGGTGGGGAGCAACGACGGGGTGACCCTGCTGCGGCGCTGACGAAGGCGGGGGCATGACCGGGGGCGTGAAGGGGAGGGGCATGAAGGTGGCCGACAGTGCGCAGGACCCGGAGCGCTTGGCTGAGGCGGGCCTCGCCTGGCTGCTGAGCAGCGCCCGGCACGGCGGGGACGGCACGCTTCACTGGACCACCCGGCCGAGCGACAGGGAGCCCAACCCGGTCCTCTACAGCGGGACTTCCGGGATCGTCGTCGCGCTGCTCGAGGCTTACCGGCACTTCGGCGACAGCTCTTACGGCGACGCCGCGCTGAGGGCCGCGCGCAGCATCGCGGCGGCGACGTCGGACTGGGAGCTGCACGGTCTGCACTTCGGCCTGAGCGGCATGGCCTTCGCCCTGCACGCGGTGGGCGAGCGACTGGACGATCCCGCGTCCACGGCCGCCGCGCGGCACGCGCTGGACCGGGTCCGTGCCGGCTTCGACGGCACCCGCTGGGGCCGGTATCTCGAACTGCTCAGCGGCAACGCCGGGATCGCCCTGAGTGCGCTGGCCCTCGGCGACCAGGAACTGGCACTCCTCGCCGTCGAGCCGTATACACGGACTGCCGAGCCGACCACGTACGGCCTCCAGTGGGAGCAGCGCCGGGAGGCCGGGTCACGGCTGCACCACGTCTCGCACGGCACGTTGGGCATCGTCGCCGCGCTGGCCTTGGTCGGTCGGGCGGCGGGGCGGGATGACCTTGTCGAGCTGGCCCGCGCGGGCGCGGCGGATGTGGTGGCGCGTGACGAGGCGGGGCCGTGGGGGTTCCTGGTGCCGCACTCCGATCCGCAGGCGTCGCCGGAGAAGATCGAGCGCTACAGCTTCGGTTGGTGCCACGGCCCGGCGGGAGACGCTCAGGTGTTCCGGATCCTGCGCGATGTCGACCCGGGCGGAGGCTGGCAGGCGCTGGTCGACCGTTGCTGGTACACCGTCATCCACTCGGGACTGCCCCGCCGGCTCCGGCCCGGCTTCTGGGACAACAGCGGCCGTTGTTGCGGCACCGCCGGGGTCCTGGCGTTGGCCTGCGACCTGATGGCGGAGAGCGGCGGGGCGGAAGCCGCGGAGTTCGCGGACGTGCTGGTCACCGATCTCGCCCGGCGGGCGACGGTCGACGGCGCGGGCGCGCGCTGGTCCAACGTCGAGCACCGGCGGAACCCGAGTCTGCTGGAGCCGGAGTACGGCTGGGCGATGGGAAACGCGGGGATCGTGCGGGAGTTGCTGCGCTTCGTCCGGCTCTCGCGGGGCGACGACCCCGGATATTCAGTTGCCTTGCCCGACCAGTCCTCCGTTACTGTGGGAGGCATGAAGCGCGCTGCAGCAGTCGTGACGACGACGCCGGACCACGTCCCGGCGCGCTGATCTTCGCTGTCAGTCCGAAGCCCCGGGGCGAGTGCCCCGGGGCTTCGGCGTTCGTTCGCGCGTTCCGGGCACTCGCTCCTCCCGTGAATCAGGAGAGCGCGATGCGCGAGCACGACGCGAACGACCAGCACGAGAACCAGCTGCACCAGCACGACCACCGGCGGCTCGGGCGTGAGCTCGGGCTGTTCGACAGCGACCCGCTGATCGGGGCGGGGCTGCCGTACTGGCTGCCCGACGGCGCGGCGGTGCGGCACAGCCTGGAGGAGTACATCCGCGAGGTGGAGCGGCGGGCCGGGTACCGGCACGTCTACTCGCCGGTGCTGGGCAAGCGGGAGTTGTACGAGATCTCCGGCCACTGGCAGCACTACCGCGACGACATGTTCGCGCCCATGGAGCTGGGCGGGCAGCACGGCGAGGAGCAGTTGGTGCTGCGGCCGAGTCTCTGTCCGCACCATGCGCTGATGTTCGGGTCCCGCTCCCGCAGTTACCGGGAACTGCCGCTGCGGCTGGCCGAGTTGGGGGCGATGTTCCGGTCCGAGCGGACCGGGGTGCTGCGCGGGCTGACCCGGGTGCGGGCGATCCAGCTCAACGACGGGCACGTCTTCTGCACCCCGGACCAGGTCGCCGACGAGGCCGCCGCCGCACTGGAGCTGATCCGCCGCGCGTATGCCGCACTCGGCATCACCCCGAGCCGCTACCGGCTGTCCCTGCCCGGCCCCGGCGGCAAGTACGTGGCCGCGCCCGAGTTGTGGGAGCGGTCGACCGCGCTGCTGCGCGAGGTGCTGGACCGCTCCGGGCTCCCGTACGAGGAGGCCGAGGGCGAGGCCGCCTTCTACGGCCCGAAGATCGACGTCCAGGTCGTCGACAACGCGGGCCGCGAGGCGACCCTCTCCACCGTCCAGGTGGACTTCCACCAGCCCGAGCGGTTCGACCTGCACTATGTCGGCGCGGACGGGGCCAAGCACCGCCCGGTGATGGTGCACCGGGCGATCATCGGCAGCGTCGAGCGGGCGGTGGCGCACCTGATCGAGCAGCACGGCGGGGCGTTCCCGGCCTGGTTGGCGCCGGTGCAGGTCGCCGTGCTGCCGGTCGCCGAGGACCAACTGCCGCAGGCGGAGGCGTTGGAGGCGCGCTGCCTGGACGCGGGACTGCGCGTGGAGCTGCTCGGGCCGGAGCGCGGCAGCCTCGGCGCGCGGATCCGCGAGGCCCGGCTCGCGCCGTACCAGGCGGTGATCGGCGCCAAGGAGGCGGCAGACGACCACGTCGCGCTGCGGCTGCGGGACGGGCGCCGGATCGACCCGCTGCCCGCCGACGAGGTGCTCGCCCGGATCGGGGCCCTCGTCGGCGCGCATCGCGTCGAGTTGTGGGAGTAGCGCCGACCGGCAGGTCAGCCCAGGCGGCTGACCTCGGTGACCCGGAGCACGGCCCGCCCCTCCTCGTCGGAGGAGTGCAGGTCGACCTCGGCGCTGATGCCCCAGTCGTGGTCGCCCGCCGGGTCGTCGAAGATCTGCCGGACCAGCCAGGCCCCCTGGACCGACTCGTCGTCGATGAGGAGCATCTTCGGTCCGCGCGCGTTCGGGCCGGTGAACAGGTCGTCGTGCTCGTCCCAGTAGGCGTCCATCGCGTCCGCCCAGCGGTCGCCGTCCCAGCCGCCGTCCTCGGCGTCGAGCTCGCCCAGTGCGTCGTAGTGCTCCAGCGCGGCGAGCTCGACCCGGCGGAAGAGGGCGTTGCGGACCAGCACCCGGAAGGCGCGCGTGTTGGCGGTGACGGGAGCGGTCCGCTCCTCCAGCGACACCTCCAGCTCCTCCTCGTCCTCGGGGTTGGCGAGCTGCTCCCACTCGTCGAGGAGCGAGGAGTCCACCTGGCGGACCAGCTCGCCCAGCCAGGAGATCAGGTCGCGCAGGTCCTCGGACTTGAGGTGGTCAGGGACGGTGTGCTCGACCGCCTTGTACGCGGAGGCCAGGTAGCGCAGCACCAGGCCCTCGGTGCGCGGGAGTTCGTAGAAGCCGACGTAGTCGGTGAAGGTCATCGCGCGCTCGTAGAGGTCGCGGGCGACGGTCTTCGGGCGCAGCGGGTGGTCGCTGATCCAGGGGTGCGAGCGCCGATAGACCTCGTACGCGTGCTCCAGCAGCTCCTCCAGCGGCTTGGGGTAGGAGATCTCCTGGAGCCGCTCCATCCGCTCCTCGTACTCGACGCCGTCGCGCTTCATCTCCGCGACGGCCTCGCCGCGCGCCTTGTTCTCCTGCGCGTGCAGGATCTGGCGCGGGTCGTCCAGCGTGGATTCGACGACGGAGAGCACGTCCAGCGCGTAGCTGGGGGAGGCCGGGTCCAGCAGCTCGAACGCGGCCAGCGCGAAGGTGGAGAGCGGCTGGGTGAGCGAGAAGTCGTCCTGCAGATCGACCGTCAGCCGGACGATGCGGCCGGTCTCGTCGGGGTGCGGCAGCCGCTCGACGACGCCGCCCGCCTCCAGCGAGCGGTAGATGGCGATGGCCTCGCGGATGTGGCGGCGACGGGTCTTCGGGTCGTCGTCGTTGTCGGTCAGCAGGTGCCGCATCGCCTCGAAGGCGTTGCCGGGACGGTTGATGACGGACAGCAGCATCAGGTGGCTGACCTTGAACCGGGAGACCAGCGGCTCCGGCGCGGCGTCGATCAGCTTGGTGAACGTCTCCTCGCCCCAGGAGACGAAGCCCTCGGGGGCCTTCTTCCGGACCACCTTGCGCTTCTTCTTCGGGTCGTCGCCCGCCTTGGCGACGGCCCGCTCGTTCTCGATGACGTGCTCGGGCGCCTGGGCGACGACGGTACCCACGGTGTCGAACCCGGCGCGCCCGGCGCGGCCCGCGATCTGGTGGAACTCACGGGCGCGCAGCATCCGCACCCGCTGGCCGTCGTACTTGGACAGCGCGGTGAACAGCACCGTACGGATCGGCACGTTGACGCCGACACCGAGCGTGTCCGTCCCGCAGATGACCTTGAGCAGACCGGCCTGCGCCAGCCGCTCCACCAGGCGCCGGTACTTGGGCAGCATGCCCGCGTGGTGGACGCCGATGCCGTGGCGGACGAAGCGCGACAGGTTGCGGCCGAACTTGGTGGTGAAGCGGAAGTTGCCGATCAGCGCGGCGATGGCGTCCTTCTCCGCCTTGGTGCACATGTTGATGCTCATCAGCGCCTGCGCGCGCTCCACGGCCTGCGCCTGGGTGAAGTGCACGACATAGACCGGCGCCTGACCGCTCTTGAGCAGGTCCTCCAGCGTGTCGTGGATGGGAGTGCGCTGGTACTCGTAGAAGAGCGGGACCGGCCGCGTCGCCGAGGAGACGGTGGTGGTGTCCCGGCCGGTGCGGCGCTTGAGGTCCGCCTCGAACCGGCGCACGTCGCCGAGGGTTGCCGACATCAGCAGGAACTGCGCCTGCGGCAGCTCGATCAGCGGCACCTGCCACGCCCAGCCGCGGTCCGGCTCGGCGTAGAAGTGGAACTCGTCCATGACGACCTGCTGGACGTCCGCCTCTGTGCCGTCGCGCAGCGCGATGGACGCCAGCACCTCGGCGGTGCAGCAGATGATCGGCGCGGTCGGGTTGACCGACGCGTCGCCGGTCATCATGCCGACCTTCTCGGTGCCGAACATCTTGACCAGGTCGAAGAACTTCTCCGAGACCAGCGCCTTGATCGGCGCGGTGTAGAAGGTCCGCTGCCCGTTCGCCAGCGCGGCGAAGTGCGCACCGGCCGCGACCAGGCTCTTTCCGGAGCCGGTCGGGGTGTTGAGGATGACGTTGTTGCCCGAGACGATCTCGATCAGCGCCTCTTCCTGGGCGGGGTAGAGGGTGATCCCGCGCTCCTCGGCCCACCCGGCGAATGCCGTGAAGAGGTCGTCGGGCTGGGGCGCGGCGGGGATGAGATCAGTCAGGGTCACCCGCCCATTCTGCCTGCTCCGGGGTCCGGTCGGTCCCCTCCATCCCGTGCGCGTGTGGCGGGTGGGTGCCCTCCTCGCGGGACGGCCACTCGGCATCCACCCGGGCCCACCAGTGGAAATCGCTCAGATAAACACCCGAAACCGCTCACATAAACCGAGGCGACGGATCCAGGGCGCAGCAAATTGGCCCAAGGAAGGCGATAGTGGAATGGAGGAGGCCAATCGGCCTATATGCCACCAGAATCCTCCCGGGTCCGACCGCGACGCAGCTCGCCGACCCGTATGTCTGTATTTACCCGCGTTGCTCGAAGTAATGGTTGCCGCAGTGCATATCCGTGCGGTATGAATATTCGGATCTTCGAGCCCCTGCAAAGGGGCCCGCGAAGACGGCCACACTGTCGAGTACGCAGGGAGGCGCATTGAGTGACGTTCCCGGGCTCGCGACCCGGGCCGTCCGTTCCACCCGAGTGCATTCATCGAATCAATGTCATAGAGCCACAAGCTCGCATGCTTTCAGGTCAGCCCGGCCTGCACACATATGACAGGGATCCGTTTCCCATGACCTCCGGCTTCAAGAACTTCCGCTATCTGGTGGCGGGCAACGCCATATCCGCCTACGGTAGCTATTTGAATCTCGTGGCGCTCAATCTCTATGCACTGAGCACCACCGGGAGCGCCGCGCAGACCGGCCTCATTATGGCCGTGCGCCTGACCGTCGCATTCTGCATGGGCTTCGTGTCCGGCTCGATTGTCTCCCACTTCAATCGCAAGTACGTGATGATCTTCGGCGACCTGTCGCAGGCCGTCGCACTGACGGCACTGCTCACGGTGCCGGCAGGTGCTCGGCCCGCCCTGCTCTACGTGGTGGCCGTGGTCGCCGGGGTCGGCGGGACGCTCTCGAGTGTCTCGCTGCGCAGCAGCGTCCCGGTGATCGTCGGGCAGGACCAGCGGGTACGTGCCAACGGGCTGCTGACCTCGGGACGCTCGCTGGCGATGGTGGCGGGATTCGCCTCGGCCGGCATCGTGGTGACCGCCTTCGGCTTCCGGGCGGCGTTCGCGATCGACGCGGCCACCTTCGTCGTCTCCGCCGCGAACATGGCCCGGTTGCCGCTGAAGCTGCGCATGTCCGAGTCCCGGGCGCCGTCCGCAGGCGGCGGGTCGATCTCGCCGATGATCGGGCTGCGGATCCTGCGCGCCACCCCCGTACTCCTCGTGATGATCGCGATCCGTGCGGTGGACGGCCTGGGCTCGGCTTCGCACAACGTCGGCCTGCCGGTGTACTCGACGGCACTCAATCCGGCGCATCCCGCGGAGTTCGTCAGCCGCTTCTGGGCGATCTGGGCCGTCGGCAACATCCTGATGCAGCGCGGCCTGGTCCGGTATCTGAAGAAGAGCGGGCGCTCGATCGGCGAGAACGCCTTCTCCGTCGGCACGATCCTGATGTCCGCCTCGTTCATCCTCGCCTTCACCGGCCCGCCCCTGGTCGTGGGCATCGTCGTCGCGCTGTGTGCCGGACTCGCGGACGGATTCACCGACAACGCGTACGCGTCGCGCCTGCAGACCGTGAGCGACGACGACCGCGGCTATGTCTTCGGCTTCTCGTCGATGGCCGAGAACCTCGGCTTCGGCTCCGGCATGGTGATCAGCGCCCTGTTGCTCGACCATCACAGCCCGCTGTGGGTGGTCGGCGTCTCCCATGGCGTCGCGATCGGCTGCGGTGTCGCGTTCCTGAGCTACGTGCTCGTCTCCAGGCGGCGCGAGGCGCGCAGGTCCGGCAGCGAAAAGGCGGCCGCGGAGCTCGATGCGGCGACAGTGGGCGGGGACATAAGATGACGGACCGGCGCATTGCGGTCGTCGGCATGGCCTTCCGCTTCCCCGGTGCTGACGACGAGCTCTCCTACTGGCGCAACATCCGCGACGGCGTATGCAGCGTGCAGCGCTTCACCGACGAACAACTCGCCGCAGCCGGGGTGCCTCCCGAGGAGTACCGCGAGGCCGACTTCATCGGCGCGAGCGCGTTGATTCCGGGGATCGCGGAGTTCGACGCCGGCTTCTTCGGCATGAGCGGAAACACGGCGCGTGCCACAGATCCGCAGCAGCGGCTGTTCCTCCAAGTCGCCTACCACGCCCTCGAGGACGCGGGCTACGCGGCGGTCCCGGACGGCGTGCGGGTCGGCGTCTTCGCGGGCCACGGCTATCACCTGTACGGGCACCGGACGTACTTGGTCAGTAACCTGATTCCGGAGGGCTGGCCCGACTGGGTCTCCGGATCGCTGGTCACGAACGGCAACCACCCCGACTTCATCGCCACCCGAACCTCGTTCGCGCTCGATCTGACCGGCCCCTCGCTGGGTGTGCAGAGCGCGTGCTCGACGGCGCTGACCGGGGTTCACATCGCAAGCCAGTCGCTGCTCGCGGGGGACACGGACGTTGCCGTGGCCGGGGCTGCTGCCGTGCACGTCCCGCAGGTCCTCGGCTTCAGGCACGTCAGGGGTTCCATCCTCTCGCGCACCGGCGTCTGCCGCGCTTTCGACGCGGCGGCCGACGGGACGGTCGGCGGCAACGGCGTCGCGGCCGTCATCCTCAAGCGTCTCGATGACGCACTGGCCGACGGCGACACGATTCACGCCGTGCTGCTCGGCAGCGGCATCGGCAACGACGGCGCGTCCAAGGCCGGTTACAGTGCGCCGAGTGCGGAGGGGCAGCGGCGGACGATCCGCCGCGCACTCGCGTCCGCCGGGGTCTCCGCGGAGTCGATCGGCTACCTCGAGTCGCACGGCACGGGCACGTTCAAGGGCGACCCGATCGAGTTCGAGGGCCTGACGACGGCGTTCCGCGAGGACACCGACCGGGTCGGCTACTGCGCGCTCGGCTCCACCAAGGCCAACCTCGGCCACCTGGACGCCTGCGCGGGCCTGGCGAGCCTGATCAAGACGATCCTCGTGCTCAAGAACAGGACCATCCCGCCGATGGCGAACTTCAGTTCGCCGAATCCCTTGCTGCCGTTGACGAGCAGCCCGTTCGACATCCCGGCGCAGGCGCGGCCGTGGCCCGCCGGGGACGGCCCGCGCCGCGCGGGGATCAACGCCCTCGGGGTCGGCGGGACCAATGTGCACCTGATCGTGGAGGAGGCACCCGAGCGCCGCCGTCCGACCGCCACGGTGCCACCGCTGCCGTTGACGCCCGTGCCGATGTCCGCGAAGTCGCCGCAGGCGCTCGGAGAGCTGCGCGAGAGCTACCTCAGTCATCTGCGCTCCGACGCCGGAGCGCAGGCGGGGGACGTGACGCTCAGCGCGGCGGCCGGGCGGCCGCACTACGCGCACCGGACGGTCGCGCTGGGCCGCGACCTCGGCGAGGTGGCTGCCCAGTTGGAGAAGGCCGACGGTCCGCTGCAGGGTGTTGCACCCCTCGGGGAGGGTGGCATCGCCTTCGTGTTCTCGGGCCAGGGCAGTGCCTATCGCGGTATGGCGCGCGCACTTTGGGATCACTTCCCGATCGTGCGCGCGACGCTCGAGGACTGCGATCGGTATCACCAGGAGCTGACCGGCGCCTCGTTGCTGCCCGCGATGCTCGGAACCGGCGGCGACGCGCCGCCGGACGGCACGGACGTGTGGCCGACCGAGCTCGCGCAGCCCGCGCTGTTCGCTTACCAGGTCGCCCAGTGCGCACTGTGGGAGTCGCTGGGCGTCCGGCCGCGCGTGGTCGCGGGCCACAGCGTCGGTGAATACGCGGCGCTGTATGCGGCGGGTGCACTCACCGTGGCCGAAGGCATGGGCCTGACCGTGGAGCGCGGGCGGCTGATGCGCGACGCGAGTGTCGAGGCCGGCATGGTCGCGGTCTTCGCGGAGCGCGCGGACGTCGACGAACTGCTCGCCTCGGTGCCGGACCTCGACCTCGCCGCCGTCAACGGCCTTGCGAACCACGTGCTCGCCGGGTCCGCCCCGGCGGTGCGCAAGCTGCGCGAGCTGTTGGATGCCGGGGGTGTCGACTACGCGCCGCTCGCGGTGGACCGTGCCTTCCACTCCCGGCTTCTCGATCCGACGCTCGAGGCGTGGCGCGCCCAGGCCGCCGAGGCGAGCATGGCAGAGCTCGACATCCGATTCGTCGCCGGCCCGGACGGCGCGGTGTGCGAGCCCGGTTGGCGCCCCGACGCCGACTACCTCGTCCGCCAGACCCGCCGGCCCGTGCGCTTCGACCTGGTCCTGGCCGGGCTCGCCGACGTCGGCGCCGTCGTCGAGATCGGTCCAGGAACGACCCTCACCGGCCTCGCCCGCCGCGCTCTGCCCGAGGAGTCCGCGCTCCTGCTGCCCACGCAGCGGCGCGGGCGCGAGACGGAGACGCTGCTCGAGTCGTTGAGCGCGCTCTACTGCGTCGGGGCCGACATCGACTGGAACGCCCTCACCGCGGGACGCGGCGGCGGCCGCGTGCCACTGCCCCGCTACCCCTATCAGCAGCGAACCTACTGGACCGGACCGCTGCCGGACCCGTCCGTCTTCGAACCACGGCCCGGCACCCAGCCCGAAGGGAACAGCATGAGCAGCACCAGTGCGGCCACCACTTACGAGCAGCAGGTGCTCGGTCGGATCGTCGACCTGACGGTCCGCCACTTCGGCTGCGAGCCCGCCGCGGTCGAGCCGGGCGTCGCGTTCGTCGAGTTCGGTGCCGACTCGCTCCAGATGATCAGCATGGTGCGCGAGTTGGAGAAGGAGTACTCGGTCCGGGTGGGACTGCGCGAGGTTTTCGAGGAGGCCGGCTCGCCCGCGCTGCTCGCGGCGATGATCGCGAAGCGCTCCGGCGGCACGGCGAAGGCGGCCGATCCGGTGGCGGCTGCCGCTCCGACGCCTGCCACCCCGGCGGTCCCCGCGCCATCGGCGGCACCGGCGGTCCCCGCGCCCGCGATGGTGGCACCGGCGATCCCCGCGCCCGCGACGGTGGTGGCCACCGCGGCAAGCCCGGCGGCAGTGGCGCCGACCGGGGCGCCGACCGCGGCGCCGAGTCTTGAGGCGCTCGCCGAGCAGGTCAGGGTGCTGCAGCAGGTCCAGCTGCAGATGATGGAGCAGCTGTCCCAGCTCGTGTCGCTTCAGCTTGCGGGAGGCCGCGGTGAGCGTTGAGGACGCATCGGCGCGGATGCTCGCGCTGAGCAAGCAGATCTCCGCCCAGCTCGCCGAGGTGACGGGCGCGGCGCCAGCCCCCGCGTCGGCCGCGGGCACACCGGCCGCGAGCTCGGCGCGTCCGCAGGAGCACGGCCCGCGGGTCAGCGTGGCGCGCGAGTCCGGAATGGCCGGTTCCGCCGACGCGGCGCAGCGCGCGCACGTGGCCGGGCTCATCAGCAGCCTGACCGCGAAGACCCCGTCCTCCAAGGACGCGGCACAGCGCTACCGCTCCGTGCTCGCCGACAGCCGCGCGGTCGTCGGTTTCCGCAGCGCGACCAAGGAGATGCAGTACCCGATCGCGGGTCGGCGCGCGGCCGGCTCCTGCCTCGAGGACGTCGACGGCAACAGCTACGTCGACATCACGATGGGCTTCGGCACGCTGCTTTTCGGGCACGAGCCCGCCTTCGTCACCGAGGCTGTGCGTGAGCACCTCTCGCGCGGCCTGCAGCTCGGCCCGCGCAACATCGAGACCGGCGAAGCGGCCCTGAAGCTCGCCGAGATCACCGGGACGGAGCGGGTCGCCTTCGCCAACTCGGGCACCGAGGCCAACAGTGCGGCGATCCGGCTCGCCCGCAACGCCACCGGACGCACGAAGATCGTCATGTTCCACGGTTCCTACCACGGCCACGCAGACAACGTCCTGGGCCGCTCGGTGCCGGCCCCGGACGGCCGCCAGACGGTGCCGGTCTCCTCAGGCATCCCGGGCTCGGCGGTGGCCGACCTCATCGTGCTCGACTACGGCTCGCCCGAGAGCCTGCGGGTCATCGACGAGCTCGGGCCGCAGCTCGCCGCCGTGCTGGTCGAGCCCGTCCAGAGCCGCAAGCCCGCCTTCCAGCCGGGCGAGTTCGTCCGCGAGCTGCGGGCGCTGACGACGCGGCACGGAATCGTCCTGGTCTTCGACGAGATGCTCACCGGCCTGCGCCCGTGCCCTGGCGGCGCCCAGGAGTTCTACGGCGTGACCGCCGACCTGGCCACCTACGGCAAGGCGCTCGGCGGCGGATTCCCGATCGGCGCCATCGCGGGCCGCGCCGACATCATGGACGGCATCGACGGCGGATTCTGGCGCTACGGCGACTCCAGCTACCCACCGCGCGACACCACGTTCTTCGGCGGTACCTACATCCAGCACCCGGTCTCGATGGTGGCGGCGAACGCCGTGCTGACCCACCTGCTCGCCGAGGGGCCCGGGCTGCAGCAGCGGCTCAACGCGCGCACCGACGCGTTCGTCGGCGAGCTCAACCGGTTCTTCACCGATGAGGAGTTCCCGCTCCGCATCAACCACTTCGGCTCCATGTTCCGGTTCGAACACCTCGCCGACATGGAACTCCTGTACCCCCACCTCCTGCTCAAGGGCGTGCTGGTCTGGGAGTGGCGCAACTTCTTCCTCTCGACCGCGCACTCCGACGCGGACCTCGAATTCGTGACGAACGCCGTCAAGACCTCGATGCGCGAGCTTCGTTCGGACGGCTTCTTCCCCTCGGCCAAGGCGCCGCACACGCCCTCGGCCATGGCGCCGCACACGCTCTCGGCCAAGGCGTTGGACGCGCCCACGGCCGGCGCGCCCTCGGCCGGCGCGCCCTCGGTCGGCGCGCCCTCGGCCGGCGCGCCCTCCGTCGGCGCGGCGTCCGTGGCCGTCACCGAGCGCCCGACCGCCGCGCCCGATCCCGCGCAGGGCCAGGCCCTCGACTTCAGCGTCTACTTCTTCGGCGACTACCCGCGCGAGACCCCGGAGGAGGAGCGCTACGACCTCGTCGTCGACACCGCGCGCTTCGCCGATAGGCACGGTTTCCACGCGCTGTGGCTGCCCGAACGCCACTTCCACTCCTTCGGCGGCATATCCCCGAACCCCTCGGTGCTCGCCGCCGCGCTCGCCCGGGAGACCTCGCAGATCCGGCTGCACGCGGGATCCGTGGTGCTCCCGCTGCACGACCCGATCCGCGTCGCCGAGGAGTGGGCGATGGTCGACGCGCTCTCCGGGGGACGGGCCGGGCTCGGATTCGCGCCCGGCTGGCGGCCCGACGACTTCGTCTTCCACCCCGAGCGCTTCGGCAGTCATCGCGATCTCATGTACGAACAGCTCGACGAGGTACGTCGGTTGTGGCGCGGCGAGCAGGTGGAGCGTGCGTGCGGCAGCGGTCGCACGACCACCGTGCAGCTGTTCCCGAAGCCGGTCCAGGCCGAGCCGCCGATGTTCGCGGCCGTCGTCGGCAACCCGGTGTCCTACCGGCGCGCGGCACGGAACAACCTCGGGATCATCACGAACCTGATGAGCCAGACGCCCGAGCAGCTGGCGGACAACATCGACCTCTACCGCAAGGAGCGCGCCGCCGCAGGGCTCGACCCGGACGGCGGGCGCGTCGTACTGCTCCTGCACACCTACCTCGGCCGGGAGCTCGCCCCGGCGCGACGCGAGGCCTTCACGCCGCTCAGCCGATACCTGCGCTCCTCCCTGTCGATGTTCGGGGACGTCGCCAACAGCCTCGGTTTCAACGTCGACCTCGACCAGATGACCGAGGACGACCTCGACTTCGTCTTCGAGCGCGCGTACGACCGGTACTGCGACCAGCGCTCGTTGATCGGGACCGTCGAGTCCTGCACCCCGTTGGTGCGGCGGCTGCAGGAGGCTGGCGTGGACGAGATCGCCGCCCTCGTCGACTTCGGCGTCCCGGCCCGCGGCGCGGCCGCGAGCATGGAGGAACTCGACGCCCTGCGCAGGGCCGCGCAGCAGCCGGAGACCGGATCCGTGACGCCGACGGCCGCCCCGCGGATCGCCCCGCGTGTCGCCGTGCGTACCGCGCCGGAGCCCGTCGTCGCCCCGGCCTCCGCCGGCCAGCAGCGCATGTGGTTCTCGGAGCAGCTCCTGGCCGGGCGCTCGGTGCACAACGAGGCCAAGGCGATCCGGTTGCACGGCGCCGTGGACGTCGACGCCCTGCGCGCCGCGCTCGGTGGCCTGATCGAGCGGCACGCCAGCCTGCGCACGGTCTTCCGCGAGATCGACGGCGAGCTGTGCCAGATCGTGCGGCCCGCGGCCGAGCTCGACTTCGCCTTCGTCGACCGATCCGGCGCCGACGAGGAGACGGTGGCTCGCGAGGCGCTCGACGAGGAGGGCCGCCGTCAGTTCGACCTGGCCGAGGGGCCGCTGTTCGTCGCGCGGCTGATCCGTCTGGCCCCGGACGCGCACGTGATGGTCTGGTCGATGCACCACATCGTCATCGACGCCCTGTCCACCATCATCATGTGCCGCGACGTCTCGGCGCTCTACCGTGCCGCGATCGGGGGCCGTCCCGCGGACCTGCCCGAACTGACCGCGAGCTACGCGGACTTCGCCCGCGGACAGGCCGAGTCGGGTGACTCGGACCTCGCGCGCGCGGACCTCGACTGGTGGGTGCGGCAGCTGGGCGATCGGCTGCCCGAACCGCAGCTGCCCGCGGACCGGCCCCGGCCTGAGGTGATGACGTCCCGCGGCCGCGCCGTGTTCACCACCTTCGACCTCGAACTCACCGCCGCTCTCAAGGACCTGAGCCGCGCGCACGGCGTCACCCTCTTCACGCCGTTGCTCGCCGCGTTCGCCGCCATGGTGCGGCAGGTCGGCGCGGGCGGGGACGAGGTGGTGCTCGGTACGCCGGCCTCGGTACGCCCCGAGGGCACCGAGGATCTGGTCGGCTTCCTGCTCAACCTCCTTGCCCTGCGCATCGATCTGTCCGGCGACCCGACCTTCGCCGAGCTGCTCGGGCGGGTGCGCGGTGTCGTGCTGGACGCGTACGACCGCTCGGACACGCCCTTCGAGCGGATCGTGCACGCACTTGCGCTGCCGCGCCGCACCGACCGCACGCCGGTCTTCCAGGTGATCGTCGAGTTCGAGAACGAGCAGGTCTTCGACCTGGACCTGCCGGGGATCGAGGCCTCGGTGCTGGAGTTCGCGACCAGCCGCGCCGTCACTGACCTCACGGTGAACATGACCAACGGCACCAACGGCGTCCTGTGCCAGCTCGAGTACAACACGGACCTCTTCGACGCCGCGACGGTCGAGGGCTTCCTTGCGGTGTGGCGCTCGATCCTGCGCGCCGGCTCGGTCGATCCTGGCCTGCGGCTGTCCGAGTTGGCGGCCTTGCACGGCCGCGACGTCGAGGCCCCGCGCACGACCGTGCGCCGGTTGGTCGACGAGCAGGCCGTGCGCCGTCCGGATGCCGTCGCCGTCGAGTCGTCGCAGGGCGCTGTCAGCTACGGCGAGCTCGTCGGGCGCGCCGACCGGATCGCCGGGGCGCTCGCCGCGCGCGGCGTCGGCGCAGGCGACGTCGTCGCGCTGTGGCTGCCGCGTTCGGCGGATCTGATCGCGGCGATGCTCGCGGTGCTCGGGCGGGGCGCGGCCTACCTGCCGCTCGACCCGGCGCTCGGGCGGCAGCGGGTCGACGTCGTGCTCGCCGAGAGCGGGGCGCGGGTGGTGCTGTCCGATTCCGCAACGCACTCTGTGCGCGCGCCCGGGATCGCCGTGCTCGACCTCGCCGAGGCGCTGCGGGCCGCGCCGATCGCGCCGGCCCCGGGCAGCGCGGACGACGCGTGCTATGTCATCTACACCTCGGGCTCGACCGGTCGGCCGAAGGGCGTGGCCGCCACCCACGCGGGCGTGGTCAACCTCTGCGGCTGGCACCGCACGCGCTTCGGCTTCGGCGAGGACTCGCGTGCGGCGATGGTGTGCGGCCAGAGTTTCGACGCCTCCGTGCTCGAGGTCTGGCCCGCCCTGACCGCGGGCGGCACGGTCGTCGTCGCCGACGAGGCCGACCGGCTGGACACCCGCTCGCTGGCGAAGTGGCTGGGGGACAAGGAGATCTCGGTCTCGATCGTGCCCACACAGCTGGGAGCGGAACTGCTGACGCTGGGCGACGAGCTGCAGCCGGCGTCGTTGCGTCATCTGCTGCTCGGTGGCGAGGAGATGCGACGTCGGCCTCGGGCCGGCCTGCCGTACGAGGTCCTCAACGTCTACGGGCCCACCGAGACCACGGTCCTGGTGACGACAGAGACGGTCGCCGACGCGAGCGCGGAGGCCGGGCCGATCGCACTCGGCCGGGCGATCGACAACACCGCGCTGCACGTCCTCGACGAGCGCGGCCGCCGCGTCGCCCCGGGCGCCGAGGGGGAGCTTTGCATCGGCGGTCCCGGGGTCGCGCAGGGCTACCTGGGCCGACCCGAGCTGACCGCGGAGCGGTTCGTGACCACCGAATGGGGCCGGCTGTACCGCACCGGCGACCTGGTCCGGCTGCGCCCCGACGGCCGCCTCGAGTTCCGCGGCCGTGCCGACGACCAGGCCAAGATCCGTGGCTACCGGGTCGAGCCGGGCGAGGCCACGCACGCGCTGATC
Organism: Streptacidiphilus sp. BW17; assembly: GCF_041262485.1. Taxonomy (NCBI): domain Bacteria; kingdom Bacillati; phylum Actinomycetota; class Actinomycetes; order Kitasatosporales; family Streptomycetaceae; genus Streptacidiphilus; species Streptacidiphilus sp. BW17. The sequence goes on along the minus strand of NZ_JBGCCR010000014.1, from coordinate 43,835 downwards.
GCGCTGGAGGAGGTCGCGGACGCCTATGTCACCGCGCGCCGCGACCACCAGGGCGACGCCTATCTCGCGGGGTACGTCGTTCCGAAGTCTCCGACGACACAGTCCGCCGATGTCATAAGACGGGTACGCGAGCAGCTCACCGGGCAACTCCCGGCCTACCTGGTGCCGACGCGCTGGGTCGTGCTCGGGTCGCTGCCGCTGAACCCGAACGGGAAGATCGACAGGTCCGCCCTGCCGGAGCCCGGGCAGCAGCCCGCCCCCGAGCCGGCCTCGGCACCGGGGCCTGAGCGGGAGCCGGTGCCCGCGCCCGCGCCTGACGCCGCCTCGGCGGATCGGATCGTCGAGCGTGTGCGTGCCCTGTGGTCCGCAGAGCTCGGGCAACCGGTCGGCGAGGAGGCCGGCGGTTCCTTCTTCGACCTCGGCGGTCACTCGATCAACGCGATGCGCCTCCTCAACCGGGTCCGTGACGAGTTCGACTGCGACTACTCGATGATGGATTTCTACAAGGAGCCGACCATCGAGGCCATGGTCGCCGGGCTCGAGCGGAACACCGCGGGGCCGGTCGGCGATGCTCCCGAGCCGTCCCGCGTCCGCGGCACGCTGTAACGGGAGGACCGACACTCCATGCGCCTGTTCTGCCTGCCCCACGCCGGGGGCACCTCGCGGGTCTTCAAGTCCTGGCCGCAGTTCCTCGGCGGCCAGATCCTCGGCGAGGACGTCGAGCTCGTCCCGCTCGACGTCGCCGGACGTGGTACTCGGCTGCGCGAGAAGGGGCCGGAGTCGTTCGCCGCCGCGGCGGACGACCTGGCCCGGATCGTCGCCGAGCGCTGCGTCGGCGACGACTACGCCCTGTACGGGCACAGCATGGGCGCCCTGCTCGCCTACGAGGTGGCCCACCGGCTCGCCGAGCGGGGATGCCAGAGCCCGGTCCTGCTGTTCGCGGCGGCGTGCCGGCCGCCCGGCTACCGGCGGCCGGGTCCGATGCTGCACTCCTTCCCGGATGCGGCGTTCCTCGGCGCCCTCGCCGCGTTCGGCGGCCTGCCGGTCGAGATCCTGCACGACCGCGAGCTGACCGAGTTCTACGCCGGGCTGGTCCGGGACGACTACCGGCTCTACGAGGAGCACGCCGCCGTCGTGGCGCCGCGCCGACTGGCCTGCCCGATCTCGGTCATCCTCGGCACCGAGGACCCGATCGCACCGGCAGCGGCGGCGGCGGACGGCTGGCGCGCGGCCGCCGGTGGACCGCTCGACGTGCTCGCGCTCGACGGCGCGGGGCACTTCTTCGACGACCGGATCAAGGAGATCGGCGAGTTCGTGGCGCGCTCGCTGGACGCCTTCCGCGCGCCCGCCGTGCGCCCGGAAGCGGCCGAGCTGCTCGGTCGGCTGCGGCTGGCCGATGTGCGGCTGACCCCGGGCCCGTCCGGACTCGAATTCGACGCGCCCGCCGGCGCGGTGGACGACGCCCTCGCGTCGCTCATGGCCGAGCACCGCGACGAGCTCGCCGCCCTCGTCGAGGCCGGCGGCCCGGTCGTGCGCAGCGGGCCGCTGACGAAGGGTCAGCGCCGCGCGGTCCTGCGAGCCGAGACGACCCAGGCGCCGTCCGCGCTCAACGTCGCGTTCCGGCTCTCCGTGTCCGGTGCCCTCGACGTGCCGCGCCTGGAGCGGGCGCTCACCGCGCTCACGGCCCGGCACGGCGCGCTGCGCACGCGTTTCGCGCGCTACGGCGGGCACCTCGTCCAGGAGCACCTCGCACCCGCCCCGCTGACGCTCGCCGTGACGGACTTCGCCGGGCTCGAAGGGGACCGGCTGCGCACGAGCCTCGAAGAATGGTGCCTGGCCGCCGCCCGCACGCCCTTCCGCCTCGGCCGGGAACCGCTCTTCCGCGCGAGTCTGGCCTGTGCCGGCCCGCGGGCCTGGGAGCTGATGATCGTCATCCAGCACACGGTCTCCGACGGATGGTCGCACGCGACCATCCTGGAAGACCTCTCCGCGTTCTACCAGGACGGCGGCGCGAGCCTTGCCCCGCTCACGGCGGACGTCATCGACTTCGCCCGCTGGGAGGAGAACCGCCTGAGCGGGCCGAATCTCCAGGCGCTGCAGGAGTACTGGCTCCGTCTGCTCGGCGACGCCCCGCTCACCTTCGACCTCCCCTCGGACCGGCCGCGGCCGAAGGCACTGAGCGGACGCGGTGGCTTCCACGACTTCCTCGTTCCCGCCCCGCTCGCCGAGTCGGTGCACGCGTTCGCTCTCCGCACCCGCGCCACGGAGTTCGCGGTGTTCTTCGCGGTGTTCATGCTCTGGCTCGGCGAGCTCACCGGGCAGTGTGACCTGACGGTGCCCACCAACTACGTCAACCGGCCGCGCCGCGAGTTCGAGGACGTCGTCGGCCTGTTCATCAGCAACGTGCCGATCCGGGTCCGGACGCGCGAGGGGGAGCCCTTGGGCGATCTCGTGCGCCGTGTCGGTGCGGCCCTGTTCGAGAACGCCGACCACTTCCTGCCGCTCGACATGCTGGGCGAGGAACTGCGCTCGGTCGGCAATCCGGGGGTCGGGACCTTCCCGCAGGTGGTGACGGCCGTGCTCAACACGCCGCCGCTGCGGGTCTCGTTCGGCGACCTCGACGTCGCCGTGACGCACGTGCCGCCCGGCGGCGCGCCCGGCGAGATGTGCCTCATCTTCGAACCCGAGGACGGCGGTTGGCGCGTGATGGTGCCGTACTCGGCGGACATGTTCGACGAGGGGACGGTCGTCGGCCTGTGCGCCCGCTACACCGAGCTGCTCGAACGCCTGATGACCGAGGAGGAGGTCCGGTGACCGGCGCCCAACAGGCCGAACAGGCCGAACAGTGGGCCGAGGCCGCCGAGTTGCTCGGCCGGCTGCGGCTGGCCGATGTGCGGATGTCCGTGACCGCGGCGGGGCTCGGCTACGACGCCCCGGTCGGCGTCATGGACGACGCGCTGCTCGGGCAGATGGCACGGCACAAGGCGGCACTGACCGCGCTGGTCGCCGAGGGCGGGCCGGTGGAGGCCTCGGGGCCGGTGGCCTGGGGCCAGCGCAGGTCGATCGGTCGGCTGGAGGCGACAACGGAGCCGGCGAGCTTCAACATAGCCATGGCCCTGTCCATCACCGGCGCCCTCGATGTTCCGGCCCTGCGACGCGCGCTGACGCTGCTCACGGCGCGGCACGCCGGCCTGCGCACCCGCCTCGTCCGGCGCGGCGGGCACCTGGTCCAGGAGGTGCTGCCGACGGACCGGATCCCGTTGCCGGTCACGGATCTCACCGATGTGGCTCCCGAGGAGAGGGACGCCGCGGTCGACGCCTGGCGGCGCGAGGGGGCCCGGGTGGCCTTCCCACTCGGTGAGGGGCCGCTGCTGCGCGCAGCGCTCGCCGAGATCGGTCCCGGGTGTTGGGACCTGCTGATCCTCGTGCAGCACACCGTCTCCGACGCCTGGTCGAACTCGACGATGCTGCGCGACCTGAACGAGCTGTACCGCGGCGGCGTGCTCGATCCCACGCGGGCCGACCTGCTCGGCTTCGCGCGCTGGGAATCCGAGCGCTATCAAGGCCCGCGCCTCACCGCTCTGCGCGAGTGGTGGACCGACCTCCTCTCGGACGCGCCGCTGACCTACCGGCTGCCCGCCGACCGGCCGAGGCCCCCCGTGCTCAGCGGCCGCGGCGGACTGCACGAGTTCCTCGTCCCCGCACGGCTCGCCGATCAGGTGCGGGCCTTCGCCGACACGGCGGGCGCGACCGAGTTCGCCGTGCTGTTCGCGGCCTTCCTGCAGTGGCTCGGCGGCCTGACCGGCCAGGGCGATCTGACGGTGCCGGTCAACTACGCCAACCGGCCGCGGAGCGAATACGAAGACGTCGTCGGCTTCTTCGTGGACAACGTCGCCATCCGGATCGTGCTGGACGACGCGGAGCCCTTCGAGGCCCTGGTGCGGCGCGTCGGGGCCTCGCTGTTCGAGAACGTCGACCGGTTCGTGCCCTTCGGCATGCTCAACGAGATGCTGCAGGAGGCCGGCAAGGACGGTATCGGGGTCTTCCCGCAGGTGCCCTTCGTCGTGTTGAACACACCGCCGATGGATCCGGCGCTCGGCGACCTCGACGTGACCCTCACCCTGGTCCCGACCGGCGGGGCGAAGTCGGAGTTCTCGTTCATCCTCGAGCCCGAGGACGAGGGCTGGCACGGCTTCATCCCCTACCAGTCCGACATGTTCGACGCCGGGACCCTGGCCGGCTGGTGCGCCGGATACGTCGAACTGCTCGAACGACGCACGGCCGGGGAGGCGGAGTGATGAGCGCGCCCGAGAGGTTTCTCGACGCGGACGGAACGCAGATCGGCGCGATCCCGGCCGATCTGCTCGACCCCGAAACCCTCGTCGAGACCCATCACGCACTCGTCCTGGCAAGGCGTTTCGACATGCAGGCGGGGGTACTCGCGCGGCAGGGCAGACTCGTGGTCTACCCCTCCGCCCTCGGGCAGGAGGCCTGCCAGGTCGGCGCCGTACTCGCGCTCGAACCGGAGGACTGGTTCTTCCCCACGTACCGCGACTCGATGGCCATGGTCGTGCGCGGCATCGACCCCGTGGAGGTGCTGACGCCGCAGCGCGGCGACCGGCACTGCGGCCACGACCCGTACGAGCACCGCACGGCCCCGCCCTGCACCCCGCTCGCGACGCAGCTCCCGCACGCCGTGGGGCTGGCGATGGCGGCGCGCAGTCGCGGCGACAGGCTCGCCGTGCTGGCATTCTGCGGCGACGGCGCGAGCAGCGAGGGCGACTTCCACGAGGCGCTCAACTTCGCCGCCGTCTACCAGGCCCCCGTCGTGTTCCTGGTGCAGAACAACCAGTACGCGATCTCGGTGCCCTTCCGGGAGCAGACGCGGGCCGCGTCGCTGGCCGCCAAGGCCGACGGATACGGCATGCCCGGACGTCGGATCGACGGCAACGACGTGCTGATGGTCCGCCACGCGGTCGGCGAGGCGCTCGCTGCGGCGCGCGCCGGGGCAGGCCCGGCGTTGATCGAGGCGGTCACCTATCGGATGGGTCCGCACACCACAGCTGACGACCCGTCGCGTTACCGGGATCCCGAGGAGGAGCGGCTCTGGGCGGCGCGCGACCCGCTCGCGCGTTTCGGCGCGTTCCTGCGCGAGCGCGGCACGCTGACCGAGATCGTGGAGAAGGCCGCGGAGGCCGACGCCGAGGCGCTCGCCGACGACCTGCGGGCACGGCTCGAGCAGGAGCCGGTGTTCGACCCGGCCGACCTGTTCGAGCACGTCTACGCCGAGCCCACGCAGCGCCTGCGCGCGCAGGCCGCGTACCTGCGCGCCCAGATGGACGCCGAGCATGCGGCCGCCGAGGCAGCCGCCGAGGGGGCCCGCCGATGACCGGCTCGACTCTGGCAGGCGCCGTCAACTCGGCGCTGCGCGACGCCATGGCCGCCGACGAACGCGTCGTGGTGTTCGGCGAGGACGTCGGACGGCTCGGCGGGGTGTTCCGGGTCACCGACGGCCTGCGCGCCGAATTCGGCGCGGAGCGCTGCTTCGACACGCCGCTCGCGGAGGCCGGCATCCTCGGTGCCGCGATCGGCATGGCGATGTACGGGCTGCGGCCGGTCGTCGAGCTCCAGTTCGACGCCTTCGCCTACCCGGCCTTCGAACAGGTCGTCAGCCACCTGGCCCGGATGGGCAATCGCACGCGCGGCCGGATGCGCCTGCCGGTCGTCGTCCGCATCCCCTACGGCGGCGGTATCGGAGCGGTCGAACACCACTCCGACTCCTCCGAGGCCTATGCGGTACACACCCCGGGGCTGCACGTCTTCACCCCGGCGACCGTCGGCGACGCCTACGGCATGCTCCGCGCTGCCATCGCGTCACCGGACCCGGTGCTCTTCTTCGAGCCGAAGCGGCTCTACCACGTGCGAGCCGAGACCGATCCGGCCAAGGAGACGGTCGCGCCGATCGGAACCGCGGTGCTGCGGCGCGAGGGCGCCGACGCGGTCCTGATCGCGTACGGCCCGGCCGTTCCGATCGCTCTCGAGGCAGCCGCGGCGGCCCGCACGGAGGGCTGGGATCTCGCCGTCCTCGACCTGCGCACCCTGGTGCCCCTGGACGAGGAGACGATCTGCGATGTCGTGTCGCGCATCGGCCGCGCGGTCGTGGTGCACGAGGCGGCGGGCTTCGGCGGCTTCGGCGCCGAGCTCGCGGCGCTGATCGGCGAACGTTGCTTCGCGCGGCTCGCGGCGCCGGTGCGCCGGGTCACCGGCCTGGACATCCCCTATCCGCCGCCGCGGTGGGAGCGTCACCATCTGCCGAACGTGGACCGCGTCCTGGACGCCGTCGCGACGCTGGGCATCCGGTGAGGCCGGGCATCCCGAGGCTGGGCATCCGGTGAGGCTGAGCATCCGGTGGCTGGGCATCCGGTGAAGACGTGGGCGGGGGAGACCTCGGCGAGTGGGACGACGAAGACGGCGAAGGAGCACGGATCCATGAGCACCGAAGGCGGCGAGTTCCGGCTGCCCGATCTCGGCGAGGGCCTGACCGAGGCGGAGATCGTCGCGTGGCTCGTCCGGCCGGGCGACATGGTGGACCAGGACCAGCCGGTCGTGGTCGTCGAGACGGCCAAGACGACCGTCGAACTGCCCAGCCCCTGCTCGGGCGTGGTGGCGCGGATACACGGAGAGGCCGGCGACGTGGTCGAGGTCGGCAGTGTTCTGCTCTCGGTCTCTTCGCCCGCCCCGGTGCCGGGCATCGAGGCGCGCGCCGCGGTCCTCGTCGGGTCCGGGGCCGCGCCGGCATCCGGCGCGGCAAAGCGTGCCAGGGTGCTGCCACCGGGTGCGGCGTCGCCCACGCCGCCCGGCGCGCGCGACGCCCGCCCCGCGCCGCCCCGCGCCTCGGCCCACCGCCGGTACATCGCCGAGAAGTTGACCCGCGCCCAGCGCGAGGTCCCGGCAGCGACCTGCTGGGTCGACGCGGACGCCACCGGACTGCTGGCCGCGCGGGACCAACTGCGCGACGCCGGCGTGGGACTGCTCGCACTGCTCGCCCGGATCACCGTTTCCGGCCTGCGCCGCTTTCCCGAACTCAACGGCCGCTACGACGACGAGCGGGGCATTGCGGTGCCCGCTCCCGCCGTCCACCTCGGCATCGCCGTCGACACACCGCGCGGCCTGCTCGTCCCGGTCGTGCGCGACGCCCAGGACCTCGGGCTGACGGGCCTCGACGCCGAGATCAGAAGGCTGACGCTGGAGGCGCGCGAGGGCCGGATCGAGCCCGCGGCGCTGACCGGATCGACGATGACGCTGAACAACTTCGGCGCCTTCGGCGTGGACGGCTCGACGCCGCTGCTCAACCACCCGGAGGCGGCGATGCTCGGCATCGGCCGGATCGCCCGCAAGCCCTGGGCCGTCGGCGACGAGCTCGCGGTGCGCCACGTCGTGCACCTGTCGGTCACCTTCGACCACCGGGTGTGCGACGGCTCCGCGCCGAGCGGCCTGCTGCGCCACGTCGCCGACTGCGTCGAGCAGCCGCTGCGACTACTGCTGGACGAGGCCTGAAGGCGGGGAGGTGTTCGGCGTGAGCCACGAGGAGAACCACGACGGGAACCAGGGCGGGAATCAGGGCGTGAACCACGACGGAAGCGCGACCGTCGACCTGAACCGTGTGAACCTGTTCGACCCCCGGTTCCACGCGACGGGAGACCCGCACCGCGTGTGGGCCGCGATGCGCGAACGAGCCCCGCTGCATCGCCAGGAGCTGCCCGACGGCCGCTCCTTCTGGTCGGTCACGCGCTACCACGACGTGTGCCGCGTCCTCGGCGAGCACCGGGAGTTCACCTCGGAGCGCGGCAGCCTGCTGCATCAGCTCGGCACCAACGACGCAGCCTCCGGGCTGCTGCTGGTGGCCACCGATCCGCCACGGCACACGGAATTGCGGCGCCCGCTCAATCGGATGTTCTCCGCCACCGGACTTGCCGCGACGCGCGAGCGGATCCGCGCCGCGGTGCGCGGCATCCTCGCGCCCGCGCTCGACGTCGGCGAGTGGGACCTCGCCGAGTGCGCCGCGAAGCTCCCGATGGCAGTGGCGGCGCAGGTCATGGACATTCCCGAGGAGTACTGGCCCGACCTCGTCGCCTGGAGTGCGATGGCCGCCTCGCCCGAGGATCCGGCGCACGCGGTGCCCGACGGTTCCGCACTCCTGGTCGCCCACCACGGCCTCTTCGACTACTTCTCGCGCGAGTTCGACCGACGCTCCGGCACGCCCGGAGACGACGCGATCAGGCTGCTGATGACGATGCGTGGGGGTGAGCTGAGCCGCGAGGAGGTCGTCGTCAACTGCTACAGCCTCCTACTCGGCGCGAACGCGACGACCCCGCACACGGTGACGGGCACACTGCTGGCCCTCGCGGAGCGGCCCTGGCTCTACCGGCGCGCGGCCGCCGAGCCGGCGGCGATCCCGGGACTGGTCGAGGAGGGCCTGCGTTGGTCCTCCGCGGCGAGCTGCTTCCTGCGGCACGCCGTGGACGACGTGGAGATCGCGGGGGGCGTCGTCCCGGCGGGCGACCCCGTCGCCGTGTGGATCGGCTCGGCGAACCGCGACGCGACGGTCTTCCGCGACCCCGAGCTCTTCGACCCGACCCGCGGCGACAACCGCCACATCGCCTTCGGCTTCGGCCCGCACTACTGCCTGGGCGCGACGATGGCCCGGATCACGCTGCGCATCTTCTTCGAGGAGTTCCTCGGCCTCTTCGAGGAGATTGAACCCGCCGGCGAGCCGGTCCGCCTTGCCTCGAACTTCGTGTCCGGATACACGCGGGTTCCGCTGCGGACGCGCGTCCGGCGCTCCCTCGCCCGGCGCGCCGATGAGCCGATCGAGGCGACGTGCTGAATTCCACGGCCCCGCGCCTCGCCGAGCAGTGCGCGGAACCCGCGACGCACAGCACCGCGGTGCCCGGCGCCGCCGCGGCCGGCAAACGCTTCCGCGCCGCGGCGGGGGAGTTCCCGACGGGTGTCACGGTCGTCACGGCCGTCGTGGAAGGAGCCGTCTCGGGGATGACGGCGAATTCGTTCATTACGGTGTCCGTCGACCCCTTGCTGGTCCTGGTCTCCCTGGCGAACAGGAGCCGGCTGGCCCGCGCGGCGCACGCCGGGATGAAACTCGCGATCAGCGTCCTGACGCAGGATCAGCAGGAGATCTCCCGCTTCTTCGCCGACTCCGGCCGCCCCGTCGGCCAGGGTGCACTCGGTCCGAGTAACTGGACCGTCCAACGCGGCGCCCGGCTGCCCGTCGTCACCGACGCGGCGGCCTACTTCGACGGCCACGTCGACGCACTCGTACCTGCGGGCGACCACACCCTGCTGGTCGCTGCGGTGAGCGCCTTCAGCATGCCGGATCCGCGCGTCACGCCGCTCGTCTTCTGGCGCGGTGGCTATCACGCGGTCTCCGCCTGCCCTGGATAGGGGTCGGGACCAGGCGGGGTCGTTCCGACGATCTGTCGGCGTGATCCGACCGGCGCTGACGCTCCTCGGCGGTCAGCCGCGCACGTGCAGCCCGAAACCCGTGCGCCCCGCGGGCTCAATGGAGATGCTGGTGCTGGCCGCAGCCCCCGGAAGCCCCGCCGAGGACGGGCTGCGCCTACTCGCGGCCCTGGGCGCGGAGGGCGGCGACGCGCGCCACCGGGACGGGCATCCGGGCGACGCGCATCCCGATCACTTGGACGGGCTCTCGACCGTTGAGGTGCAGGCTTGACCAGCCGGGGCGTTGCGACGGTGTCAGTAGCCGAGGAGCCGAGAGGTGTCGAGTGCGAAGTTGAAGGGTTCGGGAACGTGGATCGGTTGGCCGAAGTCGGCGTCTTCCCGCATGCGGTAGCGGTCCCCGTCGATCTCCTGGAACAAGGTGACGGTCTTCTGCCTGGCGTCCACGATCAGGTAGAGCGGGATCCGCATGAGCGGGTAGTCCCGTAGCTTCCCGGTCCAGTCGTTCTCCGGGTTCGTGGGTGAGACGACCTCGACGGCGATCAGCGCGAGCTCAGCGGGTGTGGTGTTTTTCCCCGTCGACGCGGCGACCGCCGTCGACCAGGAGGTCGGCGCCGGTGACCCAGGACGCCTCATGGAGCTGCTGGTGCTGTCCGCCGCGCCCGGCAGCTCCACCGAGGACGGGCTGCGCCTGCTCGCGTCCCTGGGCGGCGCGGAGGGCGGCGACGCGCGCCACCGGGACGGGCATCCGGGCGACGCGCGTCCCGATCACTTGGACGGGCTCTCGACCGTCGACGTGCAGGCCTGACCGGCCGGTTGGCTTCCGCAGACGCGCAGTGTCACACCGGCCCCCGCGGCCGGGACCATGGGGGAGTAGTTGTCGTATCCCCAGTGGATGAGCGCCGTCGCGCGCTGGCCGCTTCCAGCGGAGATGACGGCGGTGTCCCCGGGGCTGCCGTTGGTGATCTTGGCCCAGGCGGCCTCGCAGTGCGGGCTGTAGCGCACATAGACGACCACCTCGCCGTCGTTGGCGGTGGTCAGGGTGCGCGCGTCGCTGTCGCAGCCCGACTCCTGCGGGTCCTTGCCCAGGCACCCGACGCCCTGGCACAGGACGCCGCCGCCCGCAACCGGCGATGCCGGGGCCGCCGCGGTGGTACGGGCAGGCGCACGGCTGACGCTGCCGTGGAGGAGGAACCATGCCCCACCCAGCACAAGTGCGACGGCGGGCAGGAGCAGGGCCAGCAAGGCGGCCACGGATCGGGACGATCCGCTCGGTGCTGGTGCTGGTGCTGGTGCTGGTGCTGGTGCCGGTGCCGGGTCGGCTTGGGCGACAGCTGGCGCACCGTCGTCCGCGGTCTGCGCCGGGCTCTCGCTCTCGCTTTCGCTTTCGCTCCCGCTCTCGACCTCTCTTCTGACGCTGTCCAGGAGGGCCCGTACCGTGTCGCGATCGCTGGCCACCACCGCCGTGAACCGGTCCAGCGCTTCGGGGGTGATGACGCGTTTGCCGTTGAGCCAGCGCTCCCAGGACGCTCTGCTGTAGTGGGTCTTGGCGGCGATGTCCGCCAGTGAGAGACCGCTGGCGTTCTTGAGGGCGCGGAGATGCTCCGCTAACGAACGTGCTGCCGGGGGCAGATCTGGCGGCAGGGGCTTCCGGTTCATGAAATTCGTCAACCTTGTCAGACGGCCTCCACCCTCGATTTTCGAGGGGTGAGGCTCTCCAATGCAGGCCCTTGTGAAGTATCAAATACGTGGTCAGAGCTCTGAGACAGCAGGCAGTGTCTCATGTCGATGTTCTGTCATCGAACTTGCTTGTGGCAAGGCTCCATAGTTGCCGACAAGCAGGCGGCAAACGCCTGCACTGTCAGAAGGAGACCCTGATGCGAGCACGAGCTCTTGTTGCCACGTTGGGCCTGCTGGGCGCCGCCGGTGCCGGCATCCTGGCCGGCGCGCCGGCAGCGATGGCGAGCGACGCGTGCCCGTCCGGCGCGACCTGCGCCTACACGGCACCGAACTTCACCGGTGACATGGGGCCGATCTACGGCAACAACAGCAACCTCACCATGTACAGCACCTTCCAGAACGTCGAGTCCATCTCGAACAACGGCACGCAGTGCGAGGACTGGGTGTTCCAGAACGTGAACCTGGGCGGCGCCTCGTTCGGGATCCCGATCGGCTACGTCAACAGCAACCTGTCCGGCACCGTGTTCTGGCACCACATCGACTCCAACCAGTGGTGCAACCAGTAGTGACGTCACGACACCTGCTGCCACTGCTCCTCGTGGCGCTGCTTGCCGCTTCCGGTTGCTCTGCGACCGGAAGCGGCAAGGCCGGGGCCACGACCACCGCCGGCACGACGCCCGCAGCCGCCGCGCAGTCCGGCGGCCGTCCCGTCGAGCCATTCGACGGCCTCGTCGAACAGCCCGCCGCCCAGCAGGCGTTGCTGCAGTTGGCGCAGAGCACGCTGACCGCTCAGTGCATGCGTCGCCACGGGTTCAGCTACCAGGTCGCGCGCCCGCCCGCGCTGGTCGACGACGCCGCCAACGGCGCCTACGACCTGGTCACCCCGGCGACCGCCGCCGCGGAGGGCTACGGCATCACGGACAACGCCCTGATCCGCCGTGCCGACAACGCCGTCGGGACGAGCGCCCAACCGGACGGCGACCGACCCGGTTTCATGTCGGCACTGGTCGGCACGGCGGCCCACCGGACCGTGCTCACCCTGCCGGACGGCTCGGACGTCTCGTACAACACGGACGGCTGCGTGACCACCGCCATCGTGCAGCTCTACGGGAACGCCTGGAACCCGGCGTACTACACCCTGGCCGACGCGACCCAGCAGATCCAGAACCAGGTCGTTCAGTCGCCGCTGTGGACCTCGGGCGTCAGCGCCTGGAGTCGTTGCATGAAGACCACCTACCGCGAGGACCTGGCAAGCCCTCAGGCGGCGCGCGCCGAGGCCGCCGCCTCCGTGGCCAACGCGGTGGCGAAAGCTCCGGCCGACGCCGGTCCGGCCTTCCTCGCCGGGGAACGCAGCAAGGAGATCGCCCTGGCATCGCAGGATGCCGCCTGTCAGGCCCAGATCGGCCTGGCCTCGGCGGCGGCCCGCGCGCAGCTCTCTCCCGAGCAGGCCGCCCAGGCGTCGTACCGCACGGACATGGCCACGTTCGCCGCCGATCTCCATACTGCTGTGGCACGTGCGCAGCAGTTGGTCGGCCGTTAGGCAATTGACCGAAGTCTCTTGGCATCAAGATCAGTTGACCGAAAGGACCGGAACTGGATGTTCACTTCTGACCGGGGGAGTCGCGTCCCCCGCTTACGTACCTGGCTCGCTGCGGTCGCGACCGCGTCGGCGGCGGGAGCGGGACTGCTCGCCTCAGCGGGACCCGCGCCGGCGTCGACCCCGCCCGCGCCGATTCCGCTGACGTCCGCATCCTGCCCGGCCGACATGACGCAAGGTGAGATCGACGGCTGTGTGACCGAGTTGCAGGACCTGCTCGACAGCCACGGCGCGAGTGTGGGCGTTGACGGTGACTTCGGTCCGGCGACGTTCACGGCGGTGGAGAACTACCAGGCGGCGCACGGGCTGTCGCGTGACGGCATCGTCGGACCGCTGACGAAGACGTCGTTGGACGCCACGACCGTTCCCGCGGCCGTCGCGTTGACGTCGGCGTCGTGTCCGACGGACATCGTCGAGGGCGAGATCGACGGCTGCGTGACCAAGCTGCAGCAGCTGCTCGACAGCCACGGCGCGAGTGTGGGCGTGGACGGTGACTTCGGTCCGGCGACGCTCGCGGCGGTGGAAAACTACCAGGCGGCGCACGGGCTGGCCAAGGACGGGATCGTGGGTCCCAACACCAAGGCGTCCCTGGACGGTTCCAGCACGTCGGCGCCCACGCCGATCGCCTTGACGTCCGCGTCGTGTCCGACGGACATGTCGCAGGGTGAGATCGACGGCTGTGTGACCGAGTTGCAGCAGCTGCTCGACAGCCACGGCGCGAGTGTGGGCGTTGACGGTGACTTCGGTCCGGCGACGTTCACGGCGGTGGAGAACTACCAGTCCGACCACGGGTTGTCGCGTGACGGCGTCGTCGGCCCGCAGACCAAGGCGTCGCTGGACGGGACGACCACGCCACCGCCTCCGCCGCCCGGCGGTGGGGTGTTGGCGAGGATCGTCAGCTATGCGCAGGCCATCGAGAACGGCGACGCCGAGACCGGCTGGGGCGGCGGCTACATCCAGTACGTCTGGGGCGGCGGCCACGAGGCTGCCCCTGGCCCGTCGACGGGCACCTGCGTCGGCGACCCGCAGTCGCTGGCCTGCTCCGACCCGGGCGCGATCGGCCTGGACTGCTCGGGTTTCGCACGCTGGGTCTACGACCTGGCCTATGGCAGCGACGTGCTCGGCTCTGGCGCCACCGGCGACCAGATCGCCGAGATGACCCAGGTCAGCTCGCCGGTCCCGGGTGACCTGGTGTTCTTCGGGAGCAGCGCGTCCAACACCGAGCACGTGGGCGTCTACATCGGCAACGGCCAGATGATCAACGCCTACGACACCGGCACGAACGTCCAGACCAACAGCATCTCGGCGGGCGGCAACCTGGTGGGCTACTACCAGTACTGAGTGACGCCGTACTCAGCCACGCCGGAGCTCGGACCACGACACAGGGCCCATCCCACTGTCTCCCGGTGGGATGGGCCTTCTCGGACCCGTATCGTGAACGCTATGACGACCATGTCCGAGCTCTGGGAGAGCTTCGAGCCTCCGGACGGCTGCCGTGCTGAGTACGTCGGCGGCAGGATCGTCATCCAGGCCAATCCGACCACGCTCCATGACGCCATCGCCCGCAACATCGCACGCCAGGTCCCCGACGGCCGTGCTCTGGAGGCCTGGCAGGGGCGCGGCATCGAGCTCCACGCGGAGTCAAAGCCGCGTGCCGACGTGGTGATTGCCCGGAGCGAGGACATTCCGATGGATGCCCGGGACTGGCCCGCTCAGATCGTGGAGGTCGTGGTCGAGGTCGTCTCGGGAGGCAGGGATGCCTGGAAGGACGACTTCCTCATGAAGCGCAGCGCCTATCAGGAGGCGCGTATCCCGCGTTACCTGATCGTGGACCCGCGTGGGGGAAGCTGGCACCTGATGGAACTGGACTACAGCCAGGCCACGCCGGTGTACGAGGAGACCGGCAAGGGCGTCTTCGGAAAGCCGATTCCCCTGGGAGTGAGTGACGCGGACGGTGAGTTGGTGCTGCAGACCGACACGTGGCACCCATACCCGTCCAGTCAGCGCTGACGCCCTCCGTCCGCCGGAGCGCGCATCCCGGCGCGGACCCGGCGACCGCCGTCGACGAGCAGGTCGGCGCCGGTGACCCAGGACGCCTCGTCGGAGAGCAGCCAGACGATCGCGCGGGCGAGGTCCTCCGGCTCGCCGAGTCGGCCCAGCGGGGTCTGCCCGGCGAGGCCGGGCTCGTCGCGTTCCCAATAGAAGCGGGCCAGTTCGGTGCGGACCAGGCCGGGGGAGACAGCGTTGACCCGGACGTCCGGCGCGAGCTCGGCCGCGAGGTGGCGGGTGAGCTGCATGAGCGCTGCCTTGCTGGTCTCGTAGGCGGCCAACCCTGGGCCCACGCCGTGCACGCCCTCGGTGACGACGGTGACCACCGCGCCGCCGTGTTCGCGCATCCAGCCCTCCCAGGCCGCCCGGATCAGGGCCAGCGGGCCGTGGACGTTGACCGCGAAGGTCTCCTCCCAGGCGGCAGGGTCGCACTCGACGGCCAGGCAGCCCAGCGGCTGGTTGGCGCCCGCGTTGCAGACGACGTAGTCGAGCCGGCCGAAGGCCTCCAGCGCCAGGCCCGCCCAGCGCCGCACGTCCACCGGATCGCCCGCCGAGCCGACCGCTGCCAGCAGTCGGCCGGGGGCCGGGCCGAGGTCGTCCAGCGCCTCGTCCAGTCCGTCCTTGCCGCGCGCGCCGATCAGCACCGACGCCCCGGCCGCGAGCAACTCGCGCGCGACCGCGCGCCCGATACCGCGCGAGCCGCCGGTCACCACGGCGGCCTTGCCGTCCATCCGCATTCGGCCATGGTGCGCCCCGGCGCACGACTCGTCCATACGGAAAGAGTGTGACTGGAAGGGGAGTTGACGCTCCGGTAGGTTGACGGACGACGGGGGTGAAGCACGACAAGGGGGATGCCATGCCGCTTTCCGACGACTCGCCGCCAGTCGACGCACCGCTGGCCACCGCACCGCTGGTCAACGACGAGGCGTTCAAGGCCGACGCGCACGCCCGCTACGCGGAGCTGCGCACCCACGGCCCGGTCCAGCGGGTCCGGCAGCCCAACGGGCTGGACCTGTTCCTGATCCTCGACCACGACCTGGCCCGTGCCGCGCTGATGCACCCGGACCTGCGCAAGGACCCCGAGATCGCCCGCGCCGCGCTGGACGCCGCCGGTGTCACCTCCTACCAGGGCCGGGGACAGGGCCTCGGGGCCAACATGCTGATGGCCGACCCGCCCGACCACAGCCGGCTGCGCGGCCCGGTCGCGCGCACCTTCACCCCGCGTCGGGTGGAGGCGCTGCGCTCCCGGGTCCAGGAGATCACGGACGTGCTGATCGACGCGATCGAGGCCAAGGCGGCGGCGGGTGAACCGGTCGACCTGGTCGAGGACTTCACCGCGCCGCTGCCGGTCATGGTCATCTGCGAACTGCTGGGCGTCCCGATTGACCGCCGGGACGACTTCCGACGCTGGACGCTGGCCGCCGTGGCGGGCAGCTCCTCGATGCCGTCCCCGGCGCAGCGCGAGGGCGCTGAGGCGCTCAACCGCTACTTCGCCGAGCTGTTGGCCGAGAAGTCCAAGGATCCCAGCGGCGAGGACCTGCTCTGCGCGCTGATCCGGCTCAGCCGCGAGGAGGAGGGCTCGCTCTCGGACGAGGAGCTGCTCGGTACCGCCGTCATCCTGCTCATCGCGGGCCATGAGACGACGGTCAACCTGCTCGGCAACGCCATGGCCGCGCTGCTGGACCAGCCCGGGCAGGCGGCGCTGCTGCGCGACCGCCCCGAGCTGCTGCCCGGCGCGGTCGAGGAGTTCCTCCGCTTCGACGCCCCCGTCGAACAGACACCGCTGCGGTTCGCCGCCGAGGACGTCGAGCTCGGCGGGGTGGTGATCCCGCAGGGCACGCCGGTCGTCGTCTCGCTGGCCGCTGTCGGCCGCGACCCCGGCACCGGTTCGGGCGGAGACCGGCTCGACGTGACCCGGGCCGACGTCAAGCACCTCTCCTTCGGGCACGGCATCCACTACTGCGTGGGCGCGCCGCTGGCCCGGCTGGAGGCCGTGGTCGCGCTCGGCACGCTGCTGCGCCGTCTCCCGCGGCTGGCCCCGGCCGTCCCCTACACGGAACTGCGCTGGACCGAGCGCGGCATCATGCACGGCCCGATCGCCCTGCCGGCGCTCATCGAGGGCGCCGAGGCCGCCGCCGAAACTGGGAAGTCAGCCGCGAAAGCTTAGAGAAATGTGACGGCACCCGGTTCTCCCTGGTCACGCGGGCAGGGGAGTGCTGGGATGGAACCATGCAGGAGAGCGGTGGTCAGCGGGGTGCGGGCACGCCCGTCGGGCGGCGGGTCGTGCTCGGCGTGCTCGCGCTCGGCGCGGCCGGGGTGGCGTTCGGGGCGCGGATCCAGAACGGGCTCGACAACGTGCTGGCCAACGTCAGCAGTCACGACCCGACGGGGCTGACGGGTCTGCTGCCGGGCGGTGACGGCTTCCGGTTCTACTCGGTCGCCGACTCCATCCCGCACCGCAGCGCCACGGACTACCGGCTCACCGTCGGCGGCCTGGTCGACCGCCCGGCCACCTACACGCTGGCCGACCTGCAGGCGATGCAGCAGACCCGGCTGGTCAAGGACGTGCAGTGCGTGACCGGCTGGCGGGTGCCCAAGGTGGAGTTCAAGGGCGTGCTGCTGAGCGACCTGTTGGACCTGTCCGGCGTCCAGGCCCAGGGCACGGCGCTGCACTTCACCTGCTTCGACGGCGTCTACACCGAGAGCCTCACCCTGGCCGAGGCCCGGCGGAGCGACGTGCTGGTCGCCCACGAGATGAACGGCGCGCCCGTCACCGACGCCCACGGCGGACCGGTGCGGCTCTATGTCGCGCCCATGTACTTCTACAAGTCGGCCAAGTGGTTGTCCGGGATCACCGTGACCTCGCAGGTCGAGCCGGGCTATTGGGAGCAGTACGGATATGACGTCGAAGCATGGGTCGGCAACTCCAACGGACGCAACGACGCCCCCACCTCCACCGGCTGACCCGGGGAGCGCGCCGGATCCGGAGTTCCTGCGCCGCTTCACCGTCGCCGAGCGCTGGGTGCACCGGACGACCTCGACGCTGATGATGGTCGCCATCCTCAGCGCCGCCTTCCTCTACGTGCCGCAGCTCGCCGAACTCGTGGGCCGCAGACGGCTGCTGGTGATCATCCACGAGTGGAGCGGGGTGCTGCTGCCGCTGCCGCTCGCCGTCGGCCTCTTCTTCCGCTCGGTCCGCGCCGACCTGCGGAGGCTGAACCGTTTCGTCCCCCAGGACCGGGGCTGGACCTGGCGCGCCATGCGCCACGGCACCCGCCGCGCGGGCCCGGCGGGCAAGTTCAACGCCGGGCAGAAGATGTACGCGGCGCTGATCACGGGGGCGACGCTGGTGATGGTCGGCACCGGGCTGATCCTCTGGTTCCCCAACCTCGCGGCGCTGGACGTCCGTACCGGGGCGACCTTCGTCCACGACTGGCTGGCGCTGGTCATCGGCCTCCTGGTGCTCGGGCACATCCGGATGGCCGCCAAGGACCCGGAGGCCCGCCGCGGCATGCGCACCGGCCGCGTCGGCCGCCCCTGGGCCCGCCGCGAACACCCGCTCTGGGCGCAGGAGATGGACGAACAGCGCCGACAGCAGGCGCAGCCGGGGGAGCCGGGGGAGCACCAGGCGGAGCCGGAGCAGCCCCCCTCGGACGGCGCCGCCTAGGCCCTGTCGTCAAACTCCCGCCGGGCCCGGTTCGCCTGGCACGCCCTTCTGCTGCGTTGTCGGATCGCCCAAGTACGGCCCAGTACGAGGGCGATCCTCCGCCTTGCAGCTGGCCGCACCAGACAACCCGGGCTGATCCGGCGCGAGTTTGACGACAGGGCCTAGGGCCTCTCGGAAGAGAGGCCCTCACCCTGCCCGGCTCGTTCGATCTTCGCCGCGACGCCGTCGAGGAAGGTCGCCAGCGTCATCCGGAACACCTCCGCGTCGTCGCGGAACAGCGCGGTCAGCCGGGGCGCGCTCTCGTGCAGCAAGGGGTACTCGTCCTCGGGCAGCATGCCGTACCTGACCGCCCAGGCGGCCTCGTCCTTGGCCTGCGTCGCCTTGTCGAGGGCTGAGAACGCGGCGCTGTACTGGGTCATCGCCAAGGTCATGTCCAGCAGCGAACGACAGCACTCCGCGGACTCCACGACCGGCAGGCCCGCCCGGTGCAGGACCGAGATCAACAGCTCGACGCTGTGTGTCTCGGCGGGGGAGGCGGTGGTGCGGGCGGCGGCGAGGACCGCGAGGGCGGGGCGGGCCAGGTAGGAGGCCCGGATGCTCTCCGCCGTGACGGTCAGCCAGGCACGCCAGTCGTCCGACGGTCCGTCGGGCAGGGCGGCGCGGGCCAGTTCGACGCCCTCCTGGATGGTGATGTCGGCCATCGCCAGTACCAGTTCGTCCTTGTCACGGAAGTGCCGGTAGACCGCTGTAGGGTCGGCGCCGAGCTCCTTGCCGAGCCGACTGAAGGTCAACTGGCCACCGCTCTCGGGGGAGCAGAGCCGAAGGGCTGCCTCCAGGATCGACTCCCGGGTGAGCGCGACGCGTCGCTTCGCCGTCTCGCCGTCCGCCTCTGCGCGTGCCGCCACGCGGGCCTCACTTCCTCGTGCTCGTCGGTTCGTTCACTGCCATCGGTGACTGCCATCGATGACTGCCGCCGGTCACTGCTGCTGACTACTGCATCCGATCGTAACCATGGGTCATTGTCAATGCCATTGACAGCAGCGTTGTCACGGGCTTTGCTACTCCACACATCCGGCAGAGCTTCCCCCGGTTCTCCCCGTCCCTGCCCTGGAGTGCGCCCGTGCACCGTGATCACCTCCCCGCTGACCTGGTCTTTCTCGGCGGGCCCGTCTACACCGTCGACCCCGCCCGTTCCTGGGCCGGAGCCGTCGCCGTCCGCGACGGCCGCATCGTGGCCGTCGGCCAGGACCACGAAGTCCGCCCCCTGATCGGCCCCGACACCGAGGTCGTCGACCTGGCCGGCCGGCTGCTGCTGCCCGGCTTCCAGGACGCCCACGTCCACCCGGTCCTGGCCGGGACCACCCTGCGCAGCTGCGACCTGCACCAGCTGGAGACGGCCGACGCGTATGTCGCGGCCGTCGCCACCTACGCCGCCGCCCGCCCCGAGGTCGCCTGGATCACCGGCGGCGGCTGGAGCATGGAGGCGTTCCCCGGTGGGACCCCGCACCGCGCCCTGCTCGACGCGATCGGCGCCGTCGGCGACAGGCCGGTCGCGCTCCCCAACCGGGACGGCCACGGCCTGTGGGCCAACAGCCGCGCGCTGGAGATCGCCGGGATCACCGCGGACACCCCCGACCCGGCCGACGGCCGGATCGAGCGCGACGCCGACGGCAGCCCGACCGGCATGCTCCAGGAGGGCGCCGCCGAACTGGTGCTGCGTCACATCCCCCCGATCACCGAAGAGGACTTCTACCAGGGGCTGTTGGCCGGTCAGGCCTACCTGCACTCCTTCGGCATCACTGGCTGGCAGGACGCGGCGGTCGGCCCGGCCTTCGGCCCCGGCGACGTCTACGGCGCGTACCTGCGCGCCGACCGCGAGGGCACGCTCACCGCACGGGTGCGCGGCGCGCAGTGGTGGGACCGGGCAGGCGGGTTGGAGCAACTGCCCGGCTTCCAGGAGCGCCGCGCCGAGGCCGAGCGCAACGGCGAGCGGTTCCGCGCCGGGTCGGTCAAGATCATGCTCGACGGCGTCGCGGAGAACCACACCGCCGCCATGCTGGAGCCCTACCTCGACGGCTGCGGCTGCTCCTCCGGCAATGCCGGGCTCGACTTCGTCGACCCCGAGAAGCTCGGCGGGTACGTCGCCGAGCTCGACGCCGCCGGGTTCCAGGTGCACTTCCACGCGCTCGGCGACCGCGCCGTGCGCAACGCGCTGGACGCGGTCGAGGAGGCGCAGCGGCGCAACGGCGACCGCGGCAACCGGCACCACCTGGCGCACCTCCAGGTGGTCCACCCCGACGACGTCGCCCGCTTCCGGAGCCTCGGCGCGACCGCCAACATCCAGCCGCTCTGGGCCTGCCACGAGCCGCAGATGGACGAGTTGACCATCCCCTTCCTCGGTGAGCGGCGGGCCGGGTGGCAGTACCCGTTCGGCTCGCTGCTGCGTGCCGGCGTCATGCTCGCCGCCGGTTCCGACTGGTCGGTCTCCACGCCGGACGTGCTGGCCGGCGTGCACGTCGCGGTCAACCGCACGGGGGAAGAGGACCCGAACCGGGTCTTCGGACCCGAGGAGCGGATCGACCTCGGCTCCGCGCTCGCCGCCTACACCGCGGGCACCGCCCGGGTGAACCACCTCGACGACGTCACCGGTTCGATCCGGCCGGGCACCTACGCCGACCTGGTCGTGCTCGACCGCAACCCCTTCGACGGACCGTCCCAGGCCATCGCCGAGACCCGGGTGCTGCGCACCTACGTCCAGGGCGCCCTGGTCCACGCCGCCGACAGCCCAGCCGACGCCCCCTCGAACTGACCCGACCGCCGAGGAGACCCCCACCATGACCTCAAGGACCTCCAGAACCTCCGGACCGCTGCTCCGCGCCGTGCTCTCCGGTACCGCGGTCGCCCTGCTCGCCACCACCACGGCGTGCAGCTCGGGCGGCGGCAGCACCCCGGACGCGAAGAGCAACTTCTCCACCGCGCAGGTGACCACCGCGCCCGGGACCAAGGCGCTGTCCTCGCTCACCTGGTCCGGCGACTACCGCGCGCCCTACTCCGAGGACCCGATCAAGACGGCCGACTACCCCGAGGAGACCATCCTCGGCAACGTCTGCGAGCCGCTGATCCGGGTCGCCGCCGACTACTCGATGCATCCCGGCATCGCCAAGTCCTGGACCCAGCCCGACCCGGAGCACGTCGTGGTGAACCTGGACCCGCGTGCGAGGTTCAGCGACGGCAAGCCGGTCACCACCGCCGACGTGGTCTACAGCCTGGCCCGCAACATGGACCCCAACGAGGCCAGCAACTACGCCGACTCCTACAACGACGTCGCCTCGATCAAGGCGACCGGCCCGGAGCAGGTGACCGTCGCGCTCACCAAGCCGGACTACATCTTCACCCGTCAACTCGGGATCCTGGGCGCGGCGATCGTCGAGAAGGCATTCGCCGTCAAGGCCGGAGCGAACTTCGGCAACGCCAACGTCGGCGTGGTCTGCTCCGGCCCGTACACCATCGCCTCCTTCGACGGCACCAACGAGATGGTGCTGAAGAAGAACCCGGACTACTGGGACCCGAGCCACGCGGGCAAGGCGGACACGGTCACCTTCACATTCCTCTCCGACCCGTCCGCGCTGGCCAACGCGCTCTCCTCGGGCTCGCTCCAGGGCGCGTTCGACCTGGCCGCGTCGACCATCCCGCAGCTGAGCAAGGCCGCCGCGGGCAAGCTCTACATCGGCGGCGCGGGCTCGACGACGCAGAACATCGATCTGGTCGTCTCCAGCTTCAGCGGCGGCCTCGCCGACGCCCGCACCCGGCAGGCGCTGTCCATGGCCATCGACCGGCAAGGCATCGTCAAGGCGCTCTTCGACGGTGCGGCCGATCCGCTCTACTCCGTTGCCGGTCCCGGCTTCTGGCTGGGCAACCCGGCGCAGTCCACCTACCAGGCCGCCTACGACAAGCTGGTCAAGGGTCCGGACGTCGCCGGCGCCACCAAGCTGGTGCAGCAGGCGGGCGCGACCGGAAAGACCGTCACCATCGCCTACGCGGCCAGCACGCCGTCCCAGGCGCAGCTCGCCGAGGTGCTGCAGCAGACCGGCGAGCAGATCGGCCTCAAGGTCAAGCTGGCCGGCCTGCCGGACCAGCAGTACGGCAACCTCTTCACCGACCCCAAGGCGCGGTCCGGCTACGACGGCTTCCTGACCATCAACTACATGGAGTTCCCCGAGGCCGCGACCATGTACGCGAGCTACGCGGCCAAGACCGGGGTGCAGAACTTCAACGGCTACGCCAACCCGGCCGTCCAGGCCGCGCTCGACGCCGCCCAGGCCACGAACGACCCGACGGCCCGCGCCCAGGCCGTCATCAAGGCGCAGGACATCCTGGGCACCGATCTGCCCTGGATCCCGATCGTGGCACCGCGCGCCCTGCTCTTCCAGAACAACGGCGTCACCGGCGCCCCGCTGACGTTCTCCTACATGGACAACGCCTGGGTCAGCGCGATCGGGGCGCCCTGATGGGCCGGCTCCTGCTGCACCGCCTCGGTGGCCTGCTCACCACGCTCTTCCTGTCCAGCATCCTCATCTTCGGCAGCCTCTACCTCGCGCCCGGCAGCCCGGAGAACGTGCTCTTCGGCAACCGGATGCCGAGCCCCGCAGTCCGTGCGGCGGTCCGGCACCGGCTGCACCTGGACCAGCCGCTGCCCGTGCGCTACTGGGACTGGCTGACCGGTGTCGTCCACGGCGACCTCGGCACCTCGATGGTGACCGGCCAGCCGGTCGCCGACCGGATCGGCGCAGGGCTCGGCAACACGCTGCTGCTGGTGCTGATGACGATGGTGCTGGTCGTCGTGCTCGGCATGGGCATGGGTCTGGCCGCGGCGCTGCTGCCCGGCCGCGTCGACGGCGCGGTCAGCGCGCTCACCTCGGTCTCGGTCACCGTCCCGCCGTTCGTCGCGTCCGCGCTGCTGATCTCGGTCTTCGCGGTCAAGGCGGGCTGGTTCCCGGCCTCCGGGATCGGCGACGGCCTGGGCGGCAAGCTCGACGGGTTGGTGCTCCCGGCCGTGGCCATGGCCGTCATCTCCTGCGGCTTCCTGGCCCGGGTCACCCGCAACGCGGTCCGCGAGCAACTGGAGCGCGAGCACGTGCAGACCGCGTTGGTGCGCGGCCTGCCGCGGACGACCGTGCTCCGCAGCCACGTCCTGCGCAACGCCATGCCACCGATCATCACCGCGATCGGCCTGCTCACCGCCGGGACCTTCGCCTCGACGCTGGTCGTCGAGTCGGCGTTCGCGGTGCCCGGGATCGGGCAGCTGACCATCCAGTCGGTCGCGCAGAAGGACTTCCCGGTCGTCCAGGCCGTGGCGTTGATGCTGGTCGCCGCGTTCGTGCTGTGCAACGCGGCCAGTGACCTGATCCAGGCCCTCGTCGACCCGCGCCTGCGCGAGGCAGGGAGCAGCTCATGAAAGCCGGGCACCTCATGAAGGCCTTCTTCACGCGTACGTACGGCCAGTTGGGCCGCTCCGGCACGGTCGCCGCGGTCTTCCTGGCCGTGGTGCTGCTGGTGGCGCTCGCCGCGCCGCTGGTCGCCCCGGCCGACCCCAACCAGGCCAACCTGCTGGACGCCTACGCCGGTCCGTCCGGCAGCCATCTGCTGGGCGCGGACGGCATCGGCCGCGACATCCTCTCCCGGCTGATCTACGGCTCGCGGACGAGCCTGCTCGGCCCCGCGCTGGTCGTCGGCGTGGCCCTGCTGATCGGCATTCCGCTGGCGCTGGCGGCGAGTTGGTACGGCGGGCTGGTCGACGGCGTGGTGGCGCGGATCTTCGACCTGGTCTACGCGCTCCCCGGCCTGCTGCTCGCCGTGCTGACGGTGGCGCTGTTCGGGCCGGGGCTCACCCCGGCGGTGGTGGCGCTGTCCATCGCCTACATCCCCTTCCTGGCCCGGATCGTCCGAGCGGCGGCGCGGCAGCAGCGGGTCAGCCCGTACGTCGACGCGCTGGCGGTGCAGGGCTTCGGCGCGGTCCGGATCACGGTCCGTCACATTCTGCGCAACATCATGCCGGTGGTCGTCGGCCAGGCCGCCATCGCCTTCGGCTACGCGCTGCTGGACCTGGCGTCCCTGTCCTATCTGGGGTTGGCCGTCCAGGCGCCCACGCCCGACTGGGGCGTGATGGTCAGCGACAGCGACGCGCTGCTCAAGGGCTACTGGCTGCCGGTGATCGCGCCGGGCGTGCTG
The DNA here is from genome assembly GCF_041262485.1 of Streptacidiphilus sp. BW17. Lineage (NCBI taxonomy): Bacteria > Bacillati > Actinomycetota > Actinomycetes > Kitasatosporales > Streptomycetaceae > Streptacidiphilus > Streptacidiphilus sp. BW17. Next base: position 19,140 of record NZ_JBGCCR010000014.1, on the reverse strand, counting down.
ATCGTGCTGACGGTCCTCGCACTGACCGTGCTGGGCGCCCGGATCAGCGGCGAGAAGCCGCCGGGCTACCTGCGCCGGGCCAGGAGGCAGCGGACGGCTCCCGCCGCGGTGGGAGCCGCTGAGTCGAACGACAAGACCCCGGTGGGAGCCGCGAGATGAGTACACCCCTGCTGGAACTGTCCGGCCTGACCGTCGACTTCGCCACAGACGACGGCGGCTCGCGGACCCTGCTCGACGGCGTGGACCTGACCCTCGCGCCCGGCGAGGCGCTCGGCCTGGTCGGCGAGTCGGGCTCGGGCAAGTCGATGACGGTCCGCGCGGTCACCCGGCTGCTGCCGCCCGCCGCGACCGCCTCCGGGACCGTCCGCTTCGAGGGCCGCGACGTCGGAGCGATGGACGCCGCCGCACTGCGCGGTTACCGCGACGGCGGTGTCGGCATGGTCTTCCAGGACCCCCGCGCCCACATCAACCCGACCCGGCGGATCGGGGCCTTCCTGATCGAGGCGCTGATCAAGAACCGCGGCCTGAAGAAGAAGGAGGCGCTGGCCCGGGCCGAGGCGGTGCTCGCGGACGTCGGCATCGACGACCCCGCGCGGCGACTGCGCCAGTACCCGCACGAGGTCTCCGGCGGCATGCTCCAGCGCGTGATGATCGCGTCGGTGCTGCTCGCCGAGCCCCGGCTGATCCTGGCCGACGAGCCGACCACCGCGCTGGACGTCACCATCCAGCGCGAGGTCGTCGCGATCCTCGACCGGCTGCGCCGCGAGCGCGGCATGGGGATGGTCTTCATCACCCACGACCTCGATCTGGCCCTCGCCGTCTGCGGGCGCGTCGCGGTGATGTACGCGGGACGGATCGTCGAACTGCGCAGCGCCGAGACGCTGCACGAGCGCGCCGCGCACCCGTACACCTTGGGCCTGCTGGGCTCGCGTCCGGCGATCGACGAGCGGGCGGAGCGGCTGCGGGCCATCCCAGGCCGCCCGGTCTCGGCCTTCGAGGCGGGCCCCGGCTGCGCCTTCGCACCGCGCTGCGGCTACGCGGTGGAGGACTGCCACAGCACTCCGCAGCAGCTGACGGAGTTCGACGGCGGCCTGGTCCGCTGCGGTCGGCTCGCGGAGATCCACCCGGACCGCATCAGTGAGGAGGCGACCGCATGAACGCCGTTGAGGTGCGGGGCCTGAACAAGTTCTTCAAGGCCCACCACGCCGTCGTCGACGTCGACTTCACCATCCCGGCGGGCGGCTCGCTCGGGATCGTGGGGGAGTCGGGCTCCGGCAAGACCACTGTCGCCCGGATGCTGGTCGGCCTGGAGCGCCCGAGCAGCGGCACCATCGCGGTCATGGGCCGCGACCGGAGCCGTCCCGCGCGCGGCGGCGGCGAACGCAACGCCCGCGCGCGGGAGCTGCAGATCGTCTTCCAGGACCCCTACACCTCGCTGGACCCGAGCCAGAGCGCGCGGGCGGCGGTGGAGGAGGTGCTCCGTCACCACGGCGGCCTTTCCGCCGCCGAGCGTGCGGAGCGGCTGACCGAGCTGGTCGACCAGGTGGGCCTGACCGAGCGTCAGGCCCACGCCAGGCCACGCGACCTCTCCGGCGGCCAGCGTCAACGCGTGGCCATCGCACGAGCGTTGGCGGCCCGGCCGAAGGTGCTGGTGCTGGACGAGGCGGTCTCGGCGCTGGACGTGTCGATCCAGGCGCAGATCCTCAACCTCCTGGCGGACATCCGCCAGGAGACCGGGATCGCCTACCTGCTGATCTCGCACGACCTGGCCGTGGTCCGGCAGCTGTGCGACACCGCGCTGGTGCTGCGGCGCGGGCAGGTGGTCGAACAGGGCGACTGCGCGCGGATCCTGGACGATCCGGCGGAGGAGTACACCCGCGCCCTGCGCGAGGCGGTCCCGGTCCCCGGCTGGACCGTGGGGGGCTGACCGTCAGGCGGGCCGGACGGTGACCGTCAGCACGGTCCCCGGCCGGGCCGACGGGACGGAGATGTCCGCCGTCCCGTACCGGCCGTCGTGCGGCTGGCGGACGTCGAGGTGGGTGCGGGCCGACCCCGCGCCGGTGACCGCGATCGCCGCGCCGCCGGGGTAGACCGAGGGCGGCAGCACGACCTGGGTGGGGGCCTTCACCGTGCTGGTGCGGTACTGCAACGTCCACACCCCGGTCGCCGCGTCGTACGAGTCGCTGACCGGGCTGCCCGCCAACGCCCGTGCGTAGGGCGCGAAGACGGGCGCGTCGCCGGGGTGCGGGGTGCCGTCGGGGCCGAGCGGGGTGTAGCCGCCGTTGCCCTCGCCCCAGTACCACATGGTCCAACCGGCGGCGAACTGCCGCATGGCCGCGACCTGTTGGGCGACGAGCTGGGTGTTGCCCGGTCGGTCCGCATCCGGCGGCCCCCACTCGCCGACCAGGACCGGCATGTGGTGCGCCGTCGGATAGGCGGTGATGGCGGAGAGGTAGTTCTGGATGAAGCCGTCCGCCGGGTTCCAGTCCTGGCCGTTCTCCACGTTCGTGTCGTAGAAGTGCGGCGCGTACCCGATCCGTGGCGCGCCGTGCCGGGGATCGGTGAAGCCGGGCAACTGCGTCGGGACGCCCTCGCCGACCAGCACCGTCGGCTCGACGAAGATCCAGGAGCCGGAGTCCTGGCTGCGCACCGCCGCGATCAGCCGCCGGTACATCGCCGCCAGCCGTCCCTGCTCCAGCGCGGCTGAGGCGGCGATCTGGTTCGCCGGGTCCGTCGGGTCGCCCGCGATCGGGCCGCTGGGCTCGTTGAACAGGTCGTAGCCCAGCAGCGAGCGGTGGCCGCGCAGTTCGCGGGCGACGTGGGCGTAGAAGTCGGCCTGGTCGAGCCGCAGATCGGCGTCGTCGTAGAGGTGGGTGAAGGCGCGCTGGACGGCGGGCTGGAAGTACCCGGCGAACCAGTCGCTCGGGTCGGGCACAAAGGGCAGGCCGTCGTCCCGGGTGGCCCAGAGCGGCGCGCCGTCCGGGCTGCCGCCGTCGTACTTGGGGCCGAAGACGTCCTGGTGGAAGTCGATCACCACACGCAGTCCGTAGCGGTCGGCGGCGTCCAGCAGGGTCTGCAGCTTGCGGAACTCCGCTTCGTCGTAGACGCCGCGCTGCGGCTCCAGCCGCGCCCAGGTGATGTCGAGACGGATCAGGTCGAAGCCGTGCGCGGCAATGGCACGGATGTCGGCGGGGGTGGTCTCGTCGTACTTGTCGACGTTGAAGCCGCGCAGGCCGAGCAGCCGCCCCTGGTCGTCGGTGAACCCCAGCGGCCCGGCGGCGGGGACGGACGCTGCGGCGACGGCTGGAACAGTGGCCGGGCGGGCGGTGGCGATGGCGGGTGCAGCGAGGCCGGCGGCCAGTGCGAGGGCGATCACTGCTGCGGAGCGACGGGCGCGCAAGGGCACCTCCGAAGGGGGCGGGCCGGGGGAAGCAGTCCGATGGCCGCCGATCATGCTCCCCGGCTCCCGCAGGCGCAAGGCTAACGCGAGTATTCCTCATGTTTTCTTGTCGACGCCGCTCCCTGCCGCGCCTCCTTCTCCGCCTCCTTCTGCCCCGGCTTCCACGTCCGCTGCCGGGCGATGTCAGTGCCGTCCCCGATACTCGGACCCATGACCGCACCGGAGCTCGACCCCGCCCACCTGCGCGCCTGGTGGGCACACCGCCAGGGTCTCGACGGCTCGCTGTCCGGGGCCGACCCGGCCACCGTGCTGACGCGCTCCGGCTGGGCCAGGTCCGTGGGGGGCGCCGCTCCCTACCTCGGGCTCTTCGCCCGTGCCGGGCTCTCGCGCGAGGTCGTGGACGAGGCCGTCGCCGCGCTGGAGATCCACGAGCTCCCCTCGGCGCGCGGCTGCACCTATGTCCTCCCGGCCGCCGACTTCGCCCTCGGCCTCACCCTCGGCGCGGGCGCGCCCGAGGGCGAGCTCGCGGCAGCCCGCAAGCACCTGGGTGTGACCGACGCCGAGACCGACGCGCTGCGGGCCGCCGTGCTGGCCGCGCTGGAGTCGGCTCCCGGCCCGCTCGACCCTGCCCGGATCAAGGACGCCGTCGGCGACGCGGTCCGCAGCCTGGGTGAGGCGGGCAGGAAGCGCGGCACCGCGACCACGCTCCCGCTCGCCCTCGGGCTGCTCCAGGCGAGCGGTGAGATCCGCCGCGCCCCGGTCAACGGCCGACTGGACCAGCAGCGCTACGGCTATGTCCGCTGGCAGGCAAGGCCGGTGGGGGTGGCGGAGGCCGACGTCGAGCTGGCCCGGCGCTACTTCGCCTGGGCCGCGCCGGCCTCGCTCCCGCACTTCCGCTGGTTCTCCGGTTTCACCGCCGCCCGAGCCAAGGCCGCGATAGCGCCGCTCGGCCTGGCCCCGGTCGAGGGCACGGACCTGCTGCTCCCGCCCGAGCTGGCCGAGGAGTTCTCGGCCTACCGACGTCCCGAGAAGCCGCACTACGCGCTACTGGCCGGGATCGACGGTATCCACCTGCTCCACCGTGACCTCGTCCGCCTGGTCGACCCCGCGGACGCCGAGCGGCCCGTCCCGGGCGCCAAGGCCGGGCGGGTCTTCGGCTCGGACGCCGACCCGCAGTGCCACCTCGTGGTCGACCGCGGCCGGATCGTGGGGTTCTGGGAGTACGACACCGAGCGGTCCGAGCTGGTCCACCAGCTCTTCGTCCCGCTCGACGCCGCACTCCAGGACGCGCTGACCCGCACCGAGGCCTTCGTCCGCGACCAGCTCGGCGACGCCCGCGGCTTCAGCCTGGACTCGCCCAGGAGCCGCGTGCCCAAGATCGCCGCGATGCGCGGGGCGGGCGGCAACGGCTGAGGAACCTCCGCCGTACAGCGGGCTGACAGTGCACGGCCATGCCCCTATGCTGACGCCACCTCCAGCAGAGGGTCCGTCAAGGGAGCACTGGGAGCAGCCGTGACGGTGAGCACCGGCAGTCCGCTCCACCCGGTCGGTCAGCTCAGTCCGCTCAGCCCGGCCAATCCGCTCAGCCCGGTCGTGCGCCTCGCCATGGTGGTGCCCCGGACGCTGGGCGCCGCCTACGCCGGACTGCTGCTGACACTCGCCCCCTCACACACGGACCTGCTCTTCGCCTGGACCATGTCCCCGGTCACCGCCACCCTGATCGGCGCCGGGTACGCGGGTAGTTGCGCGATGCTCTGGCTCTGCGCCGCCCGTGCCCGGCAGTGGGCCCAGGCGCGGGTCAGCGTGCTCAGCTCCTCCCTCTTCATGCTGCTGATGCTGGCCGCGATCCTGCTGGACCGCGGCACACTGCACTTGACGGGCGGTCAGCTCTTCGCCGTGCTCGCCGCGTACGGCTGGCTCGGCTTCCATCTGCTCGCGCCGCTGAGCGGAGCGGTGGGGCTTGGCGTGCAGCGGTTCGGGGCTGCCGGTCGTTCGGTGTCCCGCACGGCTCCGCGGCCCGGGCCGATGCCGTGGTGGGTGGCGCTGCCGACCGTCTCCTCAGGCTTCTTCCTGGCCGTCCTCGGCGGCCTCCTCTTCGCCTCACCCGGCTGGGCCGCCCGGAACTGGCCCTGGACGGCGGGTCAGCTCGACATCCGGGTGCTCGCCGCGTTCGCGCTGACGTTCGGTATCGCGATGCTGATGACCGTCCGCGACCGGGAACTGCAGCGGGTACGCCACGGTATGGTCGCCCTGGTGGTCACCGGGCTGCTCGGGTTGGCCGGTCTGCTCCGCTACGCGGACCAGGTCCGCTGGGGCTCGGTCGGCGCGTCGGGCGTGGTCGCGGTGCTGATGCTCCTCCTCGGCCTGGGTATGTCCGGCCTGGGGCTCTCCGTCGTGCTGCCGCAGGCCCTGCCGCCGACCACGCGACGGAATGCATCGCCGACCGCACCGATCGCGCCCCCGGTTGCACCCTCGGTCGCACCGTCGGGAGCCCTCGGCGGACCGGAATCCGGTGCGGGCAACCCCGCTTGAGTAGGTGTCAGTGTTGCGGGGTACTCTCTCCAACTGGACGGACAGTTGCACACCGACCTCACGGGGCGGATAGGCTTCGCACACGGCCCTGGTGCCTTCCAAGGGGTGGGACATGGAACAGATGCAACAGCTGCGCAGGCCGCGCATTCCTGCGGTCCAGTGCGGCACGGGTGTGGCGAGCCGTCGGCTCGACCGGCACCTCGCGGTGCTCGGCGCGCCCGCGCTGCCGCAGATCGAGGTCGCCGAGGCGGTCGGCCTGATAAGGGAGCTGACGCCGCGCGGCATTTCCGTCAACGAGCCTGCGGTTGCGGCACGCCCCAACCGCTTCTCGCGCACGGTCCTGCTGGCTCCGCTGCGTCGGCTCTCCCGTTCGCTCTTCGGCAGCCGGGGGCGGTAACCCGCGGCTCCGCCGGGCCACGGCGGGTGGGGCGTCCCCGTGACGCGCTACTCCGCCGTGGCCTGCTTCAGCACGACCTGGTACGCCTTCTCCTCGCCCCGCTCCGCCAGCCGCCACCCCGCCGCGGTGCGCACCAGCCGGTCGACGTACCAGAGCCCGCACTGCAGCAGTCCGCCCTCGTCGGGCAGCGGCATCGGGTTGTGACACATCGTCCGCGCGGTGGCGTGGTCCCCGTCGATCTCGACCAGCATGTTCGCCACCAGATGCTGGGTGGCCGGGAACATCGGCAGCACCGACTCCAGGAACGCACAGATCTCGGGCACCGTCCCGCGCGGCCCGCCCATCGCCGTGTAGTCCACGACGGCGTCCTCGGTGAAGACCTCTTTCAGTGCCGCCCAGTCGCGGCTGTCCACGGCATGCGCGTAACGCGCGAACAGTTCCTGGATCTCCAGGCGGTCGGAGATCTCCTGAAGCGTCAACATGCGCGCCAGTGTGGGCGGGAGGCGCGGAGAAGTGAAGACCAGGGCACTGACGGGCTGTGAGGTGATCACCGGATCGGGCTAGCGCAGGGGGCGCGGGGTCGCAGGCGCTCCTACGTTCGGAGTGGTAGGGACCACGACGAGAGGCGCCAGTCATGCTCACACACCGACGTCCGACCATGCTCCTGCTGTGCGGCCTGACCGCGGCGACGCTCGCCGGCACGGCGGGCTGCTCCAGCAGCACGAAGGCGGCGGTCGGCAGCGCCGCCAGCGGCAAGGCCTCCTCGATCGCCTCCGCCGCGAAGTCCGCGGCGGAGGGCGCGGCCGCCGGCGTGAAGGCGAGCGTAAAGGCCAGCGTCTCCGCGAAGGCGTCCTCGAAGGCGCTCGTGAAGGGCGTGACCGCGGGCGCGTTCTGCTCGGTGAGCGGCGAGAACGGCGAGACGCGCTCCGGCCAGGCGATGACCTGCAAGAAGGACTCCGCAGGCAAGGACCGCTGGACCTCCGCGGTGAACGCGTCCGCTTCTGCCTCGGCGGGCCAGTTCTGTGCGACCTCGGGCGCGACGGCGACCAACGGCAGCACGAAGCTCGTCTGCAAGGCGGGCTCCGACGGCCGCGACCGCTGGACGAAGCAGTAGGCAGTTCCTTCCGCAGCTGGGAGGCTGCACTATCCAGGGGCGCGAGGCTCTGCTGATGTGCGGCTCCGCCGCGTGGGCGCGACGAGCGGGGCGTGTGCGGCCACCTGCGGGAGCGAACGTGCAGATGACGAACTCGTAACGAATACCCGTGAGTTCACCGGACGCTGCTCCGCGCCGGTGCCCGTCAGGGCCAGAGGCGTTCCCGCGTCCAGGGGCGGGTTCCGGGCCGCGCGGCCCGGTAGCGGAGGCGGACGTGGCCGCGTGCCTGGACGCCCTGCCAGAACTCCACCGTGGTCGCGCGGAGCGTGAACAGCGCGTGCTGCGGATCCACCGCATCCGGCTCCGCCTCGACGCGGGCCAACGCGCCCGCGAACGCGCGTGGCAGCTCTGCCGGGTCGCGCAGCACCTCGCTCTGGTGACCGACCAGGCTCGCCGCGCGGGAGCCCGGGAGGCGGCTCAGGAAGTCCGCCGCGGCCGTGCCGGCGTCCGCTCGCTCCACCGGGCCGCGGATGCGGATCTGGCGGGCCTGTTCGCGCCAGTGGAAGCCGAGCGCGGCGTGCGGCTGTCCGGACAACTGCCGCGCCTTGGGACTGCCCGCGTCGGTGGCGAAGGTCCAGCCTCGCTCGTCAGCGTCGCGCAGCGCGACCACCCGCAGATCGGGGACGCCGTCGGCGTCCACCGTGGCGAGCGTCATCGCGTGCGGCTCCCGGACACCCTCGGCGACGGCGCGGGTCAGCCAGGCGAGGAACAGCGGAAACGGTTCCTCGGGCGCCTGCCCGGGGTCGTCGGGGTCGAACCCGGGCAGCTCGCCCGCCATCATCGGCACGCCGAAGAGCAGCCGTCGCACCGGGCCGAGGCCCTCCCGAGGGTCCACGGCGTCGCCCGCAGGGCTCCCGCTCATGCGCGCAGCGCTGCGGCGATGGAGCGGGCCAGCCGCTCCAGGTACTTCTGGGTCACCGGCTCCCGGGTCACCAGCAGGTGCCAGTAGAGCGGGCCGGCGATCAGGTCCAGGGCCAGGTCGGGGTCGGTGCCGGTCGGGAGCTCGCCGCGGTTCATGGCCCGCTCGACGAGCGCGGCGCTGCTCTCGCGCTGGCTCTCGCGCAGCGCCAGGGCCAGCGTCCCGGCGATGTCGGGGTTGCGTGCGGCCTCGGCCAGCAGGTCGGGGACGATCTGCGCGGCCAGCGGGTGGCGCAGCACCCGGTAGACGACCTGGATCAGCAGCCGCAGGTCCAGCTCCAACGAGCCCGTGTCGGGGAGCACGACGCCGGTGGTGACCAGGTCGGAGACGACCTCGATCACCATCGGCAGCTTGGAGCGCCAGCGCCGGTAGACCGCCGTCTTGCCCACCCCGGCGCGTCGTGCCACGGCCTCGATCGACAACCGGGCGTAACCGGTGGTGGCCAGCTCCTCGAACACGGCGGCGCGAATGGCTTCGGTCACATCGTCGCGCAGCACCGCCGCCCCCGTGGGCTGCCGTTTCGCCTCTCCGGCCGCCGGGCTGGACGTTGCCTGTGAATCCGCTGGATCCGCAAGGGCGGCAGGCGTCGACTGAGTTCCCATATGCTCCCCTGTCAGCACTGGTGAGTGTCCGGCTCCGTTTTGTGAAGCCAACGCTACGCCAGCGTTGCGACGTTACGGTTGCGTTCCGTCGCCAGTCCCCGTTAGCGTCTCTTCAGGATGAGACGATACCGTTTCGTCCTGTCCAGTGGGACGGATGCTTGGGAGTAGCGTGTCCACGGTGTATGAGCAACGGGCGGCAGACATGGCCGACCCGGACGCGGGGCTCAGCCCCGCCGAGCTGGCGGCGAAGTACGGCCTGAAGCTGAGCGGCAAGCGCCCTTCGCTGTTCGAGTACTCCCGGCAGCTCTGGGCCCGGCGGTTCTTCATCGGCGCGTATGCCACCGCGAAGCTCGTGGTGCAGTACTCGTCGTCGAAGCTGGGCCAGGTCTGGCAGGTCCTGACGCCGCTGCTGAACGCGGGCGTCTACTTCCTGGTCTTCGGCATGCTGCTGGGGACGAGCCGGGGCATCCCCGACTACATCCCGTACCTGTGTACGGGTGTCTTCGTCTTCAACTTCACCCAGCAGGCGGTGCTGAACGGCACCCGTGCCATCTCGGACAACCTGGGCCTGATCCGCGCGCTGCAGTTCCCGCGTGCCTGCCTGCCGATCGCCTTCACGATCAACCAGCTCCAGCAGCTGGTGATCTCGATGGGCGTGCTCGGCGTGATCATCCTGGTCAGCGGCCTGCCGATCACCATGCACTGGCTGCTGGTGATCCCGATCCTGATCCTCCAGTCGTGCTTCAACGCGGGTCTGGCCATGTGGATGGCCAGGATCGGCGCCAAGACCAGCGACATGGCCCAGCTGATGCCGTTCATCATCCGCACCTGGATGTACCTGTCGGGCATCTTCTGGTCGGTCAGCACGGTCACCGCGCACCTGCCGCACCCGGCCGCCGTGGCGATCGACCTGAACCCCGCGCTGATCTTCAACGAACTGATGCGCTACGCCCTGATGGACTCGGTGCCGGCGAGCAGCCTGCCGCACCACGTCTGGGTGATGGCCGCTGCCTGGGCCGTGATCGGTGGCCTCGGCGGATATGTCTTCTTCTGGAAGGCTGAGGAGGAGTACGGCCGTGGATGACCAGGAGATGATCGACAGCGTGCTGGAGCCGGAAGGCCCGCCGCCCGCTCCCGACGAGAAGATCCCCACGGTGGTCGTGGACGACGTCCACATCATCTACAAGATCTACGGCGCCGGTGCCGGCAAGGGCTCGGCCACCTCCGCCCTGTCCCGGATCATGATGCGCAAGGCCTCGCCCGCGCTCAGCGAGGTGCACGCGGTCAAGGGCATCAGCTTCACCGCCTACAAGGGCGAGGCGGTCGGCCTGATCGGCTCGAACGGCTCCGGCAAGTCCACCACCCTCGCCGCCATCGCGGGCCTGCTCCCGCCTGCCTCCGGCGCGATCTACACGGACGGCCAGCCCTCGCTGCTCGGCGTGAACGCGGCGCTGATGAACGACCTGACCGGCGAGCGCAACGTGGTGCTGGGCTGCCTGGCGATGGGCATGACCTACGCCGAGGTGCGCGAGAAGTACCAGGAGATCGTCGACTTCTCCGGCATCAACGAGAAGGGCGACTTCATCTCGCTGCCGATGCGCACGTACTCGTCCGGCATGAGTGCGCGTCTGCGGTTCTCCATCTCGGCGGCCCGTACCCACGACGTGCTGATGATCGACGAGGCGCTGTCCACCGGTGACGCGGCCTTCCGCAAGCGGAGCGAGGAGCGCATCCGCGAGCTGCGCAAGGAGGCCGGTACGGTGTTCCTGGTCTCGCACAGCAACTCGACCATCCGCGAGACCTGCAACCGGACCATCTGGCTGGAGCACGGCGTCATCCGGGCCGACGGCGACACCGAGGACGTCGTCAAGGAGTACGAGGACTGGACCGCCACGCGCAAGTAGGACGCGTTCGACGGGATTTCGTCCGACCAGGACGTACCCGCACGTGTCCGACCCACGGGCCGACACCGACAGCCGCCGCGAGTACCCCTCGCGGCGGCTGTCGGCGTGAGGTCGTAGGCTGCGTGGACGTAGGGTGTGAACAAGATCGAAGCTATGTGTGAAGCGGCATGCCGTCATGCCCGGCGACGGGGTGAGGGGCCGGGCCAGGCGGTGGCCGCTGACCTGCAAGGCGTGTCCCCTGTGGGCAGCCTGTCAAGATCGGTGTAGAACGGGGGGGTGGCGGTCATGACGATGCGTCGGCAGCAGTCCGGTGAACACATGTCCGAGGAGTCCGCCGGGGAGACCCGGGCCGGCTCCTCCAGTGCGGTGCTCGACAAGGCGACTCGGGAGAACTTCCCGGTCGCCCCCTTCTTCCTGCCGTCCTACATGCGCCAGGGGCTGATGGCCGTCTACGGCTTCGCCCGGCTGATCGACGACGCGGGCGACGGCGACCTGCCCGACCCGCGCGGCACTGCCGAGCTGCTGGGCGTGGACTGGCAGCAGGAGCGCGACGAGGCGGCCGAGACGGCCTTCCGGCTGGCCCTGCTGGACGCCCTGGACGCCGACGTGGACGCCGCCTTCGAACGCGTGCTGCGCGGCAGCGGCGAGGGGCCGCGGCATCCGCTGATCGCCGCGCTGGTGCCGGTGATCGACGAGCACGGTTTGACCGTCGAGCCTTTCCGCGGCCTGATCGAGGCCAACCGGGTGGACCAGCGGGTCGCCACCTACCAGACCTTCGACGACCTGATGGGCTACTGCGAGCTGTCCGCCAACCCGGTGGGACGCCTGGTGCTCCAGTTGGCCCATCTGGCCACCCCGGAGCGCGTCCGCTGGTCCGACTCCGTCTGCAGCGCGCTCCAGGTGGTCGAGCACCTCCAGGACGTCGCCGAGGACCGGGCCAGGGGCCGGGTCTACCTGCCGCAGCAGGACATGAAACGCTTCGGCGTGACCGAACGGGAGCTCGACGCGCCGCACGCGGGTACGGCCCTGCGCGGCCTGGTGCTGTTCGAGTCCGATCGGGCCCGGGCGCTGCTCGACGAGGGCGCGCCGCTGATCGGCTCGGTCTCCGGACGGCTGCGGGTGCTGCTGGCCGGTTTCTCGGCCGGTGGCTACGCCGCGCTCGGGGCCGTCGCGGCAGCCGGGTACGACGTGCTCGCGGGAGCTCCCAAGGCCGGCAAGGGCCGACTCGCCGCAGAGGCGGCGCGCGCCCTGCTGCCCGGTAGGCCGGCGCGGGGGATTCGACCGGCGCGCGGGACCGGCAGTGGGGCGGACCGGCACGACGACGCGCTGCGGCGCAAGGAAGCGAAGGGTACGAGGTGAGTCGGCAGACCACGGCGTCCGACCCGGCGGCCGAGCCGCTGTCACCCCAGGTGGCGGCGGCCTACCGGTACTGCGAGGCGGTGACGGGCAGCCAGGCCAAGAACTTCTCCTACGGCATCCGGCTGCTGCCGGTCGCCAAGCGCCAGGCCATGTCCGCGATCTACGCCCTGGCCCGCCGGATCGACGACATCGGCGACGGCGGCTGGTCCGACGCGCGCAAGTTCGAGGAGCTCGGCGCTACCCGGGGCCTGCTGGACCGGATCCGTGAGGGCGCGGTCGAGCCGGAGGACACGGACCCGGTCAAGGTCGCGCTGGCGCACGCCTGCTCAGTCTTCCCGATTCCGTTGGACTCCTTCGACGAACTGATCGACGGTATGGAGATGGACGTTCGAGGCACCTCGTACGCCAGCTTCGAGGAGCTGCGCCACTACTGCCGCTGCGTGGCGGGCACCATCGGCGTGCTCTCGCTCTCCGTCTTCGGCTGCACGGACCCCAAGCGCGGCGCCGAGTACGCCGACACCCTGGGCCTCGCGCTGCAGCTGACCAACATCCTCCGCGACGTCCGCGAGGACGCCCTCAACGGCCGGGTGTACCTGCCCGCGGAGGACCTGGCCCGGTACGGCTGCGAGCAGGGCTTCGGCCTGGACACGCCGCCGCCGGGGGCCGACTTCCGCGGCCTGGTCCTCTTCGAGGCGCGCCGCGCCCAGGGGTACTTCGACGAGGGCCTGCGGCTGCTGCCGATGCTCGACCGGCGCAGCCGCGCCTGCGTCGGCGCGATGGCCGGGATCTACCACCGGGTGCTGGAGCGGATCATCGCGGAGCCGGAGGCCGTGCTGCGCGGCCGGGTCTCGCTGCCCGGCTGGGAGAAGGCCTATGTAGCACTCTCGGGGCTGGTCGGAGGGCGTAGCTCTTGAACAACCGCCCGATCGTGTCCAAGCCGTTTGCCCGCTCGGCGTGGTGGGGAACCACTCGACGCCGCGCGGCGTCGAGGCCGACGCGGGTCGGCGAAGGGGGGTGGCCCGTATGAGCGGGCGGCTCGGCATGCGCAGGGCACTCGTCGTCGGGGGAGGTCTGGCGGGCATCACCGCCGCGCTGCGCCTGGCCGACGCGGGACTTTCCGTCACGCTGGCCGAGTCCCGGCCGCGGCTCGGCGGCCTGGCGTTCTCGTTCCAGCGCGGCGCGCTGACCGTCGACAACGGCCAGCACGTCTTCCTCCGTTGCTGCACGGCCTACCGCGGCCTGTTGCAGCGGCTCGGCGTGCGCGACGAGGTCTGGCTCCAGCCGCGCCTCGACGTGCCCGTACGCGACGTCAACACCGGCCGCTCGGGCAGCATCCGGCGCGACCCGCTGCCGGTGCCGCTGCACCTGGGCCGCGGGCTGGTCCGCTACCCGCACCTGAGCCTCGCCGAGCGTGCGGCGACCGGCAAGGCCGCGCTCGCGCTCAAGCAGCTCGACCTGGCCGACCCGGCCCTGGACCAGCAGTCCTTCGGCGACTGGCTGCGCGAGCACGGCCAGTCCGCGCGCGCCGTCGAGGCGCTGTGGGACCTGGTCGGCGTCGCCACGCTCAACGCGACCGCCGACGAGTCGTCACTGGCGCTGGCCGCCATGGTCTTCAAGACCGGCCTGCTCTCCGAGCCCGGCGCCTCCGACATCGGCTTCGCCCGGGTGCCGCTGGGCCGGATCCACGACGACATGGCGCGCGCCGCACTGGAGCGCGCCGGGGTGCGGGTGCTGCTGCGCGCCCGCGCGGTCGAGGTCAAGCCCGACGGCGAGGGCCGCCACCTGGTCCAGCTGGAGGGCGAGCGTCTGATCGGCGGCGCCGAGACGATGACCGACGTGGACGCCCTGGTCCTGGCCGTGCCGCAGGACGCCGCGCACGCGCTGCTGCCGCCCGGCTCGCTGGCCGAGCCGGAGAACCTGCTGCAGCTCGGCTACGCGCCCATCCTCAACGTGCACGTCGTCTACGACCGCCCGGTGCTGGACCGGCCGTTCCTGGCCGCGCTCGGTTCGCCGGTGCAGTGGGTCTTCGACCGCACGTCGTACTCCGGCCTGACGGGCCCCGGCCAGTACGTCGCGCTGTCGCAGTCCGCCGCCCAGGCGGAGATCGACCTGCCGGTGGCCACGCTCCGGCAGCGCTACCTGCCCGCGCTGGAGCGGCTGCTGCCGCGCGCCCGCCAGGCGGAGGTCACCGAGTTCTTCGTGACCAGGGAGCGCACCGCGACCTTCGCGCCCGCGCCCGGCACCGCCCGGCTGCGGCCGGGGCCGCGCACCTTGACCCCGGGTGTCCACCTGGCCGGTTCGTGGACCGCCACCGGGTGGCCCGCGACCATGGAGAGCGCCGTGCGCAGCGGGACGGCCGCGGCTCGTAGCGTCCTGAGGGAGCTGTGATGACCGACGTTCAGACGCAGGCCGAAGAGCACAATGCCGAGCACAACACCGGGCAGCACGAGCCCAGAGCGAACGGAGAGGGTACGAGCGTGGTAGCGCGCCCCGATCAGGCACCGACGGCGGAGGCAGTCGACGTGCTGTCCCTGCTCGACCACGGCAGGACGCTGTGCACCCCGGTGCTCAGGGAGGCGGTCGCCCGCCTCGCGCCGCCCATGGACGCGGTCTCCGCCTACCACTTCGGCTGGACCGACGCCGAGGGGCGCCCGACCAAGGGCGACAGCGGCAAGGCCGTGCGTCCGGCGCTGGCGCTGCTCTCGGCCCGTGCCGCGGGTGCGCCGGCCTCCGTGGGCGTCCCCGGCGGCGTCGCGGTGGAGCTGGTGCACAACTTCTCGCTGCTGCACGACGACCTGATGGACGGCGACGAGACCCGCCGTCACCGGGCCACCGTGTGGACCGTGTTCGGCCCGGCCCAGGCCATCCTGGTCGGCGACGCGATGATGGCGCTGGCCAACGCGATCCTGCTGGAGACCGCGACGCAGGGCACCGCCACCGCGGTCGACGCCGGGCGCGCGGTGCAGCGGATCACCACCGCCACCCTCAAGCTGATCGACGGCCAGGCCCAGGACCTCTCCTTCGAGCACCGCGACCGGGTCAGCGTCGAGGAGTGCCTGGAGATGGAGGGCAACAAGACCGGCGCGCTGCTGGCCGTCTCCGCCTCCATCGGCGCGGTGCTGGCCGGCATGGACGACAAGGCGGCGGACGCGCTGGAGCGGTACGGCTACCACCTGGGTCTCGCCTTCCAGGCCGTCGACGACCTGCTCGGCATCTGGGGCGAGACCGAGGTCACCGGCAAGCCCAACTTCGGCGACCTGCGCCAGCGGAAGAAGTCCCTCCCGGTGTCCGCCGCGCTGGCCGAGGGCGGCAAGGCCTCCCTGCGTCTGGCCGAGCTGCTCGCCGACGAGGAGGGACGAGGTCACGAGGACGAGGAACAACTTGCGGTGCGCGCAGCGCTGATCGAGGAGGCGGGTGGCCGCGCCTGGACGGCGGAGGAGGCCCGTCGACAGCACAGCACGGCGCTGGCGGCGCTGGACGAGGTCGCCATGCCCGCCGAGGTGCGGGCACAGTTCGCCGCGCTCGCCGAGTTCGTTGTGGTTAGGGAGAGGTGACGACATGACAGCATCCCCGGATGGCCGGCTCGACCCACAGCACGACGCGGAGCCGGCCGCGGAGGGCACCACCGGGAGCACTGCACACACCGACAGCACTGCAAGCACCGAGGCAACTGCAAGCACCGAGACGGACACCGACCAGGTCGCGCGCGAGACACTCGACCGCGCCGTCCAGCACCTGTTGGGCCTGCAGGACGAGGCCGGCTGGTGGAAGGGCAACCTGGAGACCAACGTCACCATGGACGCCGAGGACCTGCTGCTCCGTCAGTTCCTGGGCATCCGCACCGAGGAGCAGACGCGCGCCACCGCGGACTGGATCCGTTCGCAGCAGGGGGCGGACGGCACCTGGGCCACCTTCTACGGTGGCCCCTCCGAGCTCTCGACCACGGTCGAGGCCTATGTGGCGCTCAAGCTCGCCGGGGACGACCCGGAGGCACCGCACATGAAGCGGGCCTCCCGGTGGATCCGCGAGCAGGGGGGAATCGCCGCCACCCGGGTGTTCACCCGGATCTGGCTGGCGCTGTTCGGCTGGTGGCCCTGGGAGCGGCTCCCGGAGCTGCCGCCGGAGGTCATCTTCCTGCCGCGCAACTTCCCGCTGAACATCTACTCGTTCGGTTGCTGGGCGCGGCAGACCATCGTGCCGCTGACGGTCGTCTCGGCGCACCGCCCGGTCCGTCCCGCGCCCTTCGCGCTGGACGAGCTGCACACCGATCCGGAGAACCCTTTCCGCAGTCGGCCGATCGCCCCCGCGTACACCTGGGACGGGTTCTTCCACCGGCTCGACAAGGCGCTGCACTACTACCACCGGATGCCGGTCAAGTCGTTGCGCCGCCTCGCGCTGCAACAGGCGGCCCGGTGGATCGTGGAGCGGCAGGAGGCCGACGGCTGCTGGGGCGGCATCCAGCCTCCGGCCGTCTACTCGCTGATCGCGCTGCACCTGCTCGGCTACGACCTGGAACACCCGGTCATGAAGGCCGGGTTGGCCGCCTTCGACCGGTTCACCGTCCACACCGACGAGGGCCACCGCTGGATCGAGGCCTGCCAGTCGCCGGTCTGGGACACCTGCCTGGCGCTCACCGCGCTGGCCGACGCGGGCCTGCCCGCCGACCACGAGGCGCTGGTCCGGTCGGCCGACTGGCTGATCGGCGAGGAGGTCGTCCGCCGCGGCGACTGGGCCGTGCAGCGTCCGGATCTCCCGGCGGGCGGCTGGGCGTTCGAGTTCGACAACGACAACTACCCGGACATCGACGACACCGCCGAGGTGGTGCTGGCGCTGCGCCGGATCGCCCACCCGGAGCCCGGCAAGATCGGCGCGTCCACCCGTCGCGGCGTGGACTGGGTGCTCGGCATGCAGTCCAAGAACGGCGCCTGGGCGGCGTTCGACGTCGACAACACCAGCACGCTGCCGAACAAGCTGCCCTTCTGCGACTTCGGCGAGGTGGTCGACCCGCCGTCCGCGGACGTCACCGCGCACGTGGTGGAGATGCTGGCCGCCGACGGCAAGGCCGGGGACGTGCGGACCCGGCGCGGAATCGACTGGCTGCTCAAGGAGCAGGAGGCGGACGGCTCCTGGTTCGGCCGCTGGGGCACCAACTACGTCTACGGCGTCGGTTCGGTGGTCCCCGCGCTGGTCGCCGCCGGGCTGCCGACCGACCACCGGGCGATCCGCCGGGCGGTCGACTGGCTGGAGGAGAAGCAGAACGAGGACGGCGGCTGGGGCGAGGACATGCGCTCCTACCAGGACAAGTCCTGGGCCGGTCGCGGCACGTCGACGGCCTCGCAGACCGCCTGGGCGCTGATGGCGCTGCTGGCGGCGGGGGAGTCCGGCTCCTGCGTCGACCGCGGCGTGCGCTGGCTGGCGGAGACCCAGCTGCCCGAGGGCACCTGGGACGAGCCGGAGTTCACCGGGACGGGGTTCCCGTGGGACTTCTCCATCAACTACAACCTCTACCGGCTGGTCTTCCCGGTCACCGCGCTCGGCCGCTACCTGTACGGCACCCCGCACCTGACGCCGAGTGAGGACACCGTGGGGAGCGCCACCGGGAGCGCCGTCAGCGGTGCCGCCGGTTCGCGACGCGGTCTGCCGGGCCCGGCGGGCGGGCAGGAAGCACCGGTCTCGCGTCGGCTGCTGCCCTCCCTGGCCGGGCGGCGGTTGCGGTGAGACCCGGTCCGGACGCGGGTCCGGATCCCGACCCGCCCGGCGCACCCCTGGTGGCGTGCGCGCTGGGCATCGAGGCGCGCGCCCTGCGGGGCGCGCGCCCGGGCCGGGGAATGCGCCCGCGCCCGGTCCTGCGCACCGGCATGGGCCCCGCTCGGGCGGAGCGCGCCGTAGGCGACGCGCTCGCCGCTGCGGCGCACGCGCCGTGCGGACTGGCCTTCGCGGGCCTCGGCGCTGCCGTGGTCCCGGGAACACGCCCCGCCGACGTCCTGGTCGCCACCGAGGTGCGCGACGATCAGGGCGTGGCCGCGCGAACCGACGAGGGCTGGGCCGAGGCGACCGCCGAGGCTCTGCGCGCGGCCGGACTGACCGTGCGTCACGGTGTGCTGCGCTCCAGCGACCACGTGGTCAGGGGCGCCGAGCGCGCCCGGCTGGCCGAGTCCGGCGTGGTCGGCGTCGACATGGAGACGGCGGCGGCCTTTCGAGTGGCCACCGGACTGCCGTTGTTGGCCGTTCGCGTCGTTGTGGACACGCCCGAGCACGAGCTGGTCCGGCCGGCCACCCTCGTGCACGGCCCCCGCGCGCTGCGCGCGCTCAAGCAGGTCGGGCTGGTGCTCGCGACCTGGCATCCGCAATTCTGCTGAGTTCTGCTGAGGAGTTCTGCCATGACCGCCGTGTCCTTCGGAATGCCGTCCGTGCCGGTCGAGCTGTTGGCTCCGCGTCGTCAGAGCCGTCGGATCATGGTGGGGAATGTCCCGGTCGGTGGGGGTGCGCCGATTTCGGTGCAGTCGATGACGACGACGGTGACGTCGGATGTGAATGCGACGCTGCAGCAGATCGCGCAGTTGACGGCGTCGGGGTGTCAGATCGTGCGGGTGGCCTGCCCGTCGCAGGATGACGCGGACGCGTTGCCGATCATTGCGAGGAAGTCGCAGATCCCGGTGATCGCGGACATCCACTTCCAGCCGAAGTACGTGTATGCGGCGATCGACGCGGGTTGTGCCGCGGTGCGGGTGAATCCGGGCAACATCCGGCAGTTCGACGACCAGGTCAAGGAGATCGCCAAGCGCGCGTCGGACGCGGGCATCCCGATTCGGATCGGTGTGAACGCGGGGTCGTTGGACAAGCGGTTGTTGGAGAAGTACGGGCGGGCGACTCC
>NZ_JBGCCR010000013.1:0-189090 GCF_041262485.1 Streptacidiphilus sp. BW17 | reverse complement strand
AAGTACGGCCCAGTACGAGGGCGATCCTCCGCCTTGCAGCTGACCGCGCCAGCCGACCCGGGCTGATCCGACGGGAATTGTCAGACAGGGCCTAGTCGTCCGTCCTCCCGGTTGCCGCGTGCGAACCGTGCCGGGCCGCAGGGACGACGAGCGGGGTGCCGGACTCCGGGTCGGGCACGATCCGGCACTCCACGCCGAAGACCCGCGCCACCAGCTCGGCCGTGAGGACCTCTGCCGGTGCGCCTGCGGCGGCGAGGCGTCCCCGCTCCAGCACCACCAGGTGGTCGGCGTAGCGGGCGGCCTGGCCCAGGTCGTGCAGGACGGCGACGACGGTCCGGCCGGACTCGCGCTGCAGCCGGGCGACCAGGTCGAGCACCTCCAGTTGGTGGCGCAGGTCGAGGAAGGTGGTCGGTTCGTCGAGCAGCAGCAGTTCGGTCTGCTGGGCCAGGGTCAGCGCGATCCAGGCGCGCTGGCGTTGGCCGCCGCTGAGCTCGTCCACCGGGCGGTCGCGCAGCTCGACGGTCCCGGTCTGCGCCAGCGCCTGCTCGACGGCGTCCTGGTCGGCGCGGGTCCACGGGCTGAAGAGCCCCTGGTGCGGATGGCGGCCGAGCCGGACCAGGCCCTCGACGGTGATCCCGTCCGGTGCGGTGGGCTGCTGCGGCAGCAGGCCCAGGCGGCGGGCCAGTTGGCGGGAGGGCAGCCGGTGCAGGTCTACGCCGTCCAGCAGGACCGATCCCGCGCTGGGCCGGAGCAGTCGGGCCAAGCCGCGCAGCAGCGTCGACTTGCCGCAGCCGTTGGGGCCGATGATCGCGGTCACCGCGCCCTCCGGCAGCCGCAGGTCCAGGTCCGCGACCACCGCTGATGGTTCGTCAGGTTGATGGGCTTCGGGGCGTGCGGCGGCGGGTCGGCGACGCGGGCCGCGGTAGTCGAGGCGGAGCGAGCGGGTCTCTAGCATGCGATCAACTTAGGGTAGCCTAACCTAAGAATGTCAAGCGGTCCGGGGTCAAGCGGCCTGGTCTGCGCCTGCCAGCAGCGGGACCAGGCTGGCGGTCATGTTCGCCGCCACGATCGCCGCGATCGCGACGCACTCCACCCAGCCCAGCGACTGACCGAGCACCACCAGCCCGACCAGCGCCGCGAACACCGGATTGACGCTCATGAAGAGCCCGAAGAACCGCGTCGGCACCCGCCGCAGTGCGAACAGGTCGGCCAGGAACGGCACCGCCGAGGACAGCACGCCCGCGACCCCCGCCCGTGCCAGCGCGCCTGCGGACGCGTGGTGGTGGACCAGCACCACCACCCCGACCGGAACATAGAGCAGCGCCGAGACCAGCGCCGCGGCGGCGGACCCCTGCGCGCCCGGGACCCGTTGCCCGAGCGTCCGGTTGAGCAGGATGTACGCGGCCCAGCAGGCCGCCGCGAGCAGCCCGAGCCCGATGCCGAGGTAGTCCGTCGAAGGCTGCGGACGCGCCAGCACCACCGCTGCTGCACCGGCGACCAGCCCGCAGCCGAGGTCGATCGCCCGCCGCGAGCCCGCCAGGGCGACGGCGAGCGGTCCGAGGAACTCCAGCGTCACCGCCAGACCGAGCCCGATCCGGTCGATCGCGGTGTAGAGGGACAGGTTCATCGTCGCGAACACCACGGCCAGGCCCAGGATCGGCCCCCACTGCGCCCGCGTGAACGACCGCAGCCGTGGCCGCCCGGCGGCGACCAGCACGACGGCTGCCACCCACTGCCGGACCGCGACCACCCCCGCCGGCCCGATCGCGGGGAAGGCCGTCGCCGCCACGGCCGCGCCCACCTGGTTGGACAGCGCGCTGCCCAGCATCGTTGCGGTTCCGGCCAGTTGACCCGACGGCCCGTCGTTTGCCCGCGCGGCCGTGCGGCCGATCCCTGCTGCCGCCCCGCTCGTCTGCGTCGCCATGCCATCGACCATGCACCCGCTCGATGCATGCGCAAAATGCATGGATCGGCCAATTGATACGCTGAACACATGGATCGAACCGGCCGAGTCGACGGAACCAAGGCAGAACGCGGCAGCAGCCTCGAACTGCGGCACCTGCGCTGCCTGGTGGCCGTCGTCGACGCGGGCGGCTTCACCGATGCGGCGGCCGAACTCGGCCTCTCCCAGGCCGCCGTCTCCCGCACGATCCAGTCCCTGGAGCAGATCCTCGGCGCGCGCCTGTTGCACCGCACCAGCCGATCGGTCGCGCCGACCGCCGCCTGCACGCGGATCCTCGGCCGCGCCCGGCATCTGCTCGCGGAGGCGGACGACCTGGTCGCCGAGGTCGCGACCGGCCACACCCGGCTGCGGATCGGCCACGCCTGGTCGTCGATGGGCCGTCACACCGCCGAGTTCCAACGCCGCTGGGCGAGCGCGCGACCCGACGTCGAACTCCAGCTGGTGCGCAGCAACACCGCCACCGGCGGCCTGGACGAGGGGCTCTGCGATCTCGCCGTCATCCGCACCGGTGTCGACGCCCGCCGCCACGCCAACGCGCTGGTGGGGCAGGAGCGCCGCTACTGTGCCATGGCCGCCGACGACCCGTGGGCCGGTCGGCGCACGGTGCTGCTGGACGACTTCCGCTCCCGCACCCTCGTCGTCGACCGCCGCACCGGTACCACCACCGCCGACCTGTGGCCCGAGGGCGACCGCCCCCGGCTGGAGCAGACCCGCGACATCGACGACTGGCTCGCCGCCATCGCCACCGGCCGCTGCGTCGGCCTCACCCCGGAGGGCACGGTGGCCCAGTACCGGCGCGACGGCATCGCCTACCGCCGCGTCCGCGACGCGCCACCGGTCCCGGTCCACCTGATCTGGCGGCGCAGCGACCCGCATCCGGCAACCCACGACGTCGTCGCGCTGCTGGCGGAGCTCTACGCGCGTTAGCGCCTGGCGCTCAGGGGTTTCGGGGGGCGAACGTCCGGTCAGGATCACCACCATGACGAACGACGCGACGCATGAGGCTGTGGAGTTCTCCGAGGAGGTCCGGGACGCGCTGGAGCGCGGCGCGCCCGTCGTCGCGCTGGAGTCGACGATCATCGCGCACGGCCTGCCCCGGCCGCGCAATCTCGTGCTCGCGCAGGAGCTGGAGGCACTGGTCCGCGCCGGGGGAGCGGTCCCCGCGACCGTGGCCGTGCTCGACGGACGTGCCCGGATCGGCCTGGCCAAGGCCGAGTTGGAGCGGATCGCGTTCCAGGACGGCATCCGCAAACTGGGCGTCCGTGACCTCGCGCCCGCGCTGGCGTTCGGGGAGAGCGGCGCGACGACCGTCTCCGGCACCGCCCACCTCGCCGCGCGGGCGGGCATCCGCGTCTTCGCGACCGGCGGCCTCGGCGGCGTCCACCGCGAGTGGGTCACCGACCAGGACGAGTCCGCCGACCTCGGGCTGCTGGCCCGGACCCCGATCACCGTCGTCTGCGCCGGGGTGAAGTCGATCCTCGACGTCCCCGCGACGCTGCAGCGCCTGGAGACGCTGAGCGTCGGCGTGATCGGCTACCGCACCGACCAGTTCCCCGGCTTCTACCTGCGCAGTTCGGGCCTGCCCGTCGACTGGCGCGCCGACTCGCCGGACCAGGTCGCGGCGGTGATGCGGGCGCAGGACGCGGTCGGCACCGCCTCGTCCGCGCTGGTCGTCGCCAACCCGGTCGCGACGGAGGAACAGCTCGATCCCGCCCTCCACGACCGCGTCCTCGCCGAGGCCCTCGACGCGGCCCGGCGTGAGGGCGTCACCGGGCAGGCGGTCACGCCGTTCCTGCTCGCCTACCTCGCCGAGCACACGCAGGGCGCGTCGCTGGAGGCCAACCTCGCCGCCGTGCGCGGCAACGTGCGGGTGGCCACTGCGGTGGCCGTCGCGTACGCCTCGCAGGCATCGCACACCTCGGCGGGGCGGTGACCTCGGGTGCGGGTGGCCGGCTGTTGGTGGTGGGCGACCTGGCGACGGACGTCGTCGCCGTCCACGCCGGACGGCTGACACCCGCCACCGACACTCCGGCCTCGATCGCGCTGCTCCCCGGCGGCGCGGCAGCCAACGTCGCCGCCTGGGCGGCAGATTGGGGCGCGGACGTCACGCTGCTGGCCCGGGTCGGCCGCGAGTCGGCGGACTGGCACCGCGACGAGCTCCACCGCGTCGGCGTCACCGCTGAGCTGCGGGTCGACGCGGAGCGGCCGACCACCGTGGTCGTCTGCCTGGTCGACGACCGGGGCGAGCGGACCATGCTCAACGACCGCGGCGCGAGCGCGGCCCTCGGCGTCGCCGACTGGGACGACGCCCTGCTCGACGGAGTGGGATGGGTGCACCTCTCCGGCTACCTGCTCTTCGCTGAGCCGGGGCGGGAGTTGGCCCGACTGCTGCTGCGGCGCGCATGGGAGCGCGGGCTCGGCATCAGCGTCGATCCGGCATCGGCGGGCGAGTTGGGCCTGCTCGGACCGGCACGGTTCCTGGAGCTGGTGGGCGGCGGGGTGGACATGCTGCTGCCCAATCTGGACGAGGCCCGGCTGCTCAGCGGCGCCACCGATCCCGAGCGCGCCGCAGTGCTGCTCGCGGAGCGGACGGGGAGCCTGATCGCCGTGAAGCTGGGCCCGCGGGGCGCGCTGCTGGCCGGTCCGGAGGGGCTGTTGGGCCGCGTCCCGGCGCCCGCGTTGGAGCGTCCCGCGGTTGACACGACGGGCGCGGGCGACGCCTTCGCGGGAGCGTTGCTGGCCGCCCGCCTCGCCGGAACCGACCCGCTCCGCGCCGCCGCCCACGCCTGCGCGGCAGGCGCCCGCGCGGTCCAGCGTCAGGGTGCGCGGCCATCCGGATGATCCCGGTCCACCGTCGGTGACCTGCGGCCGATCCCACGGTTGAAGGGAACATGAAGCTCCACGCAGTCGCCGCGGTCGCCGCCGGAGTCCTCATGCTGGCGGGCACCGCCCTCACCCGCACGGCGGACTACCAGACGATCAACCTGAACGCCTACAGCGGCGACTCCGCCGTCGGCGGCCACGCCCGACTGCTCGTCACCAGGGACCACGGCGCGTTCCACGTGCGCGGCGAGGTCACCAGCGACCACGGCTGCGTCGTGCTCAAGGCGGTCCAGATGCACCTCGGGCTCTACTTCGGCAGCGACACGGTCACGCGCGTCTGCGGCGACGACCACCACATCGCCGTCGACTCCCACACCCACCACTCCGACGTGGTCCTCACCGCCGAGGTCGGCCCGGGCTTCGACAGCCGTATCGTCGGCCTGACGGGGACGGGCGGCTGATCCGAGCGCTCCAGCGCTCAGCGCGGCACCCCGCGCAACAGGTGCTCCAACGCGCGCCCGAACACGACCCGTCCCACGGCGCCGACCAGCGGATCGGCGAACCGGGGCACCCCGACCACCCGGATCTCCTCCTCCCAGCGCACCTCCGTCAGCGACGCGCCGCGCACCGGCACGACGCTCAGCTCCGCCCAACCACGCACCACCCGCCCGCGCTTGACCAGTCGGCAGAACCCGGACTCGTCGTCCCCGGCCACTTGCTCCGGTGCGCGCAGCTCCGCGATCTCCATCGCGTCGTCGAACCCCAGCGCCCCGATCCCGGTCCGGGCCACGATGACGTCACCGCGCTCCCGCCCGGACCCCTCCGCGACGAACACCCGGGTGAACGGCACCCGGTCACCATGACGGTCCCAGTCCGTGACACGCCGCCAGCAGACGTCAGCAGGAAGGTCCACGGTCCGGGACAGGCTGATTCTGGCCACACCTGAGGCTAATGCTCCGTAGCCCTGTCCCCCGGAAGAGTCAGGGACCGCAATGAGAGTGGCGCACTGTCACGCCTGCGGGCGGGGCTGGCAGCGGGGGCACCAGAAGGCGGTGCGGTCCTTGGGTGGGGTGCCGATGCGGCCGGTGCGGATGGGGCGGCCGCAGCGGCGGCAGGGTTTGTGGGTGCGGCCGTAGACCCAGTTCTGGCGGTCGGGGCGGGGGTCACCCGTCGTCACATGGCCGTGCTGGAGCCGGTTGACCGTCAGCAGGTGGTGGGCGAGGCGGACGACGCGGTCGAGTTCGGCGACGTCCGCGACCGGGGTCCACGGGGAGACGCCCGCAATGAAGCACAGCTCGTTGGCGTAGACGTTGCCGATCCCGGCCAGGTTGCGCTGGTCGAGCAGGGCCTCGGCGAAGCCGCGTCGTGGGTCGGCGGTCAGTCGGCGGACGGCCTCGGCGGGGTCCCAGTCGGGGCCGAGCAGGTCGGGGCCCAGGTGACCGACGATGCGCGGTTCGGCGGCGGTCGGCAGGAGTTCGACGACGCCGAGGCGGTAGCCGACGGCCGTGTTCGTCGCGTTGCCCAGCACCGCGCGGATCTGCGACGCCGGACCGCCATGCCAGGGCGCGCCGGTCGGGAAGACGCGCCAGCGGCCCTCCATCCGCAGATGCGTGTGGAGGGTGAGGCCGCCTTCGATCCGGGTCAGCAGGTGTTTGCCGCGCGGGGTCACGTCCAGCACCTGACGACCGGTCAGGTCAGCGGTGGCGTGGGCCGGGACGCGCAGGTCGGAGACGGTCAACGACTGCCCGGCCAGTGCGTCGTGCAGCTGCTTGGCCGCCAGGAACACCGAATCGCCCTCGGGCACCCCGCGCTCCTCCCCTCCTGCGTCCCGTCTCACACCATGCTGGCGCGGCCATCCTCGCACGGGGCGCCGACGCCGCCGCTGCCACGAGCGACCTTGACGGCTTCCATGACCAGCGGCAGCTGGAGCGGCAGTCGGGCCCAGGCGCCGACACGGAGCGGCAGCGGCTTCTGCCGCCAGTCGACGGCCATCTGTACGTTGGCGGGCAGCACGGCGACGAAGAGCCCGGCCGCGAGCTGACCACCCAGCCGACGGTGGCGGGGGGACGCGAGTGCTGCCGCGACCGCGAGTTCGGCAACCCCGCTCGCATAGGTCCACGCGCGGGCGCGTCCGGGCAGGGCGCGCGGGACGATCGCGTCGAAGGACTTGGGCGCGAGGAAGTGCAGCGCCCCGGCGGTGGCCAGCAGTCCGGCGAGCCGTCGGGCCGAGCGGTCGGATGCGGCGGATCGGTCGGATGCGGTCGTGGTCGCGTGCACGGATGCCTCGCAGCGGTCGAAGGGCCCTGGTTACCGGTCGGTAGCAGAGCTTAGCCGTTGGCGAAGCGACGTCACCGGAGTTCCGGACAGCGACGATGACGACTCAACTGGTGCCCGTGCCCGTGCCCGTGCCCATGCTGGTGCCGGTTTCGGAGGCGTCGATGCGCGTCGACGGCGCCGGTGGGTTGGCGGCGAGCTTCTTGCCGGCGCGGCGGAGCTGCATGATGCGGGCGGTGCCCGGGACGGCGACCAGCAGGACGCCGCAGACCGCTGCCAGAAGCAGCGCCACGCCCAGGGGCAGGTGGCCGTGGGCACCGAGGAAGGAGACGTCGACCTGGTCGCTGTTCTCGAGGATGAAGATCAGGAGCAGCACCAGCACCACGGACGCGACGATCGTGGCCACCCAGGCCGAGCTCAGCCGGGTGCGGCGCAGGTGCGGGTGGGGTCCCTGGCTCTGCCGCGCGCCCGACGGTGCGGTGTCGGGCGAGGACGCGGGGCTGTCTTTCCTGGCCATGTCGCTCCTCCGCCCGGTCATGTTCTCCGTGTCGGAGTCATACCCGGGATCGAGCGGTTGACCGTTCGGCCAGGCCCGTTCCTCCGGTCAGCTCAACCAGCCGGCTCAGCGCGGACGCCCGACCCGGAGGCCCTCCGGCTCGGCGCCCGGGTGGGCGAGGACGGTGACGCGGTCCGCGTCCGCACGCCCGAGCGCGACCCAGAAGACGTCCGCGACGACGCGGACCTCCGCCGCGGCCGACTCCCGGCCGAAGCGGACCTCCGGCAGGCCCTCCTCGGCCGCGAGCAGGCCCCAGGCCAGCACCGGCTCGTCCGGCTCGCCGCGCACGGCCCCGCGCAGCACCTCGGGCGCGAGTGCGCCCTCGACCATCACGTCGAGCAGCCTGTCGCCGTGGTAGATCTCCAGCGCCTGGCGTCCCCGCGAGGAGTGCGCGGGCCGGACCCACCAGGCGGCGTCGGGGACCAGCCGGTCCTCGACGGCGGTTCCGCCCGCGAACATGTGCAGTTCTGCCATGGGTCGTGCTCCGATCACTCGCGGGTAGGTCTGGACCCTACGGGGGCACTTTGTGGAAACCCTGTGGTGCCCCTGCCTGATTCCAGGGAGTCAGGAGCGGGACGTGGCCGCGTCGTCCTGCCCGGCGGCAGCGGGGGAGCCGCCGGACGCGTCCGCGCTCGCGTCCGACCCCGAGCCCGGACCGCCCGGACGCCCCGGCGCCGCCTGGTGCTTGCCGCGCAGCATCGACGCACCCGCCGCGACCAGGGCCATCGCCGCAGCCGCGCCGAAGACGGTGATCAGCCCGTGGTGGAATGGGTCGGAGACCAGCTCGGGGAAGAACCTGTTGCCGGTCAGCGTCTGGACGGCGTGCGCGGGCAGCGTGTTCAGCACGCCGCTCGGGCCGAGCAGGTGGCCGATCGGGTTGTTGCCGAGGAACGTGGCGAAGAGCGTCGCCACCGGCGGTAGCGAGGCGACCTGGTTCGCGGTCGCCACCGGGACGCCCTGGGCGTGCAGGCCGCTGCTCAGCGTGTGCGGCAGGGTGCCGGACAGGCCGACGACCATCAGCGAGAAGAACAGGCCGATGGAGAGTGCGGTCCCGGAGTTCTGGAAGGTGGACCGCATGCCCGACGCCACGCCGCGCTGGCCCGGCGGGACGCTGCCCATGATCGACGACGTGTTGGGCGCAGAGAACATCCCCTGACCCAGCCCGCTGACGAAGAGCAGCCCGGCGAACGTGGGGTAGGAGAAGTCGACCGGCAGCAGCACCAGGCCGATGAACGACCCGGCGACCAGCAGCAGACCTGTGGTCGCGAAGAGCCGCGCGCCGTAGCGGTCGGAGAGGTACCCGGACGCCGGGCCGCCGATCAGGAAGCCGACGGTCAGCGGGAGCATGAAGATGCCGGCCCACAGCGGTGTCCGCTCGAAGCTGTAGCCGTGCAGCGGCAGCCAGATGCCCTGCAGCCAGACGATCAGCATGAACTGCATGCCGCCGCGCGCGATGGCGATCAGCAGCGCCGCGATGTTCCCGGCCGCGAAGGCACGGATCCGGAACAGGCTCAGCTGGAACATCGGGTCGGCGACCTTGGTCTCGGCAAGGCAGAACGCCGCCAGCAGCAGCACACCGCCCACCAGCCCGGCGATCACCCACGGGTTGGTCCAGCCGGTGGAGTGGCCCCCGTAGGGCTGGATCCCGTAGGTGACCCCGGCCAGCAGCACGGCGGCACCGGCGGTGAAGGTGATGTTGCCGATCCAGTCGATCCGTCCCGGCTTGCGGGTGCCGACCTCGCGCAGGCTCCGGTACGACCAGAAGGTGCCGACCACGCCGATCGGGACGCTGACCCAGAACACCGCGCGCCAGTCGATCGCCGCGAGCACGCCGCCCGCCAGCAGGCCGAGGAACATGCCCGCCAGGGCGGTGATCTGGTTGATGCCCAGCGCCATGCCGCGCTGCCGGGCCGGGAACGCGTCGGTGAGGATCGCCGCGGAGTTGGCCGTCAGCATCGAGCCGCCGACGGCCTGGACGATGCGGAAGCCGATCAGCCAGAGCGCGCCTGCGCCGCCGTGCATCGGGTCCAGCGAGAGCGCGAGCGAGGCCAGGGAGAAGACGACGAAGCCGATGTTGTACATCCGGACCCGGCCGAACATGTCGCCGAGCCGTCCCAGCGCCACCACCAGCACGGCGGAGACCAGGGTGTAGCCGAGGATCATCCAGAGCAGGTAGCCGATGTTGCCAGGCGAGAGCGGGTCCAGGCCGATGCCGCGGAAGATCGCGGGCAGCGAGATGATCACGATGGAGCTGTCCACCGTCGCGATCAGCACGCCGAGCGTGGTGTTGGACAGGGCGACCCACTTGTAGCGGTCGCTCCGCACCACGGTCGCGCCCGAGGGCGACTGGCCGGACGGGGCCTTGTCGGATATCACAACTGCTCCGCGAGTCGTTCCAGCAGGGGGATGGCGGCGAGCAGTTGCTCCTGCTCGGCCGGTGTCAGTGCGGTGTGGACCGCCTCGGTGAGCCGCTGGAGCGACGCCGAGCGGCGATCCGAGAGGATCCGCAGGCCGTCCGGGGTGACGGAGATCAGCATCCGCCGGCCGTCGCTGGCGTCCTGCGTCCGGGCGACCAGCCCGCGGTCCACCAGACCGGCCAGCGTGGTGGCCATCGCCTGCGGCCGGACCCGCTCGCACGCGGCCAGCGTGCTCGGCGACATCGGCCCGTCCCGGTCCAGCCGGGCGAGCACGGACACCTCGGACATCGTCTGGTCGCCGACGGCGTGCGCCTGTCGCAGCGACCTGGCGATCCGGCCAACGGCCAGCCGCAGTTCGGCGGCCAGTTCGGACGCGTGTTCGCGCGCGCGTTCGGCAGTGCGTTCGGGGGATTCCTTGGGTTCCACGAATACTTACACTAGCTTAATCAATCAGTTGTAACTACCCCCTGGCGGGGCGGCGCACGTCAGGCGGCCGAACCGATCGGTGGCCAGCGGTCAGCGGTCGTTGCTCAGTGGTCGGTGTGCGTGGGGTGCGCCTCGGCCAGGATGCGTCCCGCGAGGGCGCCGCCGTAGATCGTGTAGCCGACCCCGATCAGCCAGGACTGGAAGATCAGCACCGTGCCGACCGTCCCGTACGAGACGGCGTTCGAGACCAGCAGCGGGGCGAAGACGAAGCGCGAGAAGAGCCGGAGTCCGGCCAGCGCGACCATGGTCGCCACCGCGCCCGGCAGCAGGCGGCCCCAGCTCACCCGGGAGCCGAGCAACAGCCACTGCAGCCACCAGAAGAGGGCCACGCCGCCGAAGATCGTCGCCACCACGTGCAGCGTCGGCTGCAGCACGGTCTGCTGCCACGGCACGCCGCTCCAGGCGGCGATCAGGATGTAGCCGATCAGCCCGGCCAGCCCCACGGCCTGTCGCCAGGTGGTGTGCCAGGGGCCGCGCGGCAGCTTCCAGATCCGCTCCAAGGCCGTCTGCACGGAGGCCAACAGCGAAAGGCCGAACACCGCGAGCGCGGCGAGGCCGAAGGCGGTGGTGGTGCTGAGTACCTGCTTGCGCGAGGCGAAGAGCATCTTCACGGCGTGCGCTCCCGAGCCGGAGAGGCCGAGACCGTCGGTGATCCACTGGGTGATGCCGTTGCCGCGCGACGCGGACGCGGCGGAGATGACCACCAGCAGGGGCACCAGCGTGACGAAGAAGAGCGCGGCGAAGGCCATGGAGCGGTTCAGGATCTCCGCTTCCCGGCCCTCCTCCCAGAGCCGGTGCAGGAAGTGCGCAGCCGCGTGCCTCACGATCACAGGATCGCTCCAGGCCCGGCGCTCCGCCAGAACGCGGCATGTTCCGGTGTGGCGTCCGCAGACGCCGGTGCCCCCGGCCCGGCCGCGAAAGCGGTCGGACCGGGGGCACCGGAGCCAGGTCCGGACCCAGGCCCGGGCTCTGGGGTGCTGAGGTGACTCAGCCGGCGTTGGCGCAGCCGTTGCCGAACGCCGGGTTCAGGGCGCCGATCACGTTGACGGTGTTGCCGCACGCGTTGACCGGGATGTGGACCGGAACCTGGACCAGGTTGCCGGAGAGGAAGCCGGGGGAGTTGGAGGCGTCGCCGTTGGCGGTGCTGCTGGCGGCGGCCACGCCCGCGCCGGCGGCCAGGATGCCGGCGGCGGCGACGGTGACGAGGAGGCCGCGCTTGGTGCTACGCATGAAATCCGTCCCTTCCAGGAACTGTCGGTGGATCAGAAGATCCGTGGATCACGTCTGTTGTCGGCCCGACCAGCGAGTCGACGTACACCGCGACCAACGCCGACGGGGGCTCTGGGGGAGCGCCCGAGCGGGACGTTTCACCCTCTCGGCTGAACGGCGTCACCGTGCTGACCGCTGCCGACGGCTGAGCGGACCAGTCCCGCCGCCGTCAGCAGCCGGACCCGCGAAGCTCCCACGTCCTCCCACGCGGGGGGCTGTTGACCATGAGAAGCTCGCCTCTGGCCCTGCGCGAGAGGGGCGGGCCGTTCGCGTGAGGTGGATTCGGAGGCACCGTCATGGGCGAGTCGCAGCAGGCCAGTTCAGGCGCAGGCGCAGGCGCGGGCTCGGGCGCGGGTTCGGGCGGCGTGCGGGAGGCGCTGCGGCGTGCGGCGGACCGGCTCTTTCCGCCCGACGGCAACCGCTTCGGCGCGCTGCCGGTGCTGCTGGTCGTGCTGACCTTCGTCACGGGCGTGGTGGACGCGGTCAGTTACCTCGGGCTCGGCCGGGTCTTCGTCGCCAACATGACCGGCAACGTGGTCTTCCTCGGCTTCTCCCTGGCGGGTGCGCCGGGCCTGTCGGTCTGGGCCTCGCTGCTCGCCATCGGCGCCTTCGCGGCGGGCGCCTGGCTGGTCGGCCGCTTCTCCGGCCTGCGCGAGGCGCGCGCCGCGGGCTCCGGTGCGGCTCCGGTTCCGTTGTTCCGGACCGTCGTCGGCGTCCAGTCGCTGCTGGTGGCGGGGGCGGTCGTGGTCGCGGGCACGGCGGGACACACCTCGGTCGGCGCGAAGGTGGCGCTGATCGCGCTGCTCGGCTGGGGGATGGGCATGCAGAACGCGGTGGTCCGCAGGCTGGCCGTGCCGGACCTGACGACGACCGTGCTGACGCTCACCCTCACCGGCCTCGCCACCGACCCACCCGCGCGAGCGGCGCTGCGCAGGGTTCTGTCGGTCACGGCGATGCTGTGTGGCGCGCTGTGCGGGGCGGCGGTGTTCCTGCACGTCGGCGCGGCCTGGGCGTTGGCGATCGCGCTGGTGCTGCTCGTCGCCGTGACGGCGGTGGCCGAAGCCTGAAGTGCCTTCGGCCGGCGGTAGCCCCGTGGGGACTCACCACCCGCGCCCCTCAGCTCATCAGCGCCTGCGTGGCGAGGCACGAGACCAGCAGGACCACGCCGCCCAGGAGGGCGATCAGCGCGTACGCGCGGCGCTGGTCCTTGCCCGTGGTGGAGGACGCGCCACGCGAACGCGTGGCGTCCGGGCGGGATGTGCCGTACGTCGTGGCGGCGGGGGACGCGGGCGCGGCGGGCCGCGAGGCCGCCTGCGGGCCGCCGAAGTCCTGGCTGCGGGCGCCGGCCGCGACCGTGTTGACCATCGGGGCGGCGACGGTCAGCGGCTGGCCGCCCAGCACGCGCTCGATGTCGGCGCGCATCTCGTCGGCGGTCTGGTAGCGGGCCTCGCGGTCCTTGGTCAGCGCCTTGAGCACGATGGCGTCGATCTCCGGCCGGATCTGCGGGTCGAACGTCGACGGGGGCAGTGGCTGGTCCTGGACGTGCTGGTAGGCGACCGAGATCGGCGAGTCGCCGATGAACGGCGGGCGCAGTGCCAGCAGTTCGTAGAGCAGGCAGCCGGTGGAGTAGAGGTCGGTGCGGACGTCCACCTGCTCGCCGCGTGCCTGCTCGGGGGAGAGGTACTGGGCGGTGCCGATGACGGCGGAGGTCGCCGTCATGGTCATCCCGGCGTCGCCCATGGCGCGGGCGATGCCGAAGTCCATCACCTTGACCTGGCCGGTACGGGTGAGCATGACGTTGGCCGGCTTCATGTCGCGGTGGATGATGCCGTTGCGGTGCGAGTACGCCAACGCCTGGAGGATGCCGACGGTCATCTCCAACGTGCGCTCGGGCAGCAGGCGGCGGCCGCTCTGGGCCAGCTTGAGCAGGGTGGAGCCCTCAACGTACTCCATCACGATGAACGGGATCGACGCCCCGTTGAACTGGTCCTCGTCGGTGTCGTAGACGGCGACGATGGCCGGGTGGTTGAGGCTCGCCGTGGACTGCGCCTCGCGACGGAACCTGGCCAGGCCGGTCTCGTCGTGGGCCATGTCCGCACGCAGGGTCTTGACGGCGACGGTCCGGTCCAGCCGGACGTCGTGGGCGATGTACACCTCGGCCATGCCGCCCCGTCCGAGGAGGCCGCCCAGCTCGTACCGTCCGCCCAGACGACGCCGTTCTTCCATGCTTCAGCCCTCTCCAACCGCTGCCGACCCGGACGTCGCGTCAGCGTGCGTCGACCGTGCGGCGATCACGCTACAGGGTGAATGCCGTGGTAACGGAACCGTGACCGGCAGGACCGACGCGATCCGGCCTGCTGTGACGGTGATCACGCTCAAATGGGGCCGAAGCTGTGAAAAGCCTCTGCGTCGATCGCCCCCGGTCGATCCGTCGGCCCGTCAGTTCGTCAGCCTGCAGCGCTCGGACGTGGTGGTCGGAGCGTCAGCAGGCCGAGCTGGCAGTGGAGGAGGAACCGGGGGTCCTCCAAACTGCCGCCGCTGAGGTGCTCGACGCGGTGCAGGCGGTGCACCACCGTGTTGCGGTGGCAGTAGAGGCCGGGGGCGGCGCGCGCCGACGAGCGGCCGTGGGCGAACCACTCGGCCAGGGTGGAGAGCAGCAGGTCCCGCTCCTCCGGGGGCAGGTCGAGTACACCGCCGAAAGTGTCCTGGGCGAGGCGTTCGGCAAGCGCCGGGCTGGCCACCAGCAATGCCTCGGGCAGCCGTTCCGCGATCCAGGCGACCTCGGCCTCGCCCGGCGGGATGGTCCGGGCCGCCAGATCGGCCCAGCGGTGCGCGTCCGGCAGGTCCCTGACTCGGTCGAACGCGTCCGACACCCCGACCCGGCCGAGCGGCGCGCGACGCAGCGTCGTCAGCAGACGCGCCAGCGACGCGTCGGCGGCGGGCGACCTGTCCGCCGGCGACCTGTCCCTCGCTGACCTGTCCGTCGGCGACCCGTCGGCCAGCGACACGAGGCCGATCTCCCGGTCGCTGCGGCTGCGCCAGGCGGCGGAGAATCCGTAGGCGGCCAGCGCGTCGCGCGCGGCGCTGAAGGTGTGCTGCGCCGCCACGTCGAACGCGGCCACGATGACGGCGTAACGGCCGGTCGTCGGGAGGTCGAGGGCGTCCAGCGCTTCCGCGGCGGTCCGCGGGTCGCTGCCGCGGCCCTCCAGCAGTGCGTCGAACATGGCCTGTCGGCGCTGGGTGTCGCGGTGGCGCAGCTCGGCCTCGGTGCGCCGGTAGCCGTCGACGACGGCCTGGGAGTGGCGGTCCACCATGTCGGTGACCGCCGTGGTGACGTCGAGGAAGGCCTCGAGCTCGTCGTAGGGCCGTCCCCGCACCTCGGCCATCATGGCGTGCAGGATGACCCGGGTGGCCAGCCGGTACGCGCGCAGCACGCACTCCAGCGGCACGCCCTGCTGGGCGCGGTGGCGGCCGGTGGTGCGGGCGGGGGCGAGCTCGTCCGCCTCCGGCCGCGCCGCGCCGGCCAGTGCCTCCAGGATCGAGCGCATGTTGGCGTCGACGGACTCGGTGAGCATGCTGAGCGGGACCCGCCCACCGCTCTGGTAGGCCCGCTCGTGGGACACGATCAACTCGATGGTCCGGGCGCTGAGCTCCGGCATCCGGTCGATCACCCGGGCGGCGACCGTCCTGAGCACCACGCGTGAATCGGCTGACATGCGCTCCGAGCGTACCCAAGCCCGCCGGGCCGGCGGCGGGCGGGTGGGCAGCGGGACGTGGCTGGGACGTGCCTGCGACGTCGCTGCGGTGTGGCCGTTTCGTTCAAGACCGCGACGTGTTGCGCTGGCTAGCGTGAAGCCATGACTTCACAGCCCTTCCTTGGAATGATCGGCCTGACCGTCGGGGACATGGCCGCGGCGCTCGCCTTCTACCGCCGCCTCGGGATCGACATCCCCGCCGACGCGGACTCGCAGCCGCATGTCGACGTGGTGCTCCCGAGCGGTCTGCGGCTGGCCTGGGACACCGTCGAGACGATCCGGAGCTTCGACCCGGAGTGGCAGCCGCCGACCGGTGGCGCACGGGTGGCCCTGGCGTTCGACTGCGGCGATCCGGCCGGGGTGGACAAGGTGTACGCGGATCTGGTCGCCGCGGGCCATCACGGCCACAAGGCCCCGTGGGACGCCTTCTGGGGACAGCGCTACGCGATCGTCCACGACCCGGACGGCAACGGCGTCGACCTCTTCGCCTCACTGCCCGCCTGAGGTTCCCGCCTGAGTGGTCCCCGGCGCGGACTGCTCGGACCCGTTCGCACCAGCCTCGTCGGCCAGCAGTCGTCCCAGCGGCACGCCGGCGAGCGCCCGCACCTCGCGGGCCAGGTGCGCCTGGTCGGCGTAGCCCGCGACGGCGGCGACCTGCGCGAAGGGCAGCCCGCCGCGCGCCGGTCCGAGTGCCCGGCCCAGCCGTAGCACCCGGTCGAGCGTCTTCGGCCCGTAGCCGAAGGCGTCCAGGCAGCGCCGCCGCAACTGCCGCTCGCTGAGCGCGAGGCCGCGGGCCAGAGCGGGCACGGCCAGTCCGCGGCGCAGGCCCCCGAGGACGCCGGGCGGAACCGGGTCGGCGAGGTCACGAGTCTCGGCGAGCTGCGCGGCCAGCGTCTCCAGCGCCACGCCCCGGTCGGCGGCGTCGCCGACGCGCTCGCTCCACTCGCGGACCAGGCGGTCCGACCGCAGCGCCGCCAGCGGCACCCGCTGGTCCCGCAGCTCCCACGCGGCGACCCCGAGCACGGCGGCGGCCCGGCCGGGCGCGAACCGCAGCCCGGTGTAGTGCTGTCCGGCCGCCCCGGACACCACCTGCGCGGCCGTGTCGGGCCCGGCGACCAGCAGCTCGCCGTCCATCCAGATCAGGTCCATGCACCCGTCGGGCAGCACCCGCACCGGCGTCGGCGCGGCCGCCTCCCGCACCCGGCTCCACACCACCGCCCCGGCGAACCGCTCCGCTGGACGCTCCTCGTACACGGTGTACACAGCTCAAGTATCCGCGTGGGGAGGGGTGACGACCAATGTCGGGGGTGGAGTTGAACGTGTTCAAAAACAGGTCCATGATGGCGGCCATGACCGAGGGGGAGCGCCTGAGGCGCGCACGCGTGTGGATCGTGGTGTTCATGGCGGGCCTGGTGCTCGCCGGGCTGACGGCCTTTCCGCTGGTGACCGAGAGCCGGTGGCTGCTGTGGTGGGCCACGGACCGGAGTTCGCCGCTCGCCGGGGTGGCGGCCCGTCTTCCGGCTCAGGTCGCCTGGATTCGGCACGCGCACGACGGGTTGGTCGCGACGGGGAAGGCCTATCCGTTCCTCGCCTACGGGACCGACTGGCTCGCCTTCGCGCACCTGACGATCGCCGTCGCGTTCGTCGGGCCGCTGCGGGATCCCGTCCGGAACGTGTGGGTACTGGAGTTCGGGCTGATCGCCTGCGCCGGGATCGTCCCGCTGGCGCTGATCTGCGGCCCGCTGCGTGGGTTGCCGTTGTGGTGGCTGCCGATCGACATGTCCTTCGGTGTCATCGGCGCGATCCCGCTGTGGCTGGCGCGACGTCAGATCAAGGCGGTGGAGCGGGCGCAGGGCGGGCTTGAGGGTTCGCTGGTCACCGCAGCCGCTGGGTGAGGCCGTGCCACGTCAAGCGGCACCTCGCACCAGACCGCGCCGACGTCGGTCGCGCCCGCGGGGCGCAGCCCGGCCCGGGCGAACGGCCGCAGGTGGGCCGACCACGCGGTCTCCAGCACGGCCCCGCCCCGCGCGTCCGCCACGCGGAGGAAGAGTCAGGACGTCATGGTCACCTTGTTCAACCCCACGGGCTGGTCCGGGTCGATGGAGAGGGCGCGGGAGGTGGCCAGGGCGAGTTGCTGGCCGCGGACGGTGGCGGGGAGGCACTCGCCGAGGTGGCCGAGGGCGGGCCAGGGCAGCAGCGCCTCGGGGGCGGTGCCGGCGAGGACGGTCGGTGCGCCGCGTTCGGTCAGGGCCGTGCGGAGGTCGAGGGTGTCGGCGTCGGCAGGGCCGGAGCCCGCGAGCAGGACGGCTGGGGCGTGCGGGCCGCAGACCGCTATCGGGCCGTGGCGGAAGTCGGCGGTGGAGAAGCCGTGGGCCATCAGGCCGGTGGTCTCCTGGAGCTTCAATGCGCTCTCCAGTGCGGCCGGGTAGCACGCGCCGCGTCCGACGACGGCCAGCCGGTCGTGGCGGGCCACCAACTCGGCGGCTGTTGCCGGGCCTTCGGAGTCCGCGAGCAGGTCCGCCAGGACCGAAGGCAGCGACGCGGCCTGACGATGCGTCAAAGCCCCGGTGCCGCCCAGCCCCGAGGCGACGGCCAGGACAGCGAGCATCTGGGCGGTCACCGTCTTGGTCGCCGGGACGGCGCGCTCCGGTCCGGCGTCCAGGGCGACGGTCAGCGCGGCGGTGTGGGCGAGGTCGGAGTCGCCGTCGTTGGTCACCGCGACCACCGCCGCGCCTGCGGCGGTGTAGCGCCGGGCCAGGTCGACGATCTCCGGCGTGCGGCCGGATTGCGAGAGGGCCACCAGAAGCCAGCCACGGAAGCCCTCCGGCGCGCGGTGATAGGCGGTGGTGACGCTCGGCGCGACCAGGCAGGTCGGCAGGCCGGTCTGCAGCTCGACGGCGTAGCGCCCGAGCAGGGCGGCGTGGTCCGACGAGCCGCGCGCCAGGAAGGCCACGCCGAGCGGGCCGCCGCCGGGACCGCCCAGCGACGCGGCCAGCC
Organism: Streptacidiphilus sp. BW17; assembly: GCF_041262485.1. Lineage (NCBI taxonomy): Bacteria > Bacillati > Actinomycetota > Actinomycetes > Kitasatosporales > Streptomycetaceae > Streptacidiphilus > Streptacidiphilus sp. BW17. The sequence goes on along the minus strand of NZ_JBGCCR010000013.1, from coordinate 170,550 downwards.
GGGAGACCTCAGCGGTCAGCGCCGGGAACCGGTCGGCCAACGCCGCCAGGACGTCCGGCTGTTGACGCATCTCGGTGTTCATCTGCGCACCGAGCAGTGCGGACTGGGGAGAGGTCGTGGTCATCGGGTCGCTCCGGGACGGGACGTGACGGACAGGGCGGAGGCCGGGCGGGCGGGGCGCGCCGACGCTGCGGGCCGCGCGCGCAGGCCGTCCAGCGCGAGGGCGACGGCCCCGTGCAGCGAGGCGTCCTGGAGGAAGCGCGCCGCCCGCAGCTCCGGCGGGAAGGGGGTGGCCGCGGCGATCAGCTCGGTGAGCCGGGGCAGGATGACGTCGGCGGAGGCCATCATGCCGCCGCCCAGGACGATCCGCTGCGGGTCGACGAAGACGGCGAGGTTGGCGAGCGCGGTGGCCAGGACCGTCAGCGTCTCGTCCACCAACTCCCGGGCGGCCGGGGCCTTGCTGTGGAACAGCTCCGCACCGGTGACCGGGACGCCGAGCAGCTCGGCCGCGCGCTCGCCGAGGCCCTTTCCGGCGACGGCCTCCTCCAGCGGGGCCCGACCGGCCGTGACCGCGTCGGCGGGGGCGTCTCCCGGGTTCATGTAGCCGATCTCGCCCGCCGCTTGGTGCGCGCCCGCGAGCACGCGTCCGCCGGTGGTGAGCGCGGCGGCGATGCCGGTGCCCAGGCTCACGTACATGCCCGGATCGACGCCGTGCAGCGCGCCGAAACGCAGCTCGGCCAGGGCGCCGGCCCGGACGTCGTTGGCGACGGAGACCGCGTCGGCCCCCAACACCTCGGCGAGGCGGGAGGCGAGCGCGATGCGTTCCCAGCCGGGGAGGTTGGGCGTGAGCAGGATCCGGTCGGCCTGGACGATGCCCGGCGCGACGGCCGCGTGCGCGGCGACCGGCACGCCGAAGCGGTCCAGCGAGGCGCGGGCGAGGCGTCCGGCGGCCTCGGCGGCGCGGGCCAGCGCCTGTTCGGGGCCGCGGTCGGCCAGGGTCGCGATCCGTTCGCGGGCCAGGACGGCGCCGTGCGGGTCGGCGAGGGCGACCTCGGTCTTGGTGCCGCCGAAGTCGATGCCGATCACGGTGAACGGCGTTGCGGCGTAAGGGGAAGCTCCGACGTCGAGGCCGAGGCCGAGGCCGGGGTCGAGGTCAGGGCCGAGGCCCGAGTCGGGGTCGGAGTGGGGCGCGGGGTGTTCCAGCATCGGGAGGCGTCCTTGGGCGGGGCCCCGGCCGGGCGCGACCGCCACGGGGAGCCGTGCGTGCGCCCGACCGGGAGACCGGCGGGATGGGTGGTGCGGCGCGGCGGGGGCGAGGAGCCCGGCCGGCGCGGCCTCAGCGCGAGGCGGCCGGGACCGGCTGCTCCTGCGCCGTGAGGTACTCCTCGTGGATCTCCTTCGGGCCGAACGGCCAGGACTTCTCCACGCGCGACCAGATCAGGTAGGCGACCACGCCGAGCGCGACCCAGGCCAGCGACCACTCGATCGGGTGCACGCCGGGGTTGGCCTTGTCCGCCCAGCCGTAGATGACGAGCCAGCCGATCCCGGCGACCACGCTGGGCAGCGGGTAGAGCAGCATCTTGTACGGGCGGGCCAGGTTCGGCTGACGGCGGCGCAGCACGGTGACCGCGGCGATCTGCGCCAGCGCCTGGATGATCACCATGACGGTGGTCAGCAGCGTGATCAGCACGCCCAGTGGCGGGTGGGTCGCGGCGTTGCCGACGTGGCGGGCCAGCACGAATCCGGCGGCGGTGATCACGCCCATGCTCACCAGCCCGAGGACCGGGAAGTTGTGCTTGGGGTGCAGCTTGCCGAAGGACCGGAAGAAGACCCGGTCGCGTGCCGCGTCGAAGGGCACCCGGGAGCCCCCGAGCAGGCCGGTGAAGACCGAGGCGAAGGCGGTGATCAGGATCAGCACGGTGACCACGTCGGCCGCGCCCTTGCCGAAGGTCTTCTCCATGACCGCCGAGGCGACGGACTGGGAGGCCACGTTGCCGGGGTTCAACATGTCCTGCCAGCGCACGACGCCGAGGACGCCGATCTGCAGCAGCAGGTAGATGCCCATGATCGCGACGATCGAGTAGATGACCGAACGCGGCAGCACCCGGCCCGGGTTCTTGATCTCGGCGCCCATGTAGGCGGTGGTGTTGTAGCCGAGGTAGTCGTAGATGCCGATGGTCAGGCCGGAGGCGAAGCCGATCCAGAACGAGCCGTGGGTCAGCTGGATCGCGTGCGCGGGCCAGGTGAAGGCCAGCGACGGGTGAAAGTGCGTGAAGGCGGCCAGGATCACCACGGCGACCGCGACGATCATGACGGCCCACATCGCGACAGTGATCCTGCCGATGTTCTCGACCTTGCGCCACAGCAGCACGATCACCAGTGCGACCACGGCGACGCCGACGATGTCGCCCTGGAGCGTCGTCATGCCGGGCCACAGGTAGCCGAGGTACTGGACCATGCCCTGGACGCCGGTCGACATGATCAGCGGGATGAAGAGCATGGCCGTCCAGACGAACAGGAACGGCATCAGCTTGCCGCTGCGGTACTGGAAGGCCTCACGGAGGTAGACGTAGGTGCCGCCGGAGCCGGGGAGCGAGGCCCCGAGCTCGGCCCAGACCAGGCCGTCGGCGAGCGCGAGCAGTGCGCCGACCACCCAGCCGATGACGGCCTGGGGTCCGCCGAAGGCGGCGACCATCAGCGGGATGGTGACGAACGGACCGATGCCGCACATCTGGCTCATATTGATGGCGGTCGCCTGGAACAGTCCGACCCGTCTGGACAGTCGGGGCGTCGGGGATTCGGACATCGTTGTCATCCTCCGTGGGGAGTGGGGGTGGCGTGGGAGAGCGGGGAGTGAGGGTGCGGGGGCGTGGAGGCACGCTGCAGGACGAGCTCGGCAGTTAGTAAAGTTAAATTCCTTTACTTGTATCGTCAAGGGGCGCGTGTCCGAGATCACCGGTTGCCTACAGTGGTCGAGCACGCATCCCCATCGGACCGACCGAGGATCACCAGCACGTGGACGAGCAACCCTGGAACCGGCAGCGCCTGCGCAGCAACAACGAGTGGCTGCTGCTGGAGCACCTGCGCACCACGGGTGCCGCCTCGCGTGCCCAACTCGCGCGGGAGACCGGCCTGTCGAAGCCGACGGTGTCCAGCGCGCTCGCCGCCCTGGAGCAGGGCGGGCTGGTGCGTGAGGCGGGGACGGTCGTCCCGGAGCGCGGACGCACGGCCGTGCTCTACGAACCCGACCCGACCGCGGGGTACGTGCTCGGCATCGACATCGGCCGGGCCCGGCTGCGTACCGCGGTCGCCGACCTGTCGGGCGGGATCCGGGCCCGGATCGACGTGCCCAACGAAGGCACCACCGCCGACGCAGTCGCGGACGCGGTGGTCGCGGCGGCCGGTGAGGTGCTGCGCGAGGCCGACGTGCCGGCGGACCGCGTCGTGCACGCGGCGGTCGCCACGCCCGGTGTCTTCGACCCGGAGTCCGGGCGGGTCCGCTATGCGGTGAACTTGCCGGGCTGGGGCCGGGCCGGGCTGGTGGAGCGGATCCGCGGACAGTTGGGCGGTCCCGACCTCTCCGTCCACAACGACGCCAACCTGGCCGCGCTCGGCGAGTACGCCTTCGGCGCGGGTCGGGGCAGCCGCCTCTTCGTCTACGCGCTGGTCGGCACGGGGTTGGGCATCGGCATCGTCGCCGACGGCGAGCTTTTCACCGGCGCGCACGGCGCGGCGGGTGAGGTCGGCTTCCTGCCCGTCTCGCTCGCCGCGCTCGACGGCGGCGCGCTGGACGGCCGCGCCCTCGACGACGTCGTCGAGCAGGGCATCGAGGCGGGTGCGGCGGCGGGCGCCGAGGCGGGTAGGGAGGCTGCTTCGGTCGAGGGGCGGGTCCGGCGCGGAGCGCTGGAGGACGCGGTCTCCGCCGATGCGGTGGTCCGCATCGCCCGCGCGCTCGGCCTGGACGGAGTCGCCTCCGCCAAGGACGTCTTCGACGCGGCCCGCACGGGGCAGCCCGCCGCCGTCGCGGCGGTGCGCAAGGAGGGCGAGCGGCTGGCCTTGGTGGTCTCCGCGGTGTCCGCCGTGCTCGATCCGGACCTCGTCGTCCTCGGCGGCGGTGTCGGCCACGGCGCCGACCTGCTGCTCGACCCGGTCCGAGCGTCGCTCCGGCTGCTCACCCCGCTGCGTCCCCGCGTGGCGGCGAGCGAGTTGGGCGACGACGCGGTCCTGCTCGGTGCGATCACGACGGCGCTGCGGCGCGCGCGTCCCGAGGTCTTCGAACGCCATGCGGCGAAGGCGGTCTGACGTAGGGCGAGGGAGCATACACCTGCGGATTCCGCGCGTTGCAGACTTCTGAAATTCGTCGAATCCGCCGGTCGGCGCGCCCCTAACGTCACGATCCATGGTGAACACGGACATCGCACTCAAAGACGCCATGAGCATCGACGGCGCGCTGGGCGTCGCGCTTGTCGATCTGACCAGTGGAATGAGCCTCGGGGCTCTGGGCGGCGGGAACGGCGAACTCGACATGGCGATCGCCGCCGCGGGTCATACCGACCTGGTGCGGGCCAAGCACCGGACCATGGAGATGCTCGGGCTGCAAGGAACCATCGAGGACATCCTGATCACACTGACCCGGCAGTACCACCTGATCCGCCCGCTGACCGCCCGCACGGGCGCGGGGCTCTTCCTGGTCCTGGTGCTGGATCGGGAGCGCGCCAATCTGGCCATGGCCAGGCGGAAGTTGGCGTTGATCGAGGGCGAGCTCGACATGTGACGGATCGTCAGATGACGGGACGTCAGGGCCCCAACGCACCCAAGCCCCAACGCAGCCGAGCCTCAATGTGCCCAGGCCTCAACGCACCCAGACCCCGGCGGCCCGGGTGCGGGTCGGCGGGGTCTTTGGTGAAGCTGTGTCAGCCCGGCTCGGCTCAGTAGCCGTTGGTGCCGTAGGCGATGTTCTCGAACGCGCCGTAGCGGGCGTTCGCGTAGCGCACGGCGGCGATGATGTTGTCGACCGGGTTCCAGATGTTGCTGTAGCCCGGCAGCGAGTAGGTGTCGAAGGTGGGCTGGATCACCTGGAGCAGACCGATGGACGGGGTGCCCGCGGCGGCGTTGGAGTCCCAGTTGTTCTCGGCGCTGGGGTTGCCGGAGGACTCGGTCATGGCACGCGCGGCGATGGCAGCCGCCGGCGGGACGTGGTCGCCGTGGGCGGCCAGGATGGACTGCGCCTGGGCGATCCAGCCGTAGAAGCTGTTGGAGTAGCCGGACGTGACGGCCGGGGCGGACGCGGGGGCGGCGGCCTCGGCGGTGCCGACGGTGCCGACGGCCACGCCGCCGATGAGGGTCGCGGCAACGGCAACGCGGACGGCGATACGGGTCTTGCGAGCGCTGATGCGCATGTCACTCCATGTGGACAGGGGGGAGTGGCGGAGACCCCGCAGGCGGACGCGGTCGAGCTGTGGCGAGCTCCGTCGAGCTCTCTCGCAGCGCGGCCGAACCGTCGGGGCCTGCCGAACAAGGCAGGACGCAGCCACTGTGTGGGAGGTGTGGTTGTGCATATGTGGGAGAAGTGATCCGGCATGCCCAGCTCGGCAGTCGCACCTGCCGCCTCTCGCACAAGAGGGTGGGGAACCGATCACCCCGGAGCCCGTCGGCTCCGGTGCGGCCGTGCGTCCGGCCGCTGTGTCGTCGGGGACGTCTCGACGTCGTCCAACGCTTCAACACCGTCACACGCACGCGTCCGGCCGGGCAAGGAAATTCGCGGCGAAGTGGTTCAAGCCACACATGTCCGGAGTGTCCGTACAGGCGGTGGCATGAGGCATTTGCGCAGGTCGGTGGGGTAGTGAAGGGAGTGTGAAGGACGCATGAGTGCAACGTGAGGGCGAGGGCGTGCTGTGCTGCCCGTGGCGGTCGTATGGTGGTGTGACGCAGGTCACATCCGCTGGGAGCCTGCCATGGATGACCGTTGGCGCTTTCTCACCACCCCGCGACACGACTGGCCGCTGCGCCCGGTTCCGGACCGGGTCGACGACTGGCGGGACGTGCACGTCCCGGATGCCGAGGTGCCCGGCGGGCTGCTGCCGCTGATCAGCGCGCAGGCGGGTCGGTGCATGGACTGCGGTATCCCCTTCTGCCACCACGCCTGCCCGCTGGGGAACCTCATCCCCGACTGGAACGTGCTCTCCGCGGGCGAGGACTGGGACGCGGCGGCCGACCGCCTGCACGCCACCAACAACTTCCCCGAGTTCACCGGCTCCCTCTGTCCGGCCCCCTGTGAGAGTGCCTGCGTGCTGGCGATCGACGGCCGCGACGCGGTGGCGATCAAGGCGATCGAGGCGGCCATCGCCGACTACGCCTGGGAGCACGGACTGGCCCGCCCCGTCCGTCCCGAGGAGCACACCGGAGCGCGGGTCGCCGTGATCGGCTCTGGCCCGGCCGGGCTCGCCGCCGCGCAGCAGCTGACCCGCGCCGGGCACGAGGTGGTCGTCTACGAGCGCGACGACCGGATCGGCGGGCTGCTCCGCTACGGCATCCCGGCCTTCAAGATGGACAAGCGGTATCTGGCGCGCCGGATCGCGCAGCTGGAGGCGGAGGGGACGGTGTTCCGCCCAGGCGTCGCCGTCGGCACCGAGCTCGACGCGAGCACGCTGCTGGAGCGCCACGGTGCGGTGGTCGTCGCCTCCGGCGCCACCCGCCCGCGCGAACTGCCGGTGCCCGGACGGGACCTGGCCGGGGTGCACCAGGCCATGGAGTACCTGGTGCAGGCCAACCGGGTCCAGGAGGGCGACTACCCCCGGCCGCCGATCACCGCCGAGGGCAGGCGGGTCGTCATCATCGGCGGCGGCGACACCGGCGCCGACTGCCTGGGCACGGCGCTGCGCCAGCACGCCGCCTCGGTGGTCCAGCTCGACATCAAGCCGCAGCCGGACGAGGAGCGCCCGGACGACCAGCCGTGGCCGACCTATCCGCGCATCCACCGGCTGACGCCCGCGCACGTGGAGGGCCGGGACCTGGTCCGGCTCCGCGTCGTCGCCCCGGGCGACCCCGACGACCAGCACCTCACCGGCGAGCACGGCGACGTCAGGGTCTTCGCCGCGGCCACGGTCCGGCTCGACGGCGACGCGCAGGGACGGGTGCGCGCGCTCCATCTCAGCGACGCCGATCCCGGCTCGCGCCGACCCGTCCCGGAGACGGAGCGGGTGATCCCGGCGGAGCTGGTGCTGCTCGCCCTCGGCTTCACCGGACCGGAGGACGGGGGGCTGGTCGACCAGCTGGGCTTGCGCCTCGGGCCGACGGGTGCGTTCGCGCGGGACGAGGGCTTCGCGGGCGGAAGGCCGGGCGTCTTCGTCGCGGGCGACGCGGGACGCGGGCAGTCGTTGGTCGTCTGGGCCATCGCCGAGGGGCGCGCGGCTGCCGCCGCGGCCGACCGCTATCTGCGCGGGCGGCCGACCGAGCTGCCCGCCCCGATCGCCGCGTCCGACCGGCCGATGGTGCTCTGAGGCGCTGTAAGGCGCATCGAGATGGTGTGCGGCGGTGTGAGATCCGGGTGTCGGTTGGCTGAAAGACGGATGTCCCTGAGCGGCGTGGCAGGTGCATGCTTGCGCACGGGGTGAGCGGAGGGACCCGTGGGGAGGGTCTGGTTCCGTGCGCCGCCCAGGCCCCTCCCCGGCGAGGGCCTGGACGGCGGAGGCCGTTCCGCCGACGCGACTGCGGCGGTTCGGCAGCTGATGGCAGACAGGCTTCCGGTTTGTGTCCCACTGCGCCAGTCTGACGGGACATTTGCCGAGATCTTGGGACGACGAGCCTCTGAACAGCGGCGATTCAGGGGTGCACGACGGTGTGGCGGGACGCTTGGGGGTGGCATGCGCATGCGCGGTAGCATCACGCGGGCTGCGCGGAAGAGCCTCGGTCGGAAGCCGATCATGTGAGCAAGGTTGATGCACAGGGGGGGCGACGCATGGCGCGTTGGAAGGCACTGCCCGAGGGGCTTCCCTCGGCGGTGGTGCAGCTGGTGGCGGAGCTGCGGCGGCTCAAGGACGAGAGCGGATCCAGCCTGGATCGGCTCGCCGCCCGCACCGAGTACAGCGCTTCGTCGTGGGAGCGCTACCTCGGCGGGAGGCTGCTGCCCCCGCGTGAGGCCGTCGAGTCCCTGGCCCGGGCGACCGGCGCGGATCCCGTCCCGCTGCTGGCCCTGCATCAGGCCGCACGCGAGGCCTGGCAGTCCACGTCCGCCACCCGCCCGGAGGGCGCGACGGACGGGGTCGAGGCGGACGCGGATGCAGATATGGACGCGGCTGCAGATCTGGATGCCGAGGAACCGGGCGGGCAGGACGAGTCGGGGGAGCCGGGAGAGTGGGGGGACTCGGGCGAAGCAGGCGGAGTGGGTGGGCCGACCGAGCCGGTCGTGGGCGTGGCGGCCGGGGGGTCCGCCACTCCGCAGCAGGCGCACCGGGGTTGGCGGACCGTCATCGCCTCGGCTGTAGCCGCGCTCGCCGGGGCGGGGATCGCACTGGCGATCGTCCAGCCCTGGAACGGGACCGCCGCCTGTGCGACCGTCGCGCCGCCCCAGCCGCCCATCGTGCCGTCGCCGCCGGCCTACGTGTGCCACGACAGTCGCGTCAACGGGCTGTGGGAGGCCGGCTACAGCACGACCACCACCACGACCACCGAGATCACCATGCAGAGTCCGGTGGTCGTCGAGCTCCAGTGCCTGTTGCAGCGGGCCGGTTTCACGCCCGAGGGCATCGACGGGAGCTTCGGGATGAAGACCGAGAAGGCCGTGGTTCAGTTCCAGGTGGCCCGGCACCTGGAGATCGACGGGGTGGTGGGCCCGCAGACCTGGGGAGCGCTGCGCCGGTGAGCGGCGAGCTGAGGCGTAGCGCAGCGGAGCCGAAGCGAAGCGCGAGGGGACAACGGTGAGCGGCGAGCTGAGGCGCAGCGCTGCGGAGCCGAAGCGAAGCGCGAGGTGGCAGGCATGAGTACGACAGGTCCCGAGTGTCGCCGCCTGGCGGCAGAACTCCGAGCGTTGCGCGTCCGTGCGGGCCTCTCGCTCGCCCAGCTCGCGGCGGCCACGACGTACAGCAAGTCGTCGTGGGAGCGCTACCTCAACGCCAAGTCGTTGCCGCCGTGGGCCGCCGTTCAGGAGCTGTGCCTGGTCGCCGACGAGCCCGAACGGGCGCTGCGCGCCCTGTGGGAGCTCGCGGAGGCGGCCTGGAGCGGACGCGGGAAGGTGGCCGCGAACCCTTCGGCCGGAGCCGCGTCGGCCGTGTCGGCTGTGCCGACTGTCTTGGCCGTGCCGGCCCCGGCCGTTGAGGCGGTGTCGGACGACACCGACGCGTCGGCAGCCGACGACCCCCGTGACGGCGACCCGGTCGACGACACCGCACCGGCCGAGAAGCCGGTTGAAGCGGAGAAGGCCGAGGAGCCGGAGCAGACCGAGAAGGCTGCGCCGGTGCGCCGGGCGCGGCGGCTGCGCCGACCGCGGTCCGGGGCATGGTTGTTCGTCGTCGTCGCGGTGGTCTGTGCCACGCTCACGGCGGGCGCGGCGTACGCGTGGCGCTCGGCGAGTTCCGCTGCGCCTCCCGTGCCGTACTGGAAGGCGGTGCGGATGGGCTGTTCGGGAAGTTCCTGCGTCGGGGCGGACGCGCAGCAGACGGGCTGCGGCATGGGCCCGGCGACCCTGGGGCCGGACTACTTCGCCACCCGCACCGGCGCGGACCTGAGTTTCCGTTACAGCCAGACGTGCGACTCGGCCTGGGTCAAGGCCTGGAACGGGCAGGTCGGTGACACCGTGTCGATCTCGACGCCTGGGGTGGCGACGCAGGACCTGTTGATGGCCAACCCCTACCTGGCGTCGGACGGGGCGTCCACCCCGATGGTCAGCGCGACGCGTCCCGGGGCCGTGCTCCGGGCCTGTCTGACCCCCGTCGGGCACCCCGGCGATCCGCAGTGCTTCACCGAGCGGGTGCCGTAGCGGCCGTGGCGGCCGTGGTGCCGGGGGAGCGGTCAGTGGTGGTGAGTCGCGTCGGGTTGGCGGATGTCGGCCGGGTGTTCGAAGCCGGGCATCAGGGTGGCCCGGGCGACCTGACGACTCGTCCACTCGGCGAAGACGTGCCGCCGCTGCGCCTCGGTCAACGCGTCACGGGCCGCGGCAAGGGCTTCCGCAGTCGGGTTCCCGGGTGCGGAGGCGGCGGGTTCCAGCTCGCCGAGGGTGAACCAGTGGTCGGGTGACGGTTCCACGACCGCCCCGACCGGCCCGGCGAACACCGCCGCCGCGACCGGCGGCGGCAGTTCGTGCCGCGCGACCAGGTACGGGCGCCCGTTGTTGACGGGTCGTCCGCGGAACCGGTGGACGACGCTGCGCCGCGCCGGGCGACGACGGTCGGGGGTGGCGTAGGCCCGCACGGCCTCCTCCGGGACCGTGGCCGACGCGGTGACCAGGTCGTAGGCCGCCCACGCAGCCGGGCAGGTGGCCAGCACCGCGGCGAGCACGCTGCCCAGTTCGATCCGTGCCGACTGCGGCAACGGCCGGGGCGCGTCGGGTGGAGCGGGACGGTCGTGCCGACGGGCGTGGTCGCGCAACACCCGCTCGGTGACCAGGACTTGCGTGGTCCACCGGCGCAACTGGCGGCCCTCGGCGGTGGTCGGGGACGGCAGCAGGCCGGCGTAGGGGCCGAGTCGCAGCTCGGCCACCCGCGCGTCGACCTCGTCGGCGGTGACCGTGAGGCCGCCGATCCGGGCGGCGATCACGGCTGCTCCCCGACCACGAGGCGGACGGCGGGCGAGTAGCCGATCCGCCCGAACCACATCGTCTTGAGCAGCACCCACCAGTGCCCCCCGTCGTCACCTGCCGCGCTGCCCGGCGCGGCCACGTCGACCCGTACCTGCGCCGACCCGTGCGCGGGCACGGTGAACCCCTGTGTCGCCGGGGTGACGGCGGACCAGGTGCCCCACGGGCTGACCGCCTGGCACTCGCCCTGGATCTCGAAGGGTGCGCCGTTGCGCAGGGTCGCGGTCAGCGTGGCGCTGCCGCCGGGACGGAGGGTGAGCAGTTTCGCGTCCAACTCGACGGTGAGCGTGCCGTTGTCGACGGAGGTCGGCCGGCCGGAGCCGTCCACGAAGAGGACGTCCTCGTAGGTCCGGCCCTCGTGCTCCAGCTGCGCCCGGACGAGGTGCGGACCTGCTCCGGCCTTCGCGGGAGGGGCGGGCGGGGTGAGCGTGGCCTCGACCTCGGTCCAGTCGCCGGGGGGCAGCCACAGCGGACGGTCCGACGGGTCGATCTGCCAGCCCTCGGGCGCGACCAGGCGCAGGGCGACCTCCGCCGCGCGGTCGACCAGATCGGAGGCGACTGTCACGCGCAGGGCGGTGGTGGCAGCGTCCGGTGCGGCCGTCAGATGGACGCCGACGGGCAGGTTGCCGAGCGGAGCTGGGCCCCGGTTGTGCAGCCAGTAACGGGTGAAGACCGGCTGGGCCGCCTCGTGCCGGGATGCGAGCGCTGTGGTTGCCTCCGATCCGCGCGTTGCGGGGCTCAGCAGGACGGTCTGCACGCCGTTGGGCCCGACGGTCGTGGTGACCGTCCCGTCCGGCCCGACGCCGATCGCCGCGCCCGGCCGCTCGACCAGGTCGGCGTGGGCGGCCGAGGCGAGCGGGACCGGAACGGTGAGCCGGGCCTCGGCGTCGTGGCCGTGGGCCTCGTAGAACCGGGCGGTGAAGCCGGAGCCGACCGGATCCGCGCCGCCGGAGCGGCCGGTGGCCAGCGGATTGCCGGTCGCCTTGAGCGCCGTCAGCACCACCTGCCCGGCCGGTTCGACCGAGACCAGCGAGCCGGTGGGCGGCAGCATTCCTGATGCTCCTGGAGTTTCCGATGGACCGGCAGCATGACGATCTGTCAGAACGGCGGTCAGCGGGTGGTTGAAGTCATGGGCGCGCGCCACCATGCCGGTCTCGCGCCAGTCGCCCGCTCCCGAGGCCAGCGCATACGCGAACGTGTGCGTCCAGTGCTGGAGTTGGAAGCCGCTGCCGTCGGGCACGGTGCGCTTGGGCGGGTCGATCCACACGCCCGAGGGCCAGCCGGTGCAGGAGCGCAGCAGGGAGACGTGCAGCCGTCCGCGCACGTCCACGGCGAAGCCCGGCATGCCCCGGTTGAGCAGCGCGACCGTCCGGTCCTCGAACTGCAGGTCCGCCTCGCCGCAGAGCTTCGCGGCCTGGCGCACCTCGATCCGGGCGTCGCGCAGGTCCGCGACCACGCGGGCGACGGCCGCCTCCAGCTCGACGCCGTCGCCGCCCGACGCGCCCGCGAGGACGAGCACGGGCAGATCCAGCGGAGCCGTCAGGTCCGCGCCGGGAAGCCAGGTGTGCGCCAGCGGCTTGCGCGCCGGAACCCAGACCAAGGCGTGGCCGTCGGCGGCGAGTTGGCGCTTCAGCTCGTCCGCGTGGGCGGGCCCGGCTGCGTCGAGGACGGCGGCGGTGAAGCTGTTGACCTCCGGGCCGCCGACGCTGATCCGGACGTCCGGCAGGTTCGAGTCCAGCGCCGGAACCCCGTAACGGTGGCCGTCCGCCACCGAGCAGGTCGCGGTGACCCCGGCCCGCACGAGCGCGACGCTCAGCTCGCGGCCCAGCCCGGCCGCGCCCGCCTCGTCCGGGGCGACGATCTCGGCGACGCCGAGGGCGCGCGCGCCGATGGCCGCGCCGTCCGTGCCGGTGAGCACCACACGCGCGGCACTGCTCAGGCCGAACCACTGGTGGGCGGGGTTGTCCAGGGTCCACGGATGGACGGCCACGTCGACGTCCGGGTGCGCGAAGCCGCGTCCGATCACGGCGTCCGCCACCTCGGAGACCGGCAGCGCACCCGGGACCGGGCAGGGCCAGCGCAGCCGGACCAGTTGGTCGCTGCCGGTCCAGTCGTCCAGCCGCGTCTCGCAGTCGACCCGGTCCAGCCCACGCCAGAGGGTGAGCCGCTGGGTGTAGTCGGCCGGACCGACCCTGCCCCGGACGGTGACCCGCTCGCCCAGCGGGCACTGCTCGACCACGACGGACTCCGCCGGGTGCGCGGCCGCGCCGTCGTAGCGTCCGGTGGGCAGCAGATGCCACGGGCCTTCGTGGAAGTCCGGGTGCGCGGGGTACTCGTCGTAGACGAGGAGCTCGTTGCCGACCGCGCCGGACGCGATCAGCTCGCGACCGGTGGCCCGCTCGCGCAGGCTCGACACGCCGCCGCCGCGTGCGGGGGCGACGGTCAGGTCGTGGAACTCGTTGGCGATGGACGTGCCTTCGCGTGCCCGCCAGCCCTCCGGTGCGGCGGCGGTGGACCCGTTCGCCGCGACCCGGTAGCTGCGGTGACCGAGCGAAGGGACGTCCTGCGCAAGGAAGGTGACGGTGTCCGGGCCCTCCCCGCCCGGCTCGCGCAGCGTCGGGACCGCGCGGCCCTCCGCGTCCACCAGCCCGCCGAAGGACGGCGGAGCGGTGAACCGGACCAGATCGGTCCGCGCCCAGCTGCTCGGGTTGAAAACCGTCAACACGCGTCCGGCGGCGTCGGGTTCCGCAGCAGCAAGAGACGCGGTGTCGATGCGCGCGGTCAGGTGGGTCAGCGCGTTGCAGTGGACGGTGGACGCCAGATCCCAGGCCTCGCGCCACCCCGCGAGCAGGTCCAGGTAGACCTGGTCGGACTCGGACCCGGTGATGCCATCGTGGTGCGCGCCGTAGACCAGGTGCCGCCAGGCCTTGTCCAGGGCCGCCTCGGGGTAGGCGGCGTCGCCCAGCAGGCAGGCGAGGGTGGCGAACTTCTCGGCGTCGAGCAGCAGGTTCTCGGTGGCGCGCTGGGCCAGCTTGGTGTCGATGTAGGAGACGTCCTTGCCGGTGTAGATCGGGTTCATGTCCCGGGTCTGCGGCGTCAGTCGACGTCCGCTCGACGCCAACTCGGCCCGGACGGCGGCGAAGAAGTCGCGCGGCAGCCCGCAGACGATGCGCGGCCAGACGTAGCGTGCGTTCCAGTCGCGGTGGATCGCGGTGGCCCAGCGGTTCGGCGGCGTGTAGTCGGTGCCGACGGGAAGCAGCACGTTCTTCGTCGCTGCCGCCTTGGAGAGGATCCGGAACAGCCGCAGCGCGGCCTCCTCGGCCTCGCGCAGCGAGCCGCAGGAGTCCAGTTTCCAGCCGGCGCTGTAGTGCCCGGCCATGTAGTGGGTCAGCAGCGACTCGCCGCTCGGCGCGACCCAGTCGAACTCGCTGGCGAACTGCATCCCTTCGGTGTCGGCGTCCTTGGGCCGGGAGCCGTGCGGCGTCATGTTCGGGCCCCACTGGTGGAACGGCCCGCGTGCCCAGGACGAGGACGTCAGTCCTGCCGCGGCCATCAGGCCGGGGAACTGCGGGTCGTGACCGAAGACGTCGAGCTGCCAGGCGGTGGCCGGGTCGCCGCCGATCACGTCCTGCTGGAAGCCGAGGCCGTGCACCGCGTTGCGGATGGTCGTCTCGGCTCCGGTCAGGTTGGTGTTCGGCTCGTTGTAGAGGCCGCCCATCAGCTCCAGCCGTCCTTCGGCGAGCAGCCGGCGCAGGGCGTCCCGGTCCTGGGGGAAGGCGTCCCAGTACGGTTTGAGGTAGTCGAGTTCCGCCAGCACGAAGCAGTAGTCCGGGTCGCGCCGGGCCAGCTCCAGATGCGCGTGGACCAGGTCGAACCCGGCGTGCTGGAAGCCGGAGCGGTGCTTCTGCGCGTGCTTCTGGTCGTTCCACGCGACGGTGTATCCCGCCTGGGTGTTCCACCAGACCGGGTCGTAGTGGAAGTGGGAGACCATGTACATGGTCCAGCCCGGCTCGGCCACGGTCATGGTGGCCCTGGCCGTCGCCCGGCGTCTGCCGACGACCGCCTCGACCTCCACCGGCACCTCCGTGCCGGGCGGTTCGGTGCACCGGACCGGGACTTCGAGCGCCTCGCGTCCGGCCGGTGCGGTCAGCGAGCCCTCGGCCCCGCCCCGGACGGTGACCGTCACGTCCCGGCCGGATCGGGCCCCCTTGACCCGGACCCGGACGACCTGGCGGGGTTCGCCGGCGGACCCGTCCGTGGAGCCGACGAAGAGGTCCGTGCACTCGACCGATGCGATGCGGAGATTCAGCATGATGCTCGATTCGCGTCCGGTGGCTGTCTGGCTACGGTCGGCGGAGCCGACTCCAGCAGCATGAATCGGGATCCGGCCGAGTGCCAGCACCTCGACGGCCGCGTGCGGCTGGGGCGCCGGCCCGGAACGCCACGGCCCGCGCGGGCGTGTTCCCGCGCGGGCCTCGTACACCTGCATCTCACTGCCGACCTGCAGAGCGCGCGCCCTCCGGGGGGCATCGCCTTGGCGAGGTGGTGGAGTGCGCCGGAGTCTGTCGTTCCTCCGGCGGATCAGTTCGGCCGTCGACCGCGGTTCCGGGCGGTGCGCATCTGCCCGGTACTGCCCGGTCAAGCTCCCTTGCTCACCCTGCAGGCCGCCTTCTACGGTACTCCGCCTGCGGTCCCGCGTCAGGGTCCGATCCGCGACACGACGCGCTGCCGGGGGCGGGATCTGCCGAGCTTCGCCGGGGCCATGCAGCACGATCGGCGATAGTGCCCGAAGGCGAGGCAGCGAGGCGGCGAGGGAGCGGAATGGGACACCAGCGGTTGATCGGGTATCTCGTCTGGGCGGTGGTCTTCGGCGCGCTCTTCGCCTGGGAGGGCTTCGCGCTGGCGCGCGGCGGCGTGGCGGCCGGATACCCGACGCTGAGCGACACGGCCCGCGCCGTCATGCGGTATCCGGTCGGGCGCTGGGTGTTGTTCGGCCTGTGGCTCTGGTTCGGCTGGCACACCTTCATCCGCGGCTGGCACTTCCTGCTGCGGGAAGGCAGCGGCCAGTGAGCATGCTCGCGGCGTACGTCGCCTCGGGTACAGCGTTGGTGACGGCGTTGGTGACGGCGGATCAGTCGCAGCCCGCGCCGCAGCCGCTGCTGTCCGGGCCGCTGTCGTTCGGGGTGACGTTCGCCGGCTACCTGCTGCTCATGCTCTACCTGGCCCTCGGCCTGCGCGCCCTCGCCCGCCACCCGGACGAGCGCGAACGCCGGTGGCGGACCGGCCGGTTCACGCCCGCGTGGGCGCGGCAGGGCTGGCCCGCGCTGCTCTGGCAGACGGGGGCGACCGCGCTCGGTGGCTATGTGCTGCTGATGGTCGTCATCGTCGCCTTCTACCAGGGCGTCTCCAAGGTCGGCGGGCACTTCCTGGCCAGCGCGGTGACCGGCTGCGCGGTTCTGATCGCCGTCAGCATGCCGCTTTACCTGGCCGCCACCTGGCTCTCCGAGCGACGGCGCACGCGTCGTGCCGAGCTGCTGACCGACAACCGCTGACCGACAACCGCTGACCGACAACCGCTGACCGACAACCGCTGGCCGTCACCTGTGGGCCTGCAACCGCCCCGTTTGCCGTGGGCCTGCCTACCCTGAAAGGGAGTGCACGGAGGGAGGCCGCCGTGTCCGTGTCCGAGACTCGCGCGCATGTCCGATCCGTTCCGGGGCAGCTGAAGGTCTACCTCGGCTCGGCGCCCGGCGTCGGGAAGACCTTCCGGATGCTCGACGAGGCGCTGCGTCGCCGTGACCGGGGGACCGACGTGGTCGTCGGCCTGGTCGAGTGCCACGGCCGCCCCCGGACCGAGGAGCGGTTGGCCGGACTGGAGGTGCTGCCTCGTGCGTCCCGCGAGTACCGCGGGGCGATGTTCACCGAGATGGACACCGACGCCGTCCTCGCCCGCCGCCCCGAGGTGGTACTCGTGGACGAGCTGGCCCACACCAACATCCCCGGCGGCGCCCACACCAAGCGCTGGCAGGACGTCCAGGACATCCTGGCCGCCGGGATCGACGTGCTCACCACCGTCAACGTGCAGCACCTGGAGTCGCTCAACGACGTCGTCCAGAAGATCACCGGCGTTCCGCAGCGGGAGACCGTCCCGGACGAGGTGGTGCGCCGCGCCGACCAGATCGAGCTGGTCGACATGCCGCCCGAGGGCCTGCGTCGCCGGATGGTGCACGGCAACGTCTACGGCGCGGAGAAGGTCGACGCCGCGCTCTCCAACTACTTCCGCGTCGGCAACCTGACCGCGCTGCGCGAACTCGCGCTGCTCTGGGTCGCCGGACGCGTCGACGAGGGGTTGCAGCGGTACCGCGCCGAGCACGGGATCGGGGGTGTCTGGGAGACGAAGGAAAGGGTGGTGGTCGCCCTGACCGGCGGCCGTGAGGGCGAGACGCTGATCCGCCGTGCGGCCCGCATCGCCGCCCGCACGGCCGGAGGCGAACTGCTCGCCGTGCATGTGGCCCGCAGCGACGGCCTCGCCGAAGCCTCGCCCGCCGCGCTCGCGGCGCAGCGGCAGTTGGTGGAGAGCATGGGCGGCACGTACCACTCGGTCGTCGGCGACCACATCCCCACCGCGCTGCTCGACTTCGCCCGCGCCGAGAACGCCACCCAGCTCGTGCTCGGCACCAGTCGCCGCGGCCGGATGGCCCGCACGCTCAACGCCGGACGCGGCATCGGCGAGAGCACGATCGAGGACTCCGGCGACATCGACGTCCACATGGTCACCCACGAGGCCGCCGGTCGTGGTCTCCACCTGCGCCGCGGGACCGGGCGGGGGACGACGTCGTGGCGGCGGATCGCGTACCCGGTGGTGGCGGTGGCCGTTCCGGTGCTGCTGACGCTGGTGCTCACGGCAGCGCGGGGCTCGCTCAACCTGACCGGCACTTCGCTGCTGTTCGTGCTCGCCGTGGTCGGCGTGGCGATGCTCGGCGGCGTGGGCAACGCGCTGCTCACCGCGGTCGTGGCGTCGCTGCTGCTCAACTACTACTTCATCCCGCCGATCCACCAGTTCACCGTCGACACCGCCAACAACGTGCTGGCACTGATCGCCTTCGTGGTGGTGGCGGTGGTGGTCGCCGCGGTGGTGGACCGCGCCACCGAACTCGCCCACCACGCCGCCCGCGCCACCGCCGAGGCGGAGACCCTGTCGGCGCTCAACCACGACCTGCTCGACGGCGACGACACCATCCCGCCGCTGCTGGACCGGCTGCGGGAGACCTTCGGTATGGACAGCGTCGCGCTGGTCACGCGCGGCCCGGCGGGGGACACCGTGGTGCTGGCGACGGACAGCCTGGCCGGCGACGACGCTGCCCTTGCCGAGCCCGCGCCGTCGCCCGCGCCCGCGCCCGCGAAGTCGCGGGCGCGGGAACCGGGAGCGGTCGACGAGGAGGTTGCGGTGACCGGCGACGTGTCGCTGATCCTGCGCGGCCGGGCGCTGCCCGCCTCCGACCGCCGGGTCCTCACCGCGTTCGCCGCGCACGTCCGCGTCGCGTTGGGCCGGGCCCGGCTCGCCCATGCCGCCGCCGAGGCGGGCCCGGCGGGGGCCGTCAAGCGCAGCCGGGCAGGCCTGCTCGCCGCCGTCAGCCACGACCTGCGCCAGCCGATCGACACCGCGCTCTCCGCCGTCGGCTCGCTGCGCAGTGCCGAGGACGACGCGGCCTGCCAGGACCAGGACGAGCTGCTCGACGTCGCCGAGGAGTCGCTGGACCGCCTGGCGGAGCTCGCCGACGACCTCTACGACCTCAGCCGCACCCACGCGGGCGCGCTGGTGCCGCAGCATCAGGCCACGGACACGGCACGGGTGTTCGCCTCGGTCAAGGAGACGCTGGCCGAGGCGGACGGCGACGGCGCGGACCGGATCGCCGCGCGCGGGCTGGACCAGATCCCGGAGGTGGACGCCGATCCCGCGCTGCTGGAGCGGATCCTGTCCAACCTGGTCACCGACGCGCTGCAGCACTCCGCCGCTCCGGCGGTGGTGCCCGCAGCCGCCGTGGCAGTGGCCGATGCTCCGGTCTCGGCGTCGGCGTCGGCGGCCGAGGAACCGCCGTCGGCGGCCCGGGAGCCGTCTGCGGTGCTGGTCTCCGCCAGCAGATTCGCCGACCGGGTCGAACTGCGGGTGGCCGACCACGGGCCGTCCCTGCGCGAGGCAGAGCGCGAGGCGCTCTTCGACCCCGCCGTCCCCGCCTTCGACGGCGTGGTGCCGCCCGCCGCCACCCGCGCAGGCCCCACCCTGCACCTCGCCCTGGCCCACGGCTTCGCCGAGGCCATGGGATCCGCTCTCACCTGCGAGGACACCCCTGGCGGCGGGCTGACCATGGTCCTCGACCTCCCGGTCTGGCACCCGGCCGCGTGAGCGGCCGGGGACTCAGGGCGGGGACAGCCGGGCCGACGACTCGGTTCGTCAGCCGCAGAGGTTGACGTTGCGGACGGCCAGGACCGAGGCCGCGGCCGAGACGAGCCGGGCGCGGGAGAGCTGGCCGTTGTCGACGGCGGAGGTGATGGCGTTCGCGATCGCGCTGGTCTCCGGACCGGCCTGGGCGGTGTTGCTGAACATCACCATGTCCGCGCCCGCGCGAATCGCCTGGACGGACGCCGACGGCAGGTCGTAGCCGGCCGCCGTGATCGCCCCGGCGTCGAGGGAGTCGGTGATGACCAGACCGTGGAAGCCGAGGTGGTCGCGCAGCTCACCGGTGATCGCCGCGGAGGAGAGCGAGGCCGGGCCGGTCGTCAGCCCCGGAACGGTGTTGTTGGCCACCATGATGGCCGGCGCCCCGGCGGCGATCTGCGCCTGGAACGGCGGGATGCCGACCTGCTGCTCGGTCGACCACGGCACGGTGTTCGCCGCGGCGTAGTCCGAGTCCGCGTTCGAGCCGCCCAGGCCGGGGAAGTGCTTCACCACCGGCACCACGCCGGCGTCGCGCAGACCCTGCATCGCGGCCACGCTGTACTGCGAGACCACGTTGCTGTCGCCACTGAACGCGCGCACGCCGTCCGGGTTGGTGGGGCCGGGGACGACCTGACGTCCGTCGACGTCCGCGACCGGGGCGAGGTCCATGTTCACGCCTGCGGCGGCCATCTGCTTGCCCATGGCAGCCATGGCGGAGCGCACCTGGCCGGGGCTCCAGTTCTGGGCCATCCAGGACTGCCAGGGGAGGTTGCCGACCAGGTTGGACATCCGCTGGATCTGGCCGCCCTCCTCGTCGGTCATCGCGAGCAGGCCCACGTGGCCAGGCGTGTTGGCGCGCAGGGCGGCCAGGTCCGAGCCGAGGGAGGCCGGGGCGCTGGTGCCGAAGAGCAGCACGCCGCCCGCGCCCTGGCTCACCTCGGCGGTCGCCGCGCTCACGTTGTTCTCGTCGACCGGGACGGCGATGGTCGTCATCGCCAGCCGGTACGTGGACCAGTTGGCGAGCTGCGACTGCGTGGTGCACGTCGGGGTGGTCGCCGCAGGGGCTGCGGTGGTCACCGCGTGCGTCGGGCTGCTGCTGTGGGGCGTCGAGGTCGCGGGGGCCGAGTGGCTGGTGCGGGGGGTCGGCGTCGTGGGGGCGGCCGGGGCGCTGGTGTGCGGGGCCGCCGCGTCGGCGGCGGTGTTGCGGGCGGGCGCGGTCGTGCTCGCGCAGCCGGTGATCAGCGCGGCTCCGGCCGCGGCAACGGCAGTGACCAGCAACACACTCTTCCGCCGCCGATGACGCCGGTCTCCACGGGTAGGGCTGGGAGTGGCATCGGTCTCGGAGGGGAACGGCATGGAGGGACCCATCGTCGGAACGTCGGTGGCGCAGGCGATCCCCGGGGGCAGGGACGGTCGCGGGGCCGCTGTGCGGCCTGGGCTCCACAACGGAGCGCACCGCGGGGCATCACCACCCGGTCTGAACCCTGTCTGACACATCTGACACACAGGGTCCTGCCACCGTACTGCGGCACATCCGGAACCGATCGGACCCGCAGATCGGGTCGGCGTGTGCCCTGGGCGGGTGACGGAGCGTCAGTCCGCAGCTCCTGACGGACGGTGGGGCCCTTGTTCGGTGATGGAGGGCAATGATCCGGACAAATGCACGTGAAAGGTGTCACACTCGGTCGGGCTGAATCCCGCCCTGACGTGATCAAGGGTGTCCGGGCGGGCGCGGAGAGTCACGTCATGCCCGGCGCCGGGGGTCACGCGGTGTGCGCTCGGTGTATCCGCCTGCTCGGTTCACGGGCAGGCCGTGCCGCGTGGCCAGGTGTACGGCGCGCTGACCCGATAGGTGCCGGGGGAGTCGGCGCGGAGGTCGGTCCAGTCGCCGTCGTGGATCAGGCAGGCGGATGTGCCTGCGGGGCCGGACGCGGCAAGCCAGGGTGACCAGGGCAGCCGCAGCTGCACGGTGCCCGCGCGCGGCATCGACAGCACCAGATCGGCGGGGTCGGTCGACAGCACCTGCGCCGGGGCCGCGACCAGCGGCTCCGCGTCCGCGACCCGGAACAGCTGCCAGTGCGCGTCGTGCCAGACCGGCTGCAGCCAGGCCGGGTGGGAGGCGACGATCGCCGCCTCAGCGCGCGCTGCGACGTCCTTCGGTCCGGCCTCCATCGCGATGTAGCCGACGGCCCACTGCCGGAGCCAGTCGTGGTAGCTGTCCGGGGTGAGCGTGGCGCCGGACGTGCCGTAGAAGAGGGGGTTGCGCGTCACGTCCAACTGCCGGTTCCAGCCCCGGGCCAGGTCGGCCGAGTCGACCAGGCCCCAGGACTCCCAGTGGTTGACCATCGGCACGGCCTCCAGCCGGGCCTGGTCGGCGTGGAGGCGGTGCAGCTCGGCCACCAGCGGCGCGGCCTGGGACGTCGGGGTGGGCGCGGGCAGGCCGACCAGGTCGGCCGCGACCAGCCAGTAGGCGGACAGGCCGAAGGCGACGAGCAGCCCGGCCAGCCGGAGCCCGGTCGGACGCGGCACGCCGGGTCGTGGCTCGGCCGTGAGCATGGCCAGGAAGACGACGCTGACCAGCACCATCGCCAGCCGTCCGACGTTCCCGCCGATCGGCGACGGCACGGCCCAGGTCAGCAGCACGCCCACCGCGTAGACGAGCGCGGCGATCCGCACCGTGCGCCAGCCGTGCGGGCACAGCAGCGCCGCGGCGAGCGTGACGGCCGTGGAGAAGACGACGGTCGACAGTGTGATCGGGTCCACGCCGTTGGTCGGGAAGAGCCAGGCACCTGCCGCGACCAGCACCGCGGGCGGGATCGCGAGTGCCCATCCGGTCCGCTGGCGCCGCGTCAGGATCAGTGCCGCTGCGACGACTTCGAGGAAGAGGCCGGCCAGCGGGCTGGCCGCGGTGGCGAGCAGCGCCAGCGCCGCGCAGCCGGCGATCCGGCCCCGGCCGGTCCGGTCGTGTGGGGGCCGTCCGCGTGCGGGCCGTTCGGACCCGGACTCCTCGTGTCCGGTCGCGACGACCACCGCGCCGAGCCCGAACGCCAGTCCCAACGCGAACGGGATCCGACCCGCGGCCACGTTGCACCAGAGCGCGAACGCCCCCCACAGGGAGGTCAGTACGGTGAAGCGTCCCCCCGCCCGTCGCAGCAGCACGGCCAGCAGGGCGGCCGAGGACAGGCAGGCCAGCAGCCCCGTGCCGACGACGCCGATCGCCGCCATCAGGTAGGGGGCGAGGAGACTGTAGGAGCCGGGCGAGATCCCGCCGTACCACGCCAGGTCGTCGGCGGAGCCCGGGTGCTGGGCGGCGAAGTCGGCCCACGCGTACTGTGCGGAGAGGTCCCCCGCGACGCCGGAGAGGTCCCGGGCCCAGTAGATCCCGAGCGCGGTCGCGAGCAGCACGGCGGCGAGGACGCCGCCGCTCCGGTCGGTGACGATCCGCTCCCTGGCGGTCCGGGCCAGGCGGCCGACTCCTGACTCCGCGCCCGACGTCACCGTGTGCCGCTCCCGTTCGTCTCCCGTGCGTCGGCTCTCCGCCACGCCCGTTGTGCCGACCCTATCCGGCTTGGCAGCACGTATCGCGTCGGCGGGGCGCGCGCCCATGGGCGTGCGCTGGGAAAACGGGGGAGAAACGGAAATACATCTACATCTACGAGTAGATTGGCGCATCGTTCTCAACCGGTCGTAACCGAAAGGGCGTCAGATGTCAGAACCGGTAACGAACAACAGTCGCGTGAACTCGCGTCCGCTGTCCCGGGCTCCGTTCTCCCCGCCGTCCATGCCGCCTGCCGCGCTGCATGCCGTCGGCCCCTATCCGGCCGACGCCCTCCACGCCTGCCAGGTGTTGTCCCGCCTGCTGACCTCCCTGCCGCGCCCGGAGAGCGTGCAGATCTTCACCGCGTCCCACTGGTCCGCGCCCTGGCTCCAGGTGCACCTCTACCCGGACCCGGACGACGTGCAGATGTCCCAGTACCAGCGCGCCTTCGGTGGCGAGGTGATGCGGCTGCGGCGGGAGGTGGGCGCGGAGCCCGTCGTCTACAGCGAGTTGGCGACGGTGGTGGACCGGGTGCGCGTCCAGGTCTGGAACGTCAACGCCGCACCGCAGGGCGTGGATCAGGGTGAGGACCTGGACGTGGATCAGGACGTGGACGAGGCGGAATGAACACCCTGCTGCTCTGGGTGCTCGCCGGACTCACCGGCGTCGCCGTGCTCGGCACGCTCGCCTGGGCCGTCACCGCCTGGCACGTCACCCGCCTCCAGGCGCGCCGCTTCGCCTACCGGGTCGACCTGCTGCGGCCCGCGTCGAGCAGCGCCGACCGTGACTGGTTCGAGGACTGCCTCGCCCGGCTCCACGACTCGGTCGATCTCGCTGTCGACCTCACTGCTGACGCACCGTCAACCGTCGGGCGTGCCCCGGAAGGGACCGGGCAGCCGCAGCGGCTCGCCGCAGAAGCAGAGCGGCCGGTCGGCGGGAGCCCGGTCCGCGCCGAGGTCGCGGAGGATGGCGCGGATCTCGGCGAGCGCGGACCGGACGGGGGTCCCGGTCCTGACCTGGATGGAGACTTCGATCGGGTCCCAGGCGACAGCTTGGGGTGCGACGTCTGCCATGCGAATGTGGATACACATGGGCATGTCCCTCGTGAGGGAGGCGGTCGAGCGGGACGCGGTGGCGTCTGTTGCCGCGCTCAGGGGGAATGACCCTACTCCCGCCGACGGGAGCTCTACCCGGGGTGCGAGGGACGAAATGCAGCTTTTGGACGCGCATGCGCACGGCGCGCGCCCCACGGGCCGTCTGGACCGAGGGCCTGGCTCACCTCGTTGAGGCAACCCGTCGCTGACGCATGCGTACGCGGCCTCTCGCGACCGCACGAGCTAGGCCTGGCGGGCGTAGGAGGCAAGGCGATCGGCGAGCGCGGTGACGAGGTCGCGCAGTTCATCGGGGCGCTCGATGACGAACGGCCGGTCGAGTGCGGCGAGTACCGCAGGCAACCAGTCGAGCCGCTCCGCCCGCAGCTCGACGTGCAGCCAGCGCTCGGTCGCCGGGTCCTGGCCTGCCGCGGGCTCGCGCTCCTCCAAGCTCGCGACGCTGGCGGGAAGGTGGGCGCGGATCTGCTCAACTGTCCCGTGGATCCGCAAGGTCACCTCATGCCGGTAGTCGGCCGTGGCGAACGCTGACAACACGCGCTGTGCCGGAGCGGGACCCACGGGCGCTTCGAATGAGCCGGGCAGGGTCCGCGCGTCTGCGATGCGATCGAGCCGGAAGGTTCGGTCCTCGCCGATCCCAGCGTCCTTGGCTGTGACATACCACCGGCCCGCATGGGCGACGATCCCGTACGCGTGCAGCGTGCGCTCGCTGCGCCGTCCGTCGCGGTCGGTGTAGCGGATCGAGACGGGTCGGCGGTTGCGCACCGCGTCGGCGAGGGTGAGCAGGACCTCGGCGTCCGGGGTGTCGAACTCTCCGGGCTGGTCCTGGTCCGTAAAGGAGAGCGATTCCAGGAGTGTGTCGAGCCGGCGGGCGATGTGCTTGGGCAGCACCCGCCGGATCTTCGCCGATGCCGTCTCGTTCGCCGTGTGCTGCGTCGTCGTCAGCCCGGTTCGGCGGCCGGCGACCAGGCCGAGCAGCACGGCCAACGCCTCGTCGTCGCTGAGCATGAGCGGAGGCAGGCGGTACCCGGGGGCGAGCCGGTACCCGCCGTAGCGGCCGCGCACCGACTCCACGGGCACGTCGAGGTCGATCAGATGATCCACATACCGCCGCACGGTGCGCCCTTCGACACCGAGCCGGTCGGCGAGTTCGGCGACCGTCCGGGTGCCGCCCGACTGCAGCAGCTCCAGGAGTGTGAGCACGCGGCCGGTGGGTCGAGGCATGTGCACAGTCTACTGCGAATACAGGACCGATTCTGTCCACTATTCCTCCTAGCCTGAGACGTGCACGCCTCCAGCACAGCCAAGGAGATCCCCATGAAGTTCGTCTCGATCCGCATCATCACCAGCGACGTAGCGCGCCTCGTCGACTTCTACGAGCGAGCCACAGGCGCGCGGGCGACGTGGGCCACCGAGGACTTCGCCGAACTCGACACCGCGGGCGCCACCCTCGCGATCGCCGGCACCCGCACCGTCCCGCTGTTCGCCCCGGGATCTGCCCGCCCGGCGGACAACCACAGCGTGATCACTGAGTTCCTCGTCGACGACGTGGACCGCGTTCACCAGAACCTGACCGGCTTCGTGACCGACTTCGTCACCGAGCCCACCACGATGCCCTGGGGCAACCGGTCGCTGCTGTTCCGTGACCCCGACGGCAACCTCGTCAACTTCTTCACGCCCGTCACCCCGGCGGCCGTCGAAAAGTTCGCACGCTGACGCCAGCCCAGCTCAGCCGAGCCCAGGCCAGCCCAGCCCAGCCCAGGCTCCGGGGTTGACGCCTAGTCCGCGTCGGCGGCGTGCGGCAGCTTGGTCAGCGCGCGGGCCATCTCGATCAGCGCGCGTTGCTGCGCGGCGTCCAGCTCGTGGAAGAGCTCCAGCAGCCGCGCCTCGCGCTCCGCGTCCAGGTCGGACGGGGTGCGGCGGCCCGCCGCGGCGAAGACCCGGGCGACGGTGACGGCGGGCGGCAGTGCGTCGGCCAGCGCGCGCAGGTCGTCGGCCGCGATCCGGCCGCCCGCGCCGCGTCGACCCGTCACCCACGCGTTGAGCGTGGCGTAGGGGACGCCGGCCGACTCCGCGAGCTGCTTCTGGGTCAACTCCGGGTGCTCGGCCAGGACGCTGCGCAGCAGGGCCGCCAGATCCTCGCCCGTCTGTTCGTCCCTGGGCCTGATGGGTTCCACGGCGACCATTATCGAGGGAGTGGCGCGCCAAATCCTATGGTCGGTACACGCCCGGCCGCCCCTCCGGGGGTGCACGCGCTGGCGCGCGCCCCGTGCGTCTGCCATGAGCTGCGCTTTTGCGGCGTGAGTCGGGCGGCGGGCGGGTGGTCCGCCGCCCGACGCGCAGGATGTCGGCGTTGCGCCACCCCCCGACTGCTAGTGTGCGAAGGACGACTGATCTGACGTCGGCCGCCGTCACCGATGACGTGCGCGGCGCGTCACCGGCCTCGGTCAGCACCCCCGGACCCAGAGGAGCCGTCGACGTGACGTCTGCGAGTGCTGCTGCCACCCCCACACCCACCAACCCCGTCGTCGCCGTGTTGGGCACGGGCATCATGGGCGCGGGCATGGCCCGCAGCCTGCGGCGCGAGGGGCTGGCGGTCCGCGCGTGGAACCGTAGCCGCGACAAGGCCGAACCCCTCGCCGCCTCCGGTGCGGTGGTGTGCGCGAGCGCGGACGAGGCGGTGCGGGGCGCGGACGTCGTGCTGACGGTCCTGAGCGACGGTGCTGCCGTCACGGCGGCGATGGCTGCGGCGCGCCCGGGCCTGCGTGCGGGTCAGATCTGGTTGCAGGCCTCGACGGTGGGCTTTCCGGCGGTCGAGCAGCTGGGGGCGCTCGCGGACGCGCTCGGCCTGCTCTATGTCGACAGCCCGGTCGCGGGCACCCGCCAGCCCGCCGAGCAGGGCCAGTTGACCGTCTTCGCCGCCGGTCCGGAGTCCGTCCGGGCCTCCGTCGCGCCGGTACTGGACGCGATCGGCCGCCGCACGGTCTGGGTCGGCACCGAGCCGGGCCGCGCCACGGCGCTCAAACTGGTCGTCAACACCTGGGTCATCGACATGGTCAGCTCCATCGCCGAGTCCCTGAACCTGGCCGAGGCGCTCGGCGTCGACCCGGCCGTCTTCCTCGACGCGGTCTCGGGCGGCCCGCTGGACACCCCGTACCTCCACGCCAAGTCCGCCGCCGTCCTCTCCGGCGACCTGACCGCCAACTTCTCGGTCACGTCCGGTCTCAAGGACACCACCCTCATCCTCGACGCCGCCTCTCGCACCGGCACCCGCCTCGACCTGGTCCAGGCCGCAGCCGACCGCCTCACCCGCGCGATCGCCTCCGGCCACGGGCACGAGGACATGATCGCCACCTACTTCGCCGGCCGCCCGGAGGAGCAGGGGTAGGGCTCTCGTCGCGCTGCCTCCGCAGGATCAGGCTCAGGCGCGTGGCAGGGGCAGCCGCAGGTGAGGAGGCAGGCATGTTCGACCGTTTCGCCGAGCACGCCGAGCACGCCCAGGAGCTGTGGGGGCGTGGTCGCGCGGTGTGAGCTCCGGGGCCCCGCCCGGTCGGCCTGGACAAAGGTGCCCGGCGGCCGCTATGCATACGATCTGATTCGGTCGGACGACGAGGCGGGGGAGCCGTTCATGCGTGCACGTTCGGTGGTGGTTCGCGGGAGCGTGCTGCTCCTGGCTGCGGTGGTTCTGACAGGCTGTGCGAGTTCGGGCGGGCATGGGACGGCGTCCGGGCAGTCCACCCCGGCTGCTCGCGCCGTGGCGGCGACCGTCGCGCCGGGTCCCGGCTCCAGCGCCACGGCCGCGCCGACGCCGTCGGGCGTCTTCCCGTCCGGGCTGGGCGGGGTGCAGCAGGTGCGTGACGCCTTCGCCGAATTGCAGGCGACCTACACGGATTCGGGGTGCGCCACGCCCGGCAACTGCCCGTACTTCCTCAACCGGGTCCTGACCAACCTCGACGACCTCGACAACGCGATGAAGGCCAGCTCCGAGGGGCAGCCGCACTTCCGGCTGCCGCTCGGGTGGATCGCGCAGACGCAGGCAGCGTTCCACGACGACGTCTCGTTCGACAACCTCGACAAGCACCAGAAGCTGCTGCTCTCCACCCGCGACCGGATCAACTCCTGGATCCAGGCGTACCCGCAGGACTACCGCTGACCCAGCGGCAGGAAGGGCATCCAGCCGGGCCTGGTGCTCGTCACAGGCTGCTGCTGTAATGGACACATGGCTAGTTCATCGCTTACATGTGCGCCGGTCGTCGCGGACTGGGTTTCTGGCTGGGTGGTCTCGCGGGGTGCATCCGATCCCGTGGCGCGGCCATGGGGCTGGACCGTCGACGTGGGGCAGCCGGGGCAGGTGGCGCGGCATGTGATCGTCGATGCGGATGTGGAGCGCGTGCGCGAGGCAGCCGCGCAGGCGCAGGGAGAGGGCTGGTGGCTCAAGGTCTTCCTGCCGGAGCCGTGCCAGACCCCGGAGGCGCGGGTCTGCGCGTGGCTCGGGCCCCAGTGGGTGGCCGACGAAGCGGCGTTCCTGATGTCGGTCGAGCTGACACCGACCGCGTCTGACGTCGTCGCCCCCGGCACGCTCCCGCCGGGGTACTCACTGCGCACCTGGATCCGGGGCGGCGTCGTGCGCGTGCTGGTCGCGGCCCCCGACGGCGCGCTGGCCGCGCGCGGGCAGATGGGCCTGGCGGGCGAGGTGGCGGTGGCGGACCAGATCCTCACCACCCCGGCCCACCAGCGTCGCGGCCTCGGCTCCGTCGTCATGCGCGCGCTGCAGCAGCAGGCCCTGGCCTCGGGCGCCACGCGTGCCGTCCTCGGCGCGACGACGCAGGGCCGCGCCCTGTACGAGTCGCTCGGCTGGCGCGTCCACACAGCTTTCGCCAGCCTCTACCGCACCCTGGAGCCGACGAAGAGAGCGTGACCGGGCAGATGGGCTGAGGTCCGCCGCTTCGCGGCGCCCTCCCTGCCGGGCTCAGGACTGCCAGATGTCGGTGATCGGTTGGCGCTTGGCGCTCTCGCCGACCGGGGAGAGGCCGTAGAGGGACTCCAGGGTGCGCAGGGTGCGGTAGTGGTCGGTCAGTTCGGCGTAGTGGCCCGGGCGGACGTTCGCGCCGGTGATCAGGGTGGGGATGTGGTTGGACGCGCTGTTGTCGTCCTCGTCCCAGGTGACGACCAGCAGGCTGTCGTGGGTCTTCGCCCAGTCCGCGTACGCGCCGAGGTTGGCGCGGAGCCAGGAGTCGCCCTGTTGGACCGTGCCGTCGTGCATGTCGTTCTGGACGTTCGGGATGACGATCGAGAGGGTGGGCAGCGAGGCGTAACCCGCCGCGCTGGTCGGGAACGCCGAGAAGGTGCGGTTGTCGGAGGCCGGGATGTTCGGGAAGTTGACCCACGGGTTGTGCCTGCGGGCGTAGTTGCCGCTGTTGCAGCCCGTGTAGCCGGTGCCCGGCATGGACTCCGAGTAGCCGGCGAAGGTCAGTCCCGAGCCGAGGAGCTCCGAGCCGAGGGTCGGGCCGGTGAAGGTGTGCGGGCAGGAGTCGTCGGTCAGGCCCTGCGTCGAACCGGAGAAGAGGGCCAGGTAGTTGGGCTCGCTCGGGTGCGCGACCGCGTACGACGAGGTGAACAGCGCGCCCTGGGCGGCCAGCGTGTTGATGTACGGCGCGTCCGAGCTGCCGATGATGTCGCTGTAGGAGTGGTTCTCCTCCATGACGAGCACCACGTGCTGCGGCCGGGGCAGGCTGCCTGCTGCGGCCGGGGCGGTGGCGGCGGTCTGTGCGGTCAGCGAGCTCTGCACGGCCGACGGCTCGGACGGCCCGCCGGACGAGCAGCCGGTGAGGGCGAGCAGGGTGGCGACAGCGGCTGTCGCGGCGGTCACGGCGCTTCGCAGGGTCCGGGCGGCGGGGTGGCGGCGGGTCGGGCGCATGAGACCAGTCTTGCGGATCATGCCGCTGCTTGCCTGACGCGGGGTCGGACGGCGCGCCGTGGCTTGCGACGCGCGCGCTGTCCTTGATCGAATACGCCGGTGCCGACCTATCTGGAAACCCGCCGGATGCTGCTCCGCCCGTTCACCGAGGCGGACGCGGACGTCCTCGCCGCGCTCCACGGCGACCCGCAGGTGATGCGCTTCATCGACACCGGCCTGCCCGTGCCCCGCGAGGAGGTGGAGCGGGAGACGCTGCCGCGGATCATCCGCGAGTACCGCGAACTGCCGCCCGGTCTCGGCCGGTTCGCGGCGGAGGAAAGGGACTCCGGCGCATTCCTGGGGTGGTTCGCGCTGCGTCCGGCCGACAGCGTCGGGCTGTCCGACGGGATCGAGCTCGGCTACCGGATCCGGTCGCAGGCCTGGGGTCAGGGCTACGCCACCGAGGGTGCGCGTGCGCTGATCCGGCACGCGTTCCTCGGTCTCGGGCTGACGGAGATCGTGGCGACCACGATGGCGGTCAACGTGGCCTCGCGGCGGGTGATGGAGAAGGCCGGGATGGCCTACGTCCGCACGTTCGTCGAGGAGTTCCCGGCCCCGATCGAGGGCGCTGAGCACGGCGACCTCGAGTACGTGGTCAGGCGCAGCGGGTGGGATCGCCGGACGGGGTGAGGGGCACGCGGGGCCGGGGCGAGGGCCGGAAACTGACTTCAGGTTCTGAACTCAAGAAATCGGCGCTTCCCTTCTCGCGCACAAGTCTTGACGCCACCGTGGGGTGAACGGGAGCATGCCAAGTGCTGCCCCGCCGGGGCAGGCGGCGCACACCCTCAGCGGCGGTCCCGACCTTCGCTGCGCACGCGATTACGGCCGCAGGACCCCACTCCGAGGAGCCGTAGATGGTCAGTGCACCCCGTTCTGCACCACACACCCCCTACTCCCATGCCGGTCCGAAGGCCGGTCCGACCCCGCAGAGCCGGAGGCCGCGTTCATGGGCGCGGTCGTTCGTCCGGCGCTGGGGTTCGGTCACGGCGGCGGGCTTGGCGGCCTTCGCGCTGCTGGTCGCCTCGCCCGGCGGCGCGCACGCCGACACCGTGCCGGGGCCTCCGTCCGGCTGGGCCACCGTCTTCAGCGACGACTTCTCCGGCGGGGCCGGCTCCGCGCCCAACTCCGGCAACTGGATGTACGACACCGGTCCCGGTTCCAGCTTCGGCACCGGCGAGATCGAGACCATGACCAACTCGTCCAGCAACGTCTCCCTGGACGGCAACGGTCACCTCGACATCACCGCGCTGCGCGACGGCAGCGGCAACTGGACCTCCGGCCGGATCCAGACCACCAGCGCCAACGTCGGCGCGCCCGCGGGCGGCAAGCTGGAGGTCACCGCCGAGATCCAGCAGCCCAACCCCTCGAACGGGCTGGGTTACTGGCCGGCCTTCTGGATGCTGGGCCCGGGCCAGTGGCCCGAGAACGGCGAGATCGACATCATGGAGGACGTCAACGCCCTCTCCGAGGTGGCCGGGACGATCCACTGCGGTACCGACCCGGGCGGCCCGTGCAACGAGAGCAACGGCATCGGCAGCGGTCTCAAGGCCTGCTCCGGCTGCCTGACGGGCTATCACACCTACTCGATGGTGCTCGACCGGACGAACGCCTCGGACGAGACGATCACCTTCTACCTCGACGGCAACCAGTACTTCTCCGTGAGTGAGAGTCAGGTGGGCACGGCGACCTGGCAGCAGGCCTTCGACCACAACCTCTCGATCATCTTCGACCTGGCCATGGGCGGCGGTTTCCCCAACGGCGTCTGCGGCTGCACCTCGCCGTCCTCCGCGACCACGTCCGGCGGGACGATGAGCGTCGGCTACGTCGCGGCGTACACCACGACGGGCAGCGGCGGCGGAGGCGGGGGAGGCGGCGGCACGACCGGGACGGTGACCGGCTACAACGGCCTGTGCCTGGACGACCGCTCGGCCAGCACGGCCAACTTCAACCCGATCCAGGTCTACACCTGCAACGGCTCGCCCGCGCAGCAGTGGACCTTCGTCCAGGCGGGCACGACGCTGCACGTCCTCGGCAAGTGCCTGGACATCAACGGCGGCGGGACGGCGGACGGAACGGCCGTCGACCTGTACGACTGCAACAACACCGCCGCCCAGGTCTGGATCCCGGAATCCAACGGGGAGCTCTACAACCCGCAGTCCAACAAGTGTCTCGACGACACCGGGTACGGCGGCTCCGGCACCCAGGCTCAGATCTGGGACTGCGCCGACACCGCCAACCAGGTGTGGAACGTGCCCTGACACATGTGTGCGGCCCGGTCCCCAACCGGGCCCCGGCATGACGCCGCCGCCGGGCACCCCGCCCGGCGGCGGCGCGCGTCTGAGGACAACTTCGGCCTTGTCAGGCCGGGTTGGCCGAAATGGGCGCATGCGCGGAGCCGCAGTGAACAGGCGTACGATGCCGCGCATGTCCGACCCCGTATCCACGACCGGAGCAGAACTCTCCGCCCCGGCTGAGATGTGCGCGACCTGTGCGTCCAGCGGCTCCAATCCCCCCGGCGTGCTGAGCACTTCTGCTGTTCCCCTGGCAGCGTTCATCCCCGCCCAACGCAGCAGGGCTCCACGCATCGACGTCTCGATCTTCCACGCCGACCGGGCGTCGTACGGCCTTCGCCGTCGTGACGCCGTCGACGTCCTCTCCGGCATGTTCGCCGGGGCTCGTCAGGGTGCGCCTGACAGGCCCAGGCTCCTGTCAGGAGAGGCCTGACAGTCTGACAGGAGGTGGGGCGCCGTGACCGATACCCCGTGACCCGGCCGGTCAGGCGAACAGCCCCGAGGCCAGCGTGTCGCGTGTGTCGCGGACGCCCGGGAGGGCGAAGAAGTAGCCGCCGCCGGTGGGGGAGATGTAGTCGACCAGGGGCTCGCCCGCCAGGCGGGCCTGGACGGCGGCGAACTGGCGGGAGATGTCCTGCTGGTAGCAGCAGAAGACGAGGCCGACGTCCAGGTTGCCGTCGAGGTCGAGGCCGCGTTCGTAGTTGTAGCCGCGCCGCAGGATCTGCTGGTCGGTGGTGGCGGCCGTGCGCGGGTTGGCCATCCGGATGTGGGCGTCGAGCGGGACGTAGAGGCCCTGCGGATCCGCGTGGTAGTTCGGGAGGTCGGTCTCGGCGGTGCCGTCCATCGGCGCTCCGGAGTCGCGGCGGCGGCCGATCATGCGCTCCTGTTCGTCGAGCGAGACCCGGTCCCAGAACTCGATCAGCATGCGTATGATCCGGACCACCTGGTACGAGCCGCCCTCGGTCCAGGACGGCTCGCCGTCCTGACCGGAGTGGCCCGAGGAACCGGAGTGACCGGGGTGCGTCCAGACCAGCGCGTCGGTGATCGTGGCGTCGGTGGTGTCGGGGTTGGCGATGCCGTCCTTGAAGCCCAGGTGGTTGCGCTGTGTGCCGGTCGGGCGCGGCGCCGAGTGGGTGCCGTCGATCTTCCAGCGCGGCTGTATCGCGCCGCGGGTGTGCTTGGTGATGTCGCGCAGCGCGTGGGCCACGGTGTCCCTGGAGTCCGCGCAGATCTGCAGTGACAGGTCGCCGTGCAGCTCGGTCGACGTCGCCATGTCGTCGTCGGGGAAGACGGGCATCTCGGTCAGCTTCGCGGGCTTGCGCGCGGCGAGACCGTACCGCTGGTCGAAGAGGGACGCGCCGACGCCGACCGTCACCGTCAGGCCGTCCGACGGCAGGACCGGTCCGAGCGTGCCGCTGTCGGTGGGCGCGGAGGCGAGGTCCGTGGGCGGCACCGGGCCGCCCGTGGTGAGCTGCCGGATCCGGTCGGTCAGCGTGCCGAACAGGTCCCGTAGCGCGTCCCGGTCCGGTGCGATCACGTCGAAGCTGACGAACGTCGCGGCTGCCTGTGGCGGCGTCAGGATGCCTGCCTGGTGCGGACCTTCGAACGGGATGAGGCGACCGGACGGCCCGACGCCCGTGGCTCCGGCGGACGTCGCCGCGCTCGCGGGGTCAGCCGAGTCCGCGGACTCCGCGGCGAACGCGCCGAGCGCCGCAGCGCCGACCATCCCGGCGGTCGCGCTGCGCAGGAAGCCTCGGCGTCCGATCGGGGCGAGGGATGCGGGGGACGCGGCGGATTCGGGGACTGCGGGCTGGGCGGGGTTCACGCGTCCGTCCTCGGGGCGAGCAGGTTGGGGATCTCGGAGAGCTGCTCCAGCAGCGCGCCGAGCGCGCCGTCGAGGCGTTCACGCCGGTCGCGGTCGAGCGACGCGGCAGGCGTCCAGCCGGTCCCGGTGCCGGACCCGGTCCCGGTCCCGGCCCCGGTTCGGCAGGCGGCCAACTGGACGCGGAACTGGGCGAGTTCCTGGTCGACGCTGTCCAGGAGCCCGGGGGCGCGCTGGCGCAGCAGCGGGGCGAGCAGGGAGAGGACCTCCTGCGTGCCCTGGACGTTGGCGTCCAGGGTGGCCAGGGTCGTGCCGCTGCCGTAGTCGTCGTGACCGCTGAGCTGGAACTGCAGGCCGTTCTCCAGGATCTCGTGCGCGCGCAGCGAGAGGTCCCCCGGATCGGTGTCCTCGCTCGGGAAGTCGGCGATCAGCCCCTGCACGTCGCTCACCAGCCGCTGCGTCAGCGGACGCAGGGCGGAGACGGACGCGCCGTGCCACAGGCTCTGCTCCAGGGCGAAGAACCCGGTCCAACCGGCGGTGCCGGTGCCCTGGGGGAGGCCGTCCGCCCGGCCGTCGATCGACGCGTCGAAATCGCCGAAGGAGTTGTACGCCGCGCCGAGCCGCTCGTAGTCGAGGTGCGCGGGCAACCAGTCGGCACGGGCCGAGGCCAGGTCACCGCGGGCGACGTCGGCGTCGAGGGTGCGCGCGGCGGTCAGCAGTCCGGGCAACGCGGCCTGGACCCAGGCGCGGTAGGCGGCGACCGGGCCTGCCAGTGCCAGATCCGGCATCGGCGCGTAACCGGCGAGCGTCCCGCTTGCCGAGCCGGTGACCGCGAGCGTGGGGGAGGTGACGACCGGCCCGTCGGAGAAGACGCAGCGCAGCGCATAGCGACCGGCCGCCAGCGAGCCGCTCAGCGGCAGTGTGTGCCGCGGCCCGAGCCAGCGGATCTCCGCGTAGGCGCGGTCGCCTCCCGGGTCGGTGAGGTAGACCGTGACGAAGGTCGACGCGCTGTCCGTCACCGCGAAGGCGACCGGCCCGGCCTGCAGCGAAGTCGGCGGAGCGCCGCAGCCGTGCTTGTCCACGCTGACGGCGAGGGGTGTCGGAGCGGATCCGGCCCCGGCCGTCGACGACGGGCCGTCGTCCTGTGTCAGCGCGACGCCCAGGGCGCCGCCCGCCGCTGCCAGGACCAGGGCCCCGGCGAGCAGCGGGCGCGCGAGTCGTTTGACTCGGGTCAAGACTCAGCCCCAGATGTCGGTGATGGCCGGGGCGGTGGCGGCGTTGCCGGTCGGGGCCACGCCGTAGATCTGCTCCAGCGTGG
This sequence comes from Streptacidiphilus sp. BW17, assembly GCF_041262485.1. NCBI lineage: Bacteria > Bacillati > Actinomycetota > Actinomycetes > Kitasatosporales > Streptomycetaceae > Streptacidiphilus > Streptacidiphilus sp. BW17. The sequence continues at coordinate 135,290 of NZ_JBGCCR010000013.1, read as the reverse complement.
AGAGCAGGTTGTAGTGGTTGATCGTCTCGCTGTAGTTGCCGGCCACGACGTCCGCGCCGTAGAAGATGGTCGGGATCTGGTTGTTCTCCGTGTAGTCGTCCTCGTCCCAGGTGACCACCAGCAGGCTGTTGTTGGCCTTGGCCCAGGTCGCGTACGAGGACAGGTTGTTCTGCAGCCAGGTGTCGCCCTGGGCGACGGTGCCGTCGTGCATGTCGTCGTCGAGGTTCGGGATGACGAACGAGAGCGCCGGCAGGCTGGCGTAGTCGGAGCTTGCGGGGAAGCTCGAGTACGGCACGGAGTCGGCGGTCGGGACGTTGCTGAAGTTGACCCACGGCGCGTGCTTGCGCGCGTACGAGCCCGAGGTGCAGGTGGTGGAGCCGGTCTTGGGCAGGCCCTCGGAGTAGCCCTTGAAGGTGTAGCCGGCGCCGAGCACCTCGGACCCGAGGTTGGCGACCGTGCCCTCCTTGACCGGGCAGGCGTCGGAGGAGAGACCGAAGTCGCTGCCCGCGAAGAGGGCCATGTAGTTGGGCTCGCTCGGGTGCGTGACGGCGAACGACTGGGTCATCAACGCGCCGCCTGTCGCGAGCGAGTTGATGTAGGGGGCGTCACTGCTGCCGATGATGTCCGAGTACGAGTGGTTCTCCTCCATCACCACGACGATGTGCGCGGGCGTCGGCAGGGTGCCGGTGGTGGCGGCGTGAGCGGCGTGGGCGGCCGGGTGGGCGGCGACGCCGGCCGCGCCGTCCTGGATCGGCTGGGCCGAGGCTGCCTGCGGGACGAGCACGAGTGCGGCGGCACCCGCGGCGGCTGCCGCGGTGGTGGCGACGGTTGCGGTGAGGCGAGACGTGCGACGCATGGGGTCACTCCTGGTGGAGGGCAGAAAGTGCGTGGCCTGACTGTCTGTCACCCGTATGGTGCGCGCGCTGGATGCCGGGGATCTGACGAGTTCGCGTCAGAATGGTGAACCCTTGCCCTCGCTTCCCGCAAGGGCAAGGTGTGCCGTTTCGGTGGAGAGTGCGGCCCGTTGCCGTTCGATGCCGCTCGTTGTGGCCCGCTGGGGCCCGTCGCCGCCCGCTGCGGCTCAGCCCAGGGCGGCGACACGCGGCAGGAGGGTCTGGCCGACCTGCTCCGTGAACGTCACCGGGTCGCGGTCCGGCGTCAGTTGGATCTCGCTGATGCCGAGCCTGGCGTAGGCCTCCGCTTCGGCGAGGAAGGCGTCCGGGTCGTCCAGCGGTGAGCCGCCCGCCACCACGGTCTTCTCGATCCGGTCGTAGTCACGGCCCTCGGTCCGGCAGTGCGCGCGCAGCACGTCGAGCTTGTGCGCCACCTCGGCCTCACCGGTGCCGAAGAGGTTACAGGCGTCGGCGTACGCGGCGACCAGGCGGAGCGTCTTCCGCTCGCCGCTGCCGCCGATCATGATCGGCGGGTGCGGGCGGCTCAACGGCGCGGGCATGCACAGGGTTTCGGCCAGCTGGTAGTGCCTGCCCTGGTAGGGGCCGTTGTTGTCGCTCCACATCTGCAGGCAGATCTGCAGCGTCTCCTCCAGTCGTTCGAACCGCTCGGCGACCGGCACCACGGGCACGCCGAGTCCGTGCTGCTCGCGCTCGTACCAGGACGCGCCGATCCCCAGCCGGCCGCGCCCGGCGGAGAGGACGTCCAGGGTGGTCACGATCTTGGCCAGCAGACCCGGATGGCGGTACATCACCCCCGTGACCAGCAGCCCGAGTTGCATCCGCTCGGTGAGCGCGGCCACGTAGCCGAGGGTGGTGTAGCCCTCCAGCATCGGCTCCTCGGCGGAGCCGAGCAGTTCCATCTGGAAGTAGTGGTCCATGGCCGTGAACGAGGCGAACCCCGCCTGCTCGGCGATCCGCGCGGTCTGCGCGAGCGTCGGCGCGATCAGGGCCGGGTCGGCGGGGCGGGAGTAGTTCCAGTAGTGCAGACCGAGCTTCATGTTCCGATCGTAGGTCGGGACCGGTGCGACGAGCCGCGTGACAGGCCGACCGGGGGACTGACTCTTTCGGCGGCGTGACCAGCGGTGGTTCCACGGCGTTGAGTCGGCCGGGGAGTACCGACGTGAGGAGCCGAGGTCATCCATGAAACGGAAGCGCCTGACCGCCCTGTGTGCCGCAGCAGTGTTGCCGCTGCTGGCTGTCATGGCGTCGAACGTACTGACGTCGAACCATGCGGCGTCGGGTCACGTGGTGTCGAACCGCGCAAGGTCGAGCCATGTGGTGTCGAGCTACGGGGCGTCGATCCAGGCTGAGTCGACCTATGCGGCGTCGAACCACGCGGTGACCATGGCGGGGAGGGTGGCGCGGTCGCTCCGAGGTGGCGACGACTGGTCCCTCATCTTCGACGACGAGTTCGAGGGTGGCAGTCTCGACACCGGCCTCTGGCGGCCCGGTTGGTTCGGCACCGGCATCACCGGCCCGGTGAACAGCGAGGAGGCCCAGGGTTACGACTCCCGCAACGTCAGCGTGTCCGACGGCCACCTCGCGCTCAGGCTCACGGCCACGCACGGCGCTCTCGTCTCCACCAACCCGCATGACGGTCGGGCGTTCGGCGGGTTCGAGTTCACCGGCCCGGCGCTGATGGAGGCTCGCATCTACACCCCGGGGGGCACCACCATCTCCGGCTGGCCGGCCTTCTGGTCCGACGGCCAGAACTATCCCGCGGACGGCGAGATCGACGTCATGGAGGGTCTGGCGGGGCAGTTGTGCTTCCACGTCCACCAGATCACCGGGGGCCCCGGCCAGTGCACGGACATCGGTCCCGGCTGGCACACCTACTCGGCCTACTGGGACCCCTCCGCACAGACCGTCACCTTCTCCTACGACGGCTTCCCGGTGGGGAGCGAGGCGTTCGCCAACAGTGGCGCGCCCCAGTACCTGATCCTCGACAACACCAGCTCGGCCACACCCGTTCCGGACACGATGCTCGTCGACTGGGTGCACGTGTGGCAGCTGCATCAGTACCAGAACCCGCACCCGCTGGCGGCCCTCCCCAGGTAGGAGCACGCCGGGCGCCTGATGCATGGCGCATGACGGCCGCCGCCTGACGACAGCTCAGGAGACGGTGCAGGACGCAGCTCAGGCGACGCGTCAGGCGGGGCGGGTGACCCGCCTGACCAGGTCGCGCCAGCCGTCCTCCAGGTCGGGGAGGGTGCGGCCGCGGTTGACCAGCAGGTGCTCGGTGGCCATCGGGTCGAGGAAGTTCAGCAGCGTGTTGCTCAGCAGTTCCAGGTCGCCGGCGACGCCCGCCCGACGGAGCAGCAGGGTGATGTGGCGTTCGCGGACCACGCGGGCCGGGCTGGTGTAGCGGCGGTCCGCGCTCCGGTCCGCCTCGACGTAGAGGTTCATGTTGCAGCGCAGGTGGCGCAGGGCTGCCACGCCGAAGGCCTCGAGGCGCTCGACCGGAGGTGCGCCGGGGCCGACCGGCGGCGGTCCGAAGAGGAAGGACTGCTGGAGTTCCTTCTCGCTCTTGTCGATCACGGCGAAGAGCAGGCCGGCCCGGTCGCCGAAGCGGCGGAAGACCGTGCCCTTGCCCACGTTGGCAGCGGAGGCGACGCCTTCCATGGTCAGGTGCTCGGCCCCGTGGTCCCGGATCAGCGAGGACGCGGCGTCGAGGAGCTTGGCGCGGTTACGCGCGGCGTCCGCGCGCTCGACGCGCTCGACAGGTTCGACGGGTTCACCGTCGAGCAGGACCGGCAGCACAGGGAGCGACCTCGCGCCTGCCGTGGGGTGCACGGGGGCGGGGCGCTCGGAGGGCGACGTCATGCGGCCAGCGTACCCCGCTCCGGGGCTAACTGGACCGTGGTCCGTTTCATGTGTTTCACTGGAACCGGACCACGGTCCGCAAAACCTGGTCCGTAAGAACTTCCGTGCCCTGCCCGGTGCACGGTCTGTCTGTTGGGAGCATCCATGTCCGTCCGTATCGTCGCCCTGGTCGGCAGCCTCCGCGCCGGCTCCACCAACCGCCAGCTCGCTGAGGCGGCCGTGAAGCTGGCGCCGACCGGCAGCGAGGTCGCCATCCTCGACGGCCTGGGCGAGCTCCCGTTCTACAACGAGGACATCGACGTCGAGGGCACCGTCCCGGCCATCGCCACCGAGCTGCGCGAGGCCGTCGCCGAGGCCGACGCCGTCCTGTTCTTCTCGCCGGAGTACAACGGCACCATGCCGGCCGTGCTGAAGAACGCCATCGACTGGCTGTCCCGCCCCTACGGCGCCAGCCCGATCTCCGGCAAGCCGGTCGCCGTCCTCGGCACCGCCTTCGGCCAGTACGGCGGCGTGTGGGCGCAGGACGCGGCCCGCAAGGCGGTCGGTGTCGCGGGCGCGAACGTCCTCGAGGACGTCAAGCTCTCCATCCCCGGCTCGGTCACCCGCTTCGCCGAGACCCACCCGGTCGACGACGCCGAGGTCGCCGCCCAGCTGACCGCCCTGCTGGGCCAGGTCCACGCGGTCGTCTCCGCCTGATCACCCTTCGGACGGCCCCGGATCGCCGCGCCCGCGCGCGGTGCTCCGGGGCCGTCCGGCTTCGCGCCGACGCCCCGCGCCGACGGTCCGCGCCGACCCCGCGTCAGTCGAAGAGGGTGGGCAGCGGCTCCCGCGGTCTGGCCAGACGTTGCGTGGGTGCGGTCGTGGCGGCGTCCGGAGCGGCCCGGGCGAGCTCCCATCCCGCCAGCAGCCGCAGGCTGAGCAGCAGCGAGGTGCCCGAGGCCGGCGAACCCCGCGCCGCCCGCAGGTACGCGTCCGTGCCGACGACCGCGTCGAGCGTTCCGGCCACGGTCTCGCCCGGGGCGAGCAGCGGGATCTCCGCCTCCGGATCCGGTGGTTCGGCCATGTCGAGCCCGTACGACGGACGGTGATCCACCGTCAGGGCCTGCAGCCGGTGCAGCGTCTCCGGCCAGGCGGTCCCGGCGTGGAGCTGTGCGCGCACGGCCTCCAGCTCGGCCTCGACCTCTTTCGGTGGGACGGCGACGGCCGATGCCCGCTCGGCACGCTTGCGCGCCGTGCTCACCCGGTCCGGGATGCCGAAGGCCGAGCCGAGCGCGATCTCCGCCCTCCGCACCGCAGGCAACGGCCCCTCACCGAGCCAGAGATGGGCCAGCGCGCCCTGCCCCGTCAGCCGACGTGCGCCGCGCGCCTGCGCCGTGATGCCGACCTTGATGCATCCCGTCCCGAACCACGCCAGGTAGAGCCGGTACAACCGCGGATCGTCGAAGGCCGTGTCCGCGGCCACGGAGTGCCGCCGGTCGACCGCGGTGCAGTCCGGGCACAGCTCCCCGTGCGCCGTCCCCGACAGCTCGGCGCGGTGTGGGCAGGCCATCCGCCGACCGTTGCGCAGCAGCCCGACGCAGCGACGCGATCCCCCCACGGTGAACGCCAGCGGCCCGCCGAGGGCCAGCGGACTGTGCCGCTCACCGGCTATGGGCAACCACCAGCCCAGCACCGGCCCGTCGGTGTCCCACCCGGCACCTGTGCAGCGCCACGCGCCACTGCTGCCGACCGCGCTCGGGTCCGCCCTCCCGGAAGCCTTCATGCCTCGACCGTAGCGAGGGGGTCTGACAAAAGTCGGTGCCCGAACCGGCCCGGGTACTCGCGTAACGTGGCCCGCATGGATCTGCGCATCTTCACCGAGCCCCAGCAAGGGGCCAGTTACGACACGCTGTTGCGCGTGGCCAAGGCCACCGAGGACCTGGGCTACGACGCGTTCTTCCGCTCCGACCACTACCTGGCGATGGGCGGCGACGGCCTGCCCGGGCCAACCGACGCCTGGACGACGCTGGCGGGGCTGGCCCGCGAGACGTCGCGGATCCGGCTCGGGACGCTGATGACCGCGGCGACCTTCCGGCTGCCCGGCGTGCTGGCGATCCAGGTCGCGCAGGTCGACCAGATGAGCGGCGGCCGGGTGGAGTTGGGCCTGGGCTCCGGCTGGTTCGAGGCGGAGCACACCGCATACGGCATCCCCTTCCCGGCGGCCAAGCTCGGCAGGCTGGAGGAGCAGCTCGCGATCGTCACCGGGCTGTGGCGCACGGCGCTCGGTGAGACCTTCGACTTCGAGGGCCGCTACTACCAGCTCAAGGACTGCCCCGCGCTGCCCAAGCCCACCCAGGAGCGGATCCCGGTGCTGGTCGGCGGGCTGGGCCCGCGCCGGACGCCGGAACTGGCGGCGCGGTTCGCCGACGAGTTCAACCTGCCCTTCGTCTCGGTGGAGGACACGGCCGAGCGGATCCAACACGTCCGCGAGGCCGTGCAGCAGCAGGGCCGGGCGGCCGACTCGATGGTCTACAGCAACGCGCTGGTCGCCTGCGTCGGCCGGGACGACGCCGAGGTGGCGCGCCGCGCGGCGGCGATCGGCCGTGAACCAGCCGAGCTGCGGGAGCACGGCCTGGCGGGCACCGCGGCCGAGGTCGTCGAGAAGATCGGCCGCTACGCGGAGACCGGCAGCAGCCGCATCTACCTGCAGATCCTCGACCTGCACGATCTCGACCACCTGGCCCTGATCGCCGACCAGGTGATGCCGCAGCTCGGCTGAGACAGGATCGGCTGAAGCACGAGCTGAGCCCGGAAACACCGTCGGGCGAGACGATCGGACATGCAGAGGAGACTGCAGGCCATTCATCGTCTCGCCCCGGCTCCCTAACGTGGATCCCGTCGCAGAGAGCGAGCGAAGTGAATCCGTTCGGAACCGGGAGAACGTAATGCGTGCAGTGCTTCAGCAGTCCTTCGGTGGTCCCGAGGTCCTTCAGGTGGTCGAGACGGAGCGGCCCAAGCCGTTGTCCGGTGAGGTGCTGGTCCGGGTCCGGGCCAGTGCGCTGAACCCGGTGGACGTGGCGGTCCGCTCCGGGGCCTTCCCGCTGCTCGGCGAACCGCCGTTCGGGGTCGGCTGGGACATCTCCGGCGAGGTGGTCGAGGCCGGACCGGGCGCCCGCTACGCGGTCGGTGAGGAGGTGTACGGGATGCCGTTCTTCCCCCGCGCCGCGACCGGCTACGCGGAGTACGTCGCCGCTCCCTCACGGCAGTTGGCGCGCAAGCCGACGAGCGTCGACCACGTCCACGCCGCCGCGCTGCCGCTGGCCGCGCTCACCGCGTGGCAGGGACTGGTCGACCTGGCCGAGGTGGGCGAGGGCCAGCGGGTGCTGGTGCACCGGGCGGCCGGGGGAGTCGGTCACCTCGCGGTGCAGATCGCCAAGGCCCGTGGCGCGCACGTGATCGCGATCGCGAGCGAGTCGCGGAGCGCGTTCCTGCGGGGGCTCGGCGCGGACCAGCTGATCGATTACCGCAGCGCCGACTTCACCGAGGTGCTGCGTGACCACCCGGTCGACGTCGTCTTCGACTCGACCGCGCAGGGCGACCGTTCGCTCCAGGTGCTGCGGCCGGGCGGCGTCCTGGTCAGCATCCTGGAGCACGGCGATCGTGAGCTGATCGAACGCGTCCAGGCTGCTGGTCGGGTCTTCGCCGGGGTCTCGGTCGAGCCCGACTACGCCTCGCTGGAGGCGATCGCCGCACTGGTCGACGCCGGTCGGATCCGCCCGTTCGTGCAGCAGACCTTCGACCTGGCGGACGCCGACAAGGCGCACGAGCTGTTGGAGACCGGGCATGTCCAGGGCAAGATCGTGCTGACCGTTTGAGCAGCCGACCGTCCGACCGTTTGACCAGGTGACCGTCCGAGCGTGAGACGGCGTCATCGAGAGGAGGAGCGGCGAGCCATGGACATCCTGAGCGACGCGCTGTCCCTGATGCGGACGGCCCGGCCCGCCTCCGTCCGCACCGACGGACGCGCGCCCTGGGCGCTGAAGCTGCCGCCGGTGGCGGGCGCGGGATTCCATGTGGTGCTGCACGGCACGTGCTGGCTGCTCCCGGTGCAGGACGCCGGGCGGAGCCACCCGCCGCTCGCGCTCGCTCCGGGCGACGTCGTCTTCCTGCGCAGCGGTTCGGCGCACGTCCTCGCGGACCGTCCGGAGAGCGAGTCGGTGACCCCGGCCCCGGGGGACTTCGAGGCGGGGGCCGACTCGGCGGATCCGGCTGATACGGCGGGAGTAGCCGGTGCGGCCGAGGCCCGCTCCCGGTACCCGATCGGCCGGATGCGGCTCGGCGGATCGGGCGCGGAGACCAGCCTGCTGTGCGGCAACTACCACCTGGACCAGGCCCGTCCGCACCCGCTGCTGGCCCAGTTCCCCGAGGTGATCCACCTGCCCGCCCGTCCGGGGCGGCATCCCGAACTGAGCAGCGCGGTCCAGCTGCTCTCCGCGGAGTTGGAGCGCCCGCGCCCCGGTACCGACGGGATCGTCTCCGCGCTGATCGACGCGCTGCTGCTCTACATCCTGCGCGCCTGGCTGGACGAGCAGCCCGCGCAGGAGCGCAGTGGATGGCTGGCGGCGCTGAGTGATCCGGCGGTCGCCCCCGCACTTGCCGCGATGCACGGGGATCCGGCGGAGGCGTGGACCGTGCAGTCGCTCGCCGACCAGGCCGGGCTCTCCCGGGCGGCGTTCGCGCGGCGGTTCAGCACGATGGTCGGCGAGCCGCCGCTGGCGTACCTGACCCGGTGGCGGATGACGCGGGCGGCGGCACAGTTGCGCGAGGACGCGGAGTCGCCGCTGAGCGCGGTCGCTGCCCGGGCGGGATACGGGAGCGAGTTCGCCTTCGGCAAGGCGTTCAAGCGGGAGTACGGCGTCGCGCCCGGCGTTTTCCGGCGCGAACTCCACGGCGTGGCGCGTGGCGTGGAGAGTGACCCGGGGCAGCGTGCGGGGCAGGGCACGCGACGGCCCGCGGCCGTCGAACGGGTCGGAGTCGCGGGTCGTCAGTGGGCGGGTTCGGGGTCCTGAACGGGAGCGTCAGCGGCGCATGCGCATGCCGCGTCCGCCCAGGATGAGGCCCACGGCTCCGAATCCGAGGAGGCAGGCGACGGCGCCGATCAGCACGTTGTTCCAGATCATTCCGGTTGTCGGGTGGTGGCCGAGGGTGACGACCCACGGAGAGATGATCATCCAGACGCCGATCACGGCGCAGGTCCAGGTCAGTCGGTACATCCGGTCGCCGGCCGTGGTGAGACCGAGGCCGAAGGCGGCCAGGACGAGGCCGATGATCAGGTTGTTCACGGAGAGGTCGATGTTGCTCGCCCGGAAGTGGACAACCCAGGGGGAGATGGCTGCGTAGATCCCCGTCAGCAGCACCAGCCCGTCGATGGCGACCGCCTCGCGGCGGGCGTCCAGCTTTGCGTACCGCTCTCGCATCTCGGCCACATCGGGATGGCCGGTGATGTCGGGAGCGCGATGTCCAAGGTCAGACATCCCACTCACTTCCTCGCGTTAGCTCGGGATAAGTAGATTATTCACCGTATCGGCCGTCTTGTACCGATATGCCGCGTGCGAATTTCGAGCAGGCTGTGGGCAATTGCGCTGGTGGACCTGCGGACTCAGGCCCGCTCCGGCGTGCGTGCCCGGAGCTCGTCGCGGACGCGTTCCGCGTCGCGGTCGCGGTGGTCGTCGGTGGTGAACGTCGAGGCGGCGACGGGGAAGCCGCGTCGGGCCCGGCGGGAGTTGCGCTCCAGGCCGAGCAGGACAAGTGCCATGGCAGCGAGCAGGATCAGAATCTCCATGGCATCCAGACTGCGCTCAGCGAGATTCTGCCACCAGTGGCAGGAGAGACCAGGTGCATCGAGATCCTGCCAGAAAGAGCGTAGGCTGTGCGGCATGCTGCGTACGGTTGCGGTGCCCCTGATCGACGACTTCGCGACGTTCGAGTTCGGGGTGGTGTGCGAGGTCTTCGGCATCGACCGGACCGAGGACGGCGTGCCTCCCTTCGACTTCCGCGTCTGCTCCCCGACGCCCGATCGCGTCGTCCGGACCTCCTTCGGCGGGACGATGACCGCCCCCTTCGGGTTCGACGCGCTGGTCGACGCCGACCTGGTCGCCCTGCCCGCGTTCGCCATACGCGACCCCTACCCGCCCGAACTGCTCGACGCCCTGCGCGAGTCGCACGAGCGCGGCGCGCAGCTGCTGACGGTCTGCAGCGGCGCGTTCGCCCTCGCCGCGGCAGGGTTGCTCGACGGCCGGCGCTGCACCACCCACTGGCGCCATGCCGACGAGTTCGCCGCCCGCTTCCCTGACGCCAAGCTGGACCGGGACGTGCTCTACGTCGACGACGGCGACATCATCACCAGTGCCGGAACCGCCGCCGGAATCGACGCCGCGCTGCACCTGGTCCGCCGCGAGATCGGCTCGGAGGCGGCCACGGCGATCGCCAGGCGGATGGTCGTCCCGCCCCAACGTGACGGCGGGCAGCGGCAGTTCATCGTCCAGCCGGTTCCCGAGCACTGCGCCGACAGTCTGGAGCCGCTGCTCTCCTGGCTGAGCGAGCGGCTCGACCGCGAGCACTCAGTGGCGGAACTGGCCCGTCGGGCGCACATGTCCGAACGCACCTTCGCACGCCGCTTCGTCGCCGAGACCGGCACCACGCCGCACCGCTGGCTCTCCGCCCAACGCGTGCTGCACGCCCGACGGCTGCTGGAGCGCTCGGAGTTGACGATCGAGGAGATCGCCCGAGCCTGCGGCTTCGCCACCGCGGCGATGCTGCGCCACCACTTCCGGCGCGCGGTCGGCGTCGCACCCGCCGAGTACCGGCGCGCCTTCGCGCAGACGGCCTGAGGTCTGCGCTCCAGTCACGGTCGACGCGCTGAGGACGCGCTGAGGACGCGCCAGGGAGGTACCTGCGCGGAAGGGGTGGCACACCATAAGATCAGGCAATGGCTGAGATGGCTGACACCACCGAGACGACGCCCGGTTGGCTCGAGGTCGACGACCTCGAACTCGCGCGGGCCCAGATGCCCGTGCTCTACGTCAACGCGGTGCCCGTCCGCGTCGACGAGGGCGGCGAGGTGACCCACATCGGACTGCTGCTCCGGATGGGCGCGGACGGCAACGTCTCCCGCACGTTGGTCTCCGGCCGCGTGCTCTACCACGAGCGCGTCCGCGACGCGCTCCTGCGGCATCTGGAGAAGGACCTCGGGCCGGTGGCGCTGCCACGCATCCCGGCCTCGCTCCAGCCGTTCACGGTGGCGGAGTACTTCCCGACGATGGGGATAACGCCGTACCACGACCCACGGCAGCACGCCGTCGCGCTCGCGTACGTGGTGCCGGTCGCGGGGGACTGCCGACCGCGGCAGGACGCGCTGGACCTGGTCTGGTTCACCCCCGAGGAGGCCGCCTCCCCGCTGGTCCAGCAGGAGATGGAGGGCGGCCAGGGGGCCCTGCTCAAGCAGGCCCTCGCCCACACGTCCTGCCTGCCCTGATCACCGGTTCCGTCATCCGGGCTGCCGCCGTTGGGCGGTAGCCCGGATCTGCCAGGTTCGCCCAGCTCAAGGCCCGATCGGACGGCCGCGCCGAGCTCGCTGGGATCTGATGGACTGTCAGTGGGCCCGGCTACCCTCGCGGCCATGGGCATCGAGCACGGATACTCGTCGGGAGAGCTGCCGCTCTACTACGAATGGCACGGCGAATCCCAGGGAACGCAGCCTCCCCTCCTGCTCCTGCACGGTGGTGGCTCGACGATCGACTCCAACTGGGGCCGCTTCATTCCGGCGTTGGAGACGTCGCGGCGCATCCTCGCCGTCGAGCTGCAGGGCCACGGCCATACCGGTTCGGGGGAGCGCTCCGCATCGTTCGAGGCTTCGGCGGACGGCGTCGCCGCCTTGCTGCGGGAGCTCTCTGTGGAGCCGCTCGACGTGCTCGGGTTCAGCAACGGTGGCCAGGTCGGGCTGCAGATGGCGATCCGGCATCCGCAGGCCGTCCGCCGACTCGTCGTCGCCTCGACGCCGTTCCGCCGCGACGGCATGGTGGACGGATTCTGGGACGGGCTTGCGGCGAGCAGCTACGCCGATATGCCCCAGCCCTACCGCGAGGCGGACTTCAAGGCCGGCGGCGACCCCGCGCACGCCGAGCGCATGTTCCACCTCGACCGCGAGCTCATGCTGACGGGCTTCACGGATTTCCCCGACGCCCTGGTGGCCTCGATCACGGCCCCGACCCTCGTCATGGCCGGCGACCAGGACGTGATCCGTGTCGACCACGCCCTCCGCCTGGCCTCCCTCATCCCGCAGGCCCGCCTGCTCATCGTGCCCGCAAACCACGGTGACTACCTGGGCGAACTCGCCGCCACGGTCGATGCGGGCCCGCTCCGGCGAACGTTGGCCTTCATCGTCGACTTCCTCACGTAGGCCCACCTGGGCCCTCTTTTACGCCGCACCCTGGGCGCCGCGCGTCCGGCGCCGCTGCTGCACCAGGATCTTGCCGAGGTGCAGTTCGCCGGTGACATGGATCCGCAGTCGCGTCGGGGTCTCCTCCCGCCTGGACCGGCCGGACCGGCGTCGGCCGCGTTCCTTGAGACCGCCGAAGGTGAACTTGACCTGGTCCGTGTCGACCTCGATGCCCGGGTCGGTGATCAGCATCAGCGACCCGCCGCGCATGTCGAGATCGAGGTGCAGGGTCGGGTGGTCGATCCGCGCCTCGGTGAGGTCGAGGACAACCTTGCACCACTGGGCGCGCAGCTCCAGCTGCTGCGGCACGGTCCACGCTCCGCGGCGCACGACCTGACTGCCCTTCTGCTCGATCCGCACGGTGCTGCCGGGCGTCGGGGCGAGGAACTCCGGGACGCTGTTCGACGCGTCCGTAGGCGGAAGGTCGGCGGTCAGCGGGATCAGTTCGTCGACGGTGCGCGCGGTGAGCGCGGCCTCGACGCGATCGTCGAGCTCCTCGGCGGTCAGCCGTCCTTCACCCGCCGCGGTCTGGAGCCGGTCCACCACGGCGTCGCGGTCGGCGTGCGAGGCCTTGAGTGAAGGGGCTCCGACGTCGGTCCCGGCCCTGCCGACTGCCCTGTCGACGGGCTGACTGTCCGCTGCCATGAGATCTCCCCGTGCTCCGCTGCGATCATTCGGTCGTCTGCGACTGACGGACTTACGATATATCGCGAATGCGTTCCCGGCCAAGCGCCCGATGTCGAACGCGTGCGGGGAACGCCCAACCATATGGGCATGCCCCGCACGCGTCTGGCGTGGGTCGGTCAGGGGACCTGCGGACGGGTGGGCGTGGTCTCCTGCGTCGGCATGGAGTTGCTGCTCGGCAGCGGGTAGGGGATGCCGACGTCCAGCGTCCCGGCCAGGGCGTTGAGCACCGCCTGCTCCGCCGCCGAGGTGTCGCCCAGCGAGACCTGCGGGAGCGAGGGGAACGCGGTGGTCGGCGCGGCGCTCAGGTTGAACGCGCCGGTGAAGTCGCCGGTGACGCCGCGCCGCCAGGCGGTGAGGTTGGGGACCTCGACGCCGAAGCGGGTCTCGATGAAGCGCAGCACCGAGGTGTGGTCCAACGTCTCCGAGTGGACGAAACCGCCCGCGCTGAACGGCGAGATGACCAGGGCGGGCGTGCGGAAGCCCAGCCCGACCGGGCCGTTGACGCCGCCGACCGCCGAGGGGAGCGTGGCCAGCCACTCGCCGGGCGTCCCCTCGGGCGCGGTCGGCGGGACGACGTGGTCGAAGAAGCCGCCGTTCTCGTCGTAGACGACGATGACCGCGGTCTGCGCCCACACGTCCGGGTTGGAGACCAGCGTCGCCAGCACCTCCTGGACGAAGTACTCGCCGTAGTGCGGCGGCGCGGCCGGATGCTCGCACTCGGCGACCGGCGGGATGATCCAGGAGACGGACGGCAGCGTGCCGCCCGCGACGTCGGACTGGAACGTGCCCGGGTAGGTCGGCGTGAACGCGCGGGAGATCAGCTCGCGGCCGGTCGAGGAGAGCGGGTCGTTGTAGGCCTTGAAGTAGGGGAGCGGGCTGAGTGCCAGCAGGCCGATCGGGTCGTTGTAGACCTTCCAGTCCACCCCGGCCTGGAGCAGCCGCTCCGGCATGGTCTCCCAGGAGAGCTTGCCGTACTCGCCCAGCCGGTTGCCGAAGGTCTGGACGACCGGCCCGCCCTGTGTGCCCTCCGGGTCGATCGAGGCGGACATCAGCATCAGCCGGTTGGGGTCGGTCGGGCCGAGCACCGAGCAGTGGTAGCCGTCGCAGACGGTGAACGCGTCCGCGAGCGCGTAGTAGAACGACAGGTCGTCGCGCGTGTAGTAGCCCATGGTGACCGGGCCGTTGGTGGCGCCGTCCGCCGAAAGGTGCGCGGAGACGAAGGAGTCCATCGCTCCGCCGTTCCAACTGCGGTGCTGCGTGGCCCAGCTGTGGTCGATGTCGTTGGTGGTCTGGCCGTCCTCCAGCGGCGGGTCGCTGAGCAGCCGGAACGGCTGGAGGTAGCCGGACGCGGAGGCGCCGGTGCCCGGCTGGAAGCCGAACTGGTCGAAGACCGGGTAGCTGCGACCGCCCACGGTCTGCTGCGGCACGTTCGGGTCGCTGAAGCCGCGCACGCCGGACAGGGTGCCGAAGTAGTGGTCGAAGGAGCGGTTCTCCTGCATCAGCACCACGACGTGCTTGATGTCGGAGAGGGAGGCGTTCGTTGCCGACGCCGCCAGTGCGCTGTCGATCAGGCGCGACTGCGCGGCGGTCGGCCCCTTCGGGCCTGTGGCGCGGCCCGCGCCCATCAGCGCCGCGGCTCCGGCGGCGGACGCCCCGGCGATCAGGCCCCGCCGGGTGATCCCGCCCTTGCGCGACGGCGCGGACGGCGCCGACGGTCCGGCTTGCGCGGACGGCCCGGAATGCGCTGACTCGGCTCCCTGGCCCTCGTTCTGACTGTCCGTCATGAGCTCATGCCTCCGGTGGACGACGATGTTACTGATGCGTCGTCAACCATCATCGGCGCGCGCCTTGCGCGCAGGTGTCCGAAGGCTGCGATTGAGCTTAAGGACGGGTGAGCTTCCGTGTCATGTACAGCGTCTGGCGTACGGACCCTACGAGCGGGTCGCGCCGAAGCCGGTCTCGTGGTCCCAGACGTGGGTGCAGCTCGGGCACTGGAGGTGCAGGCGGCTGCCGGTGTTGGACAGCAGGTAGCGCCAGTGGCCGGAGCAGGTCCGGGCGGCGCCGCAGTCACCGCAGTCGCGGCTGTCGTCGCAGGAGGGGCACGGTACCCAGGCTCGGCGGCCCAGGTCCGCGTGCGGGTCAATCGGCAGCACGGCCGGGCTCCCGTGCGGGCAGCACACCGGCGGCCACCAGCTCGTCGTGGATTCGCTGCTGCTCGGCGTCGAGGCCGGAGTAGAGCAGCGTGTAGGCGGCGTCCTCGTCATGCAGCACGGCGACCGGGTCCCAGGCGGGCCCGAGGGCGTCCATGACCAGTGCTCGACGCTGTGTCTCCTGACGGGTCAGGTCGACGTCGAAGGATATGAGGCTCGTGTCGCTCGGGGTGTTGTCGCGCGTCATGCCGGACTTCCTGGGTGGTGCGTGTGCGTGGTGCTTCGGGTCTTCTTCCTGGGTATCAAAGAAGCCGCCACTCCAAAAGGGGCATTTCACCAGGTGAGGGCAGACGGGCACGTGTCCTTGCTCACGTGGCTCCTTGCTCACGTGACCCGGGTCACGCTCTGTTCACGCGCTACGCGCCCCCGTTGGGGGCGCGCAGCGCGTCACTCTGTCACTCTGCGTTGCCGGATTCCTCGTCGCTCTCGTTCTCGCGCGCGGTCAGCGCGGCGCGGATCCGCTGCAGCAAGTCGGCGTCGACGGGGGCTGCGTCGCGCAGGGAATCCATCTCGCTGGGGGATATCTGGGGATGGGGTGACTGAGACACGCGGGCACCTTACCTCGGGAAAGCGGCAGTTCAGCGAGCAGTCGGTGCGGAGAACCGGCAAACGCATCGTGGAGGAAATGCGTCCGTCGCCTTCCTGTCCCCACTGCTCGGGGTGGTCGTTCGAACGTACCCGATCGGCTGCGCCGGGCGGTTACCCGGCCCCACTCGGGAGTTGGTGCGCGGCCGCGCAGTCATTGCTCAGCGTGGCGAAGGCCGGTCGTCCGGCCCGACGACGTCGGTGGCGGCGTCGGTGGCGGGCAGCGGATTCTGCCCCGTTTCCCGGGCCCAGCGAGCCGTCGATCCGTCAACTTGCCTGCCCCGTCGGCCCGGACGGGAAAGCGTCGTTCAGGAGGTGTGCGAAGTGGCACGGACATGCCGTCCCACCTGCGAAAAGGTCCGCAAAAAAGCCTGATCGAAGGACTCCCCACAGGGGGCTCTCTGCCACTAACGTGCCTGGTCATGGACCCCGTGCTCGCCTCCGCCGTGGCTCCGGTCAGCACCGCGCACCCGACCGACCCGATCCACTGGCGCAATTCGAACCTGCCACTCACCGCCCCGGTGCCCGTCCCCTGCCGGGCCCGGATCGACGACGAGATCGTGGCCATCGACAGCTGCCGCGGCAACGGCCCGTACGTGGTCCACCTGACCGCCCCGCTGCAGAGCCCGCACGCAGAGGGCGCGCTCGTCACCGTCCTCGACGGCGGTGCGTGAGCGGCGACTGAGCTGCCGGGTCCGGCCCGAACCCCCGAGCGGGCCGGCCCCGGCTGATACCCGGGTCTTGGCGCGCGGGCACCGCGCCGGGATGGGCACTGGGCCGGGATGTGAAGCCGGGATGTGAAGGCGACAGGGCCGGAAGGTGACCGTCGAGGGCCCGTGCAGTGCACAGTGTCGCGTAGTCAAGGAGTTCTCCGGGCAGACTATGCCAAAGAGACAAAGGTCACTTGAGCCTTCCGCCGGTGTCTCGTAGCCTCGGCCGCAGTCTTCTCACGTTCGGCCTTCCTCGGAGATCCCATGAGCACCGCAGGACCGCAGTCGGCACCACCCGCCACACTGGACGACGTGCGTGGCTGGTTCTTCGCCGTGGACCGACACCTCTTCGTCTGGTTCCTGGAACAGCAGAAGAAGGCCGAGACGCCCGGGGACCTGATCGAGATGGGCGCCTACCTCGGGCGCAGCGCGATCATGCTCGGGGACTACGTCCGCGAGGGTGAGACCTTCACGGTCTGCGACCTGTTCGACTCCGACGCCCCGGACGAGGCGAACTCGGGCGAGATGGCGGCGTCCTACCGCGACACCCTCACCCGCAAGGCATTCGAGAGCAACTACCTGGCCTTCCACGACGCGCTTCCGATCGTCGTCCAGGCGCCCACCTCGGTGATGTCCGACGGCCGCACCGAGCCGAAGTCCGCGCGGTTCGTGCACATCGACGCCTCGCACCTCTACGAGCACGTGATCGGCGACATCGCCTTCGCCAAGGAGGCGCTCTCGCCCGAGGGCGTCGTGGTGCTGGACGACTACCGTTCCGAGCACACGCCCGGCGTCAGCGCGGCGGTCTGGGAGGCGGTGGCGACCATGGACCTGCTGCCGATCGTGGTCTCCGCCAACAAGTTCTACGGCACCTGGGGCGACCCGACGCCGCTTCAGGACCTGCTGCTGAAGGAGCTCGCCGAGCACCCGGAGCTGACCGCGTACGAGGAGAAGATCCGCGGCAACCGGATCATCCGGCTGCGCAACAAGGCCGGGCTCAAGCCGCCGGCGTTCCGCACCTCCCGGTTCCACGACCACATCATGGCCGAGCGCACGGCCGAGGCCGAGCGGGACCGTCGCCTGAAGGCGGCCGAGGCGGCTGCGCTTCCGGCCCGCGCCAAGCGTCTCGCCAAGGACCTGCTGCCCCCGGCCGCCGCCCGCGCCATCCGCAACGCGCGCCGCCGGAGCCGCTGAGGCGCGTTCGCCGAGCACGACCTGGCCGACTGACGCGCGGCCCGCACGTCATCCCGCCGCGGGCAGGAAGTCCAGGACTGCGGCGAGGAACGCCTCCGGTGCGGTGGCGTGAATCAGGTGTCCGGCAGGGATGGTGACGAGGCGTCCGTTCCGCACCGTGCGGGCCAGTTCGGCGACGCCGTCCTGCGGGATGTGGCTGTCCGGTCCTCCGACGAGCACCAGCGTCGCCGCGGTGATCGCGCCCAGCCGCTCCAGCCAGTCGACGGGCGGGGTGTCCAGCTGTTTCCGCAGCGCCAGGACCATCTGCCAGTCGAACGCCAGGGGCCCCTCCGGCCGGATCGGCGGCGTGGGCACGCGCGGACGCGGCAGCGGCACGTCCTCCAGCACCAGCCGGGCCACCCGGCCCGGCTGTTCCGCCGCGACGAGGTACGCGACCACACCGCCCAGCGAGTGCCCGACCAGGTCGACGCGCTCCAGCCCGAGCGCGTCGAGGAAGCCGAGGACGTCGTCCCGCAGCAGCTCCAGCGAGTAGTCGCCGGGCCAGTCGCTGTCCCCGTGTCCGCGCAGGTCGACGGCGTGGACGCGACGGTCGCGTGCGAGGGCGGGCAGGACGCCGCCCCAGTCGGCCGCGCCCTCACCGAGCCCGTGCAGCAGCACCAGCGGGGGAGCGTGCATCGGCCCGGCGACCTGGTAGGCGAGGCGGATGCCGGCGACGTCGATCGAGCGGTGGTCGGTCATGACTCGACGTCGCCGGTCTCGTATGTGAGGTCGTTGGCGACCAGTGCCGTCGGCCGGAGGCACAGCCAGGTCGTGCCACGGCTGGCGGCGTCGTCGTGGAGGTAGGCGCGGAAGCGTGCGCCCCAGCGTGACTCGTCCGCCCCGAGGTACCGCGTGAGCTTGCGCCGCCCGCGCGGCACGTCGAACGGCGCCAACTCGGCCCGCCCGCGCGCGATCACCTGCCGGACCAGCCCAGTGGCGAGGTCGCACTCGTCCACCACCAGCGCCACCGCGGGATCCCGTTCGACCCTCCGCATCAGCCGCGCCCACGGTCCGGTCAACACCCAGAACGCGCCGTCCTCCCAGAGGTACCAAACGGGCCGCACCGTCGGCCCGTTGGTGGCGATCCGAGCGGTGAGCGGCTGCGCGAGGAACTCGTCCACGTCGAAGGAAGGCGGCGTCATGGCCCTATCCTGCGCCCTCACGGGACGGCGCGTGGGGAAAAACGGGTGTGCCGAAAGAGCTCGGGCTGATAGCTTCCTGCCGACCGAGACACCGGACGAGGAGGTGAGACCCATGAACGCGGTAACCGTATGGGTGCTCCCCCTTTCGTCACGGTCGGGCGGCTGACGTAGCTGTCGCCGGGAGCGCCTCGACATTCAGGCACTCCCGAAGGGTGACTCCTATGTACTCTCTCCAGCACTCCCTGCAGTTCACCGCCGAGTCGTCGTCGAACGGCATGGTCGAGCGCGACTTCACCGTCGGCGAGATCCCCGGCGTGCTCTGGTCCCCTGTTTCCGGCGCCGAGCGCGCACCCCTGGTGCTGATGGGCCATGGCGGGGGCAACCACAAGAAGCATCCGGCGATGGCGGGCCGGGCTCAGCGCCTGGTCGACGCCTGCGGCTTCCACGTCGCGGTCATCGACGCGCCCGGACACGGCGACCGCCCACGGACCGCGCACGACGAGGAGGAGATCGCCGTCATGCAGCAGGCGATGGCGACGGGTGAGCCCGTCGGCCCCGTCGTCGTGCGCTACAACGCCTATCTGGCGGAGCAGGCCGTGCCCGAGTGGCAGGCGACCCTGGACGCGCTCCACGAGCTTCCGGAGATCGGCAGCGACGGGCCGGTCGGCTATTTCGGTCTCAACATGGGCACTGCTATCGGCGTGCCGCTGGTCGCGGTCGAACCCAGGATCACCGCTGCGGTCTTCGGCCAGCACTGGCCCCACGTCCTGGCCGAGAAGGCGCAACAGATCACCATCCCCATCGAGTTCGACCTCCAGTGGGACGACGAGCACATCTCACGTGAGCACGGCCTCGCGCTGTTCGACGCCTTCGCCTCGACGGAGAAGTCGTTGCACGTGAACTCGGGCCGGCACAAGGAACTGCCCAGGTTCGAGGCCGACAGCGCGGTCCGCTTCTTCGCCCGGCACCTCGTGCGCTGATCGATCGCCCGCCGGGACGCGTCAGGGGACGCGGCGAATGCCGTCTGCCGACGCGTCCCGGCGGAACAGCGCGGTCCACAAGAACGGCACGCCGAAGAGCTCCGACTCGGGCGGTTCTTCGTTCATGCGGCGCAGTTCGACCTCTGTCAGGTCGGAGAAGATCCGGCGCAGCGACTCCGGTGTGTAGGCGACGCCACCCTGCAGTGTGCGTTCGCGGTAGAGGTCGGCGTCGGCGAGTTCGGACCCCATACCGTTCTCGCCGGAGGCGAAGCAGGTCAGCGCGAGGTGGCCGCCCGGTGCCAGGACGCGGTCGAGCAGGGCCAGGTAGCTGACCCGGCGGTGTGGCGGCAGGTGGTGGAAGCAGCCCGAGTCGACCACCACGTCGTACGGACCGCTCAACTCGCCCTCGGTGAGGGCGAAAGCGTCACCGCACCGGAAGTCGACGTCGACACCGGCGTGGTCAGCGCGTTCCTTCCCCCACGCCACCGCGACGGGGGAGAGGTCAACAGCGTCGACCTGGAAGCCGTTCGACGCGAGATGGAGAGCGTTACGGCCGGGCCCGCACCCCAGGTCCAGGGCTCGTCCGGGAGAGATCAGGCCCTGGTCGAGGTAGGCGGCCAGGTTCTCGTCAGGCTTTGCCGCAAAGAACGGGACGGGCCTGGTCCGGTCGGTGTAGAAGCGGTCCCAGAAGCTCCGGCCGTCGCCGGTTGCCAAGCAGTCGGCCTCGGAACCGGACGTGAACAACCCGTCCAAGAGTGCGAGAACGTCCTCCATGGTGCGTACGGACCGGTCCATTCTGCTCCCCTTTCGATAGAGGTCGATCCTAGGAGCTGAGGGGGTAAAAGGCCAGGTCAGGACGCCTGTGGCGAGGCCCTGGGGCACCCGCTGCAGGCCCGGGAGGTGGCTGGGAAGGGGCCCACTCCGGGCTCGGGCCCGGCGCGCGCCCGAGCACGCCCTGGGCTTCGGGAAGGGGCCGTTCTCGACGGCGCCCAGCCAACTGTTTTGACGGATTTTCCGCGGCGGGTGTTTGCTTCGAGTGCACTCGAACGTTCTAGGTTTACCCGCATGACGGTGATCGACAGCACGCCCGTGACGCCCCCGCCGCTGCTCTCCTGCACGGCCGGGGGAGCGGCTGGGCCCACCCGTCCGCGAACGGACGGTCAGGACCGCTACACCATCAGCCAGGTGGCGGCGCTGACCGGGCTCACCGCGCACACGCTGCGCTGGTACGAGCAGATCGGGTTGCTGCCCGACGTGCAGCGGTCCGCCACCGGGCAGCGGGTGTTCGACCGACGGGACCTGGAACGGCTGGCGTTCATCGGCAAGTTGAGGGTGACCGGGATGTCGGTCGCCGCGATGGTCCGGTTCGCGGAGCTGACGCGGCAGGGGGAGACGACCGCCGACGAGCGGCAGGAGGTCCTGGAGCAGACCCGGCGCGACGTCGTGGCGCGCATTGCGGAACTGCAGGACGCGCTGGTCGCACTGGACGAGAAATTGGCATGTCACGTGAGCGCCCACGGGGCAAAGGAAAGGGCGGGGACGTCATCATGAGCAGCACCATCGAGAAGATCCGCACGGTCGAACTGGGCACGGGCGGCCCGCTTGTCGGTGCCCAGGGCTTCGGGGCCATGGGCATCAGCGCCGCCTACGGCGACACGGACGACGTCGCCGCCCGCGACACGCTGGAGGCGGCCGTCGAGGCCGGCGTCACCCTGATCGACACCGCCGACATGTACGGCATCGGTGCCAATGAGGAGTTCCTCGCGTCGTTCGTCGCCGCGCACCGCGACGAGATCACCGTGGCCACCAAGTTCGGCATCGAGTACCGCCGGGACGACCCTGCGTATCGCGCGATCCGCAACGATCCCACCTACATCAGGCAGGCCGTCGATGCGAGCCTGCGCCGACTGGGCGTCGACGTCATCGACCTCTACTACATGCACCGTCGTGACCCCGCGGTCCCGCTCGCCGAGTCCGTGGGCGCGATGGCCGAGCTGGTGCGTGCGGGCAAGGTGAAGCACCTCGGGCTGAGCGAGGTCACCGGCGCGGAGCTGCGGGAAGCGCACGCCGTCCACCCGATCACCGCGGTGCAGACGGAGTGGTCGCTCTTCAGTCGCGACGTCGAGCGCAGCGTGGTGGGCACTGCCGCGGAGCTCGGGGTCGCCTTCGTGCCGTACTCGCCGCTCGGGCGCGGCTTTCTGACCGGGGCGTTCAGCGATGCCGCCAAGGAGCTCGGCGGCGGGGACTTCCGCCAGTCGATGCCGCGCTTCAGCGGGGACAACGCCAGGGCGAACGCCGCGCTGCTCGCCCCGCTGCACGCGATGGCCGCCGAACGCGGCGCGACCATCGCGCAGATCGCGCTCGCCTGGCTCCACCAGCGGTCCGAGGTCCACGGTCTGACGGTGATTCCGATCCCGGGCACGCGCAGGCGCAGCCGCCTGCTGGAGAACGCCGGTGCCACCCGGATCCGCCTGACCGCCGAGGAGCTGGCAGAGCTGGAGCCCATCGCGGGTCAGGTGTCCGGCGAGCGCTACGCGGACATGTCGCTGACCTCCGCGGCCCGCGAGGAGTGAACGGTTCCGTCCGCGCCGCCGCTGCGCGGCGCGGACGGGACAGAGGGGCTCACGCGCCCACGTACTCCGCGAGGTGTTGCCCGGTGAGGGTGGTGCGGGAGGAGACGAGGTCGGCCGGGGTGCCCTCGGAGACGATGCGGCCGCCGTCGTGGCCCGCGCCCGGGCCGAGGTCGATGATCCAGTCGGCGTGGGCCATCACCGCCTGGTGGTGCTCGACGACGATGACCGACTTGCCGGAGTCCACCAACCGGTCCAGCAGGCCCAGCAGTTGCTCGACGTCGGCGAGGTGGAGGCCGGTGGTGGGCTCGTCGAGGATGTAGACGCCGCCCTTCTCGGACATGTGGGTGGCCAGCTTGAGCCGCTGCCGCTCGCCGCCCGAGAGCGTGGTGAGTGGCTGACCCAGCGTCAGATAGCCGAGTCCGACGTCCTTGAGGCGTGTAAGGATGCGGTGCGCGGCCGGGGTGCGGGCCTCGCCGTCGCCGAAGAAGGCCTCCGCCTCGTCCACCGACATCGCGAGGACCTCGCTGATGTCGCGCCCGCCGAGGTGGTACTCCAGCACCGAGGCGTCGAAGCGCTTGCCCTCGCAGTCCTCGCAGACCGTGGAGACGCCCGCCATCATCGCCAGGTCGGTGTAAATGACGCCGACGCCGTTGCAGGTCGGGCAGGCGCCCTCGGAGTTGGCGCTGAACAGGGCCGGCTTGACCCCGTTCGCCTTGGCGAAGGCGCTGCGGATCGGGTCCAGCAGCCCGGTGTAGGTGGCCGGGTTGCTGCGCCGCGAACCGCGGATCGCGCCCTGGTCGATCGAGACCACGCCCGCCTCGGCGATGCCCGGCTGCTTGGGCAGCGAGCCGTGCACCAGCGAGCTCTTGCCGGAGCCCGCCACGCCCGTGACCACGACGAGCACCCCCAGCGGGATGTCCACGTCGACGTCCCGCAGGTTGTGCGTCGAGGCGCCGCGGATCTCCAGGGTGCCCTCGGGCGTGCGGACCGACTTCTTGACGGAGGACCGGTCGTCCAGATGGCGGCCGGTACTGGTGCCGCTCTTGCGCAGGTCGTCCACGGTGCCCTCGAAGCAGACCTGCCCGCCGCCCGACCCCGCCGCCGGACCGAGGTCGACGACGTGGTCGGCGATCGTGATCGCCTCCGGCTTGTGCTCGACCACCAGGACCGTGTTGCCCTTGTCGCGCAGCCGCAGTAGCAGCTCGTTCATCTTCTGGATGTCGTGCGGGTGTAGCCCGATGGTGGGCTCGTCGAAGACGTAGGTGACGTCGGTGAGCGAGGAGCCGAGGTGGCGGATCATCTTGACGCGCTGCGCCTCGCCGCCGGAGAGCGTGCCGGAAGGGCGGTCCAGGGAGAGGTAGCCGAGGCCGATCTCCACGAACGAGTCGAGCGCCTCCTGGAGCGCGGTCAGCAGCGGCGCGACCGAGGGCTCGTCCAGGGCGCGGACCCACTCGGCCAGGTCGCTGATCTGCATCGCGCAGGCGTCGGCGATGGAGACCTTGCCGATCTTCGAGGACCGGGCCGGGGCGGCGAGCCGGGTGCCCTCGCACTCCGGGCAGGTGGCGAAGGCGACCGCGCGGTCCACGAAGGCCCGGATGTGCGGCTGCATCGCCTCCTTGTCCTTGGCCAGCATGGACTTCTGGATCCTCGGCACCAGACCCTCGTAGGTCATGTTGATGCCCTCGATCTTCATCCGGGTCGGCTCCCGGTAGAGGAAGTCCTGCAGCTCCTTCTTGGTGAACTTGGCGACCGGCTTCTCCGGGTCGAAGAAGCCGGAGGAGGCGTAGAGCCGGTAGTTCCAGCCGCCTGCCTTGTAACCGGGCACGGTGATCGCCCCCTCGGCGAGCGACTTCGCGCCGTCGAAGAGCTGGGTGAGGTCGATGTCGGAGACCGAGCCGCGCCCCTCGCAGCGCGGGCACATGCCGCCGGTGATGCTGAAGCTGCGCCGCTCCTTGACCTGCTTCCCGCCGCGCTCGACGGTCACCGCGCCGGCCCCGCTGATCGAGGGGACGTTGAAGGAGTACGCCTTGGGCGAGCCGATGTGCGGCTTGCCGAGACGGCTGAAGAGGATGCGCAGCATCGCGTTGGCGTCGGTCGCGGTGCCGACGGTGGAGCGGGGGTCCGCGCCCAGCCGCTGCTGGTCGACGATGATCGCGGTGGTCAGACCCTCCAGCACGTCGACGTCGGGCCGGGCGAGGGTGGGCATGAAGCCCTGGACGAAGGCCGAGTAGGTCTCGTTGATCAGTCGCTGTGACTCGGCGGCGATGGTGTCGAAGACCAGCGAGCTCTTGCCCGAGCCGGAGACCCCGGTGAAGACGGTCAGCCTGCGCTTGGGGAGGTCGACGCTGACGTCCTTGAGATTGTTGACGCGCGCGCCGACCACACGGATCAGTTCGTGGCTGTCGGCGGCGGCGTCGTTGACCGCGCTGGTCTTCTTGGTCCGGGTGGCCATGCTTGTCGTGTCTCCGTCTCTTCGGCCCTGCGACGGTCCGTCCATCGCTGTCACTCTAACGACGACGGGGAACACCCGACTTCTTGAATCCTGACCGAACCGATCAGTCGCTCTCGCCCTGGCCAGGGGTGATCAGACCGGTCTCGTAGGCGAGGACGACGGCCTGGACGCGGTCGCGCAGGCCGAGCTTGCCGAGGATGCGGGCCACGTGGGTCTTCACCGTGGCCTCGGAGAGGTGCAGGTGCGCGGCCAGTTCGGCGTTGCTGAGTCCGCGGGCGATCAGGCGCAGCACCTCGGACTCGCGGGCGGTCAGCGTGGCGAGGTTGCGGTGGCGGGTGTCCGGGTCCTGGCCGCCGACCGGGAGGGGGACGTCGTCGCGGCGGGCGAAGCGGGCGACCAGGCGGCGGGTGATGGCGGGCGCGAGCAGCGCGTCGCCGGAGCGGACCATGCGGACCGCCGAGACCAGGTGCTCGGGGCTGACGTCCTTGAGCAGGAAGCCGCTCGCGCCCGCGCCGAGCGCCGCGTAGACGTACTGGTCCAGGTCGAAGGTGGTCAGGATGATCACGCGGGGAGCATGCGCGCCGCCGGTCGAGCGGACTCCGCTCGACACGATCTGGCGGGTCGCCTCCAGGCCGTCCATCCCGGGCATGCGGATGTCCATCAGGACGACGTCCGGCAGGGTCCGCCGCACCGCGGCGACCGCGTCCGTTCCGCTCTCCGCCTCGGCGGCGACCTGGATCCCCTCGGACGCCAGGATCATCCGGAACCCGGTGCGCACCAGCGCCTGGTCGTCCGCGATGACGACGCGCAGGGCGTCACTCACTGTTCCTCCAGCAGGTCCGGGGTGGCCAGGGAATCGAGGGTGTCCAGCGGGATGGTCGCCGTGACGCGGTAACCGCCGGTCAGGCGCGGGCCGTTGTGCAGGGTACCGCCGTGGACGGCGACGCGTTCGCGCAGACCGACCAGGCCCTTGCCGCTGCCGGTGTCGGCCGCCGCGCCCGGTCGGCCCTCGGTGTTGGCCACGTCCACCGTCAACTCCCGTGACCCGTAGTCGACGTGGATGTCCGCGCCGGCCCCGACGGCGTGCTTGACCATGTTGGTCAGCGCCTCCTGGACCACGCGGTAGGCGGTCAGTTCCAGGCCCGGAGACAGCGGGCGCCGTTCGCCGGTGACGGCGAGGTCGACGGCGATGCCGGTGAGGCGGATCCGCCCGGCGAGCGCGTCCAGGCCGTCGAGGCCGGGCTGGGGCGCGAGTTCGGGCTTCTCGGCGAGTGCCGAGTCCGCCGTGTCGCCGCCGTCCGGACTCTCCATCGTCAGCAGGCCCATGACCTGGCGCAGATCGGTCATCGCGGCACGGCCGCTGCTCTCGATCGCGAGCAGCGCCTGCTTGGCGAGCGCCGGATCCTTCTCGACGACCATCCGGGCGGCCCCGGCCTGGATCACCATGACGCTGACGTTGTGGGTGACCACGTCGTGCAACTCGCGGGCGATGCGGGCGCGTTCGTGCTCGACCGCGCGGCGCAGCGACTCGATCCGCTCCAGTTCCATGGCGCGCAGCCGCTGTTGGTTCTCCTCGACTCGGCCGGCCCACAGCCGGTGGCCCAACGCGGCGGCCACAACCGGGAAGAGAAGCAGCACGCCCACCACTTCGTTGGACAGGTGGGGCATCTTGACGCGGGGGGAGAGCAGCACCAGCACCGTGCCGGCGAGTGGCAGGCACGCGAAGGTGAGCTGCCGGTAGGGGCTGTGGGCGAGGGCGCTGTACAGCGCGATCAGCGTGCCGAGCGCGGCGGCGAGCAGCACGTCCGGATATGCGTGGCGGAGCAGGAGCGCCACGCAGAGCGCCAGTTGGACGCAGAGCGCGCCCAGCGGCGCGCGGCGTCGCCAGGCCAGGGGCAGCGCCGCCGCGGCGGCGAGCAACGTCAGATCCGGCGGCGTGGACGGCACGTTCGGCGCGGTGAGCGCGTACCGGACGCCGATCAGGGCGAGGGCCACGGCGAGCACGCCGTCGGCGATCCGTCGGCGCAGGGTAGGCGCGCGCGCGGCACCGACCGGTCGAGTGAAGCGGCTGAGACTGCTCCCCACGCTGTTCTGCCCCCTCACGCGACCTGCTCCCTCACGCGACCTGCTCCCACCTGCCGGACTACATCGGAAGGATGACGGCGCGGACGGTCATCCTCGAGCGGTAGCGGAAATGCCTCTGCCGACCGATGAGGCCGATGATCACCGAACCCTAGCGTTACCGGTGTCGCGACGAGCACGCACGCATCGGAACTTGGGAGAGGAAACGACGATGACCGGCACCGGACCTGTGATCCAAATGGACGGAGTGAACCGCCACTTCGCGGACGGACCGGCCGCACTGCGGGACGTCTCGCTGACCGTGGAGGCCGGCGAGGCGGTGGCGATCCTGGGTCCGTCCGGCAGCGGCAAGTCGACCCTGCTCAACATGGTCGCCGGTCTGGACCGCCCCGACTCCGGCACCGTCACGGTGGCGGGCGTCCGCGTCGACCGGCTCGACGAGACCGGCGCGGCGCGCTACCGCCGGACCCGGATCGGCATGGTCTTCCAGTTCTTCAACCTGCTCGACGACCTGACCGTGCTGGACAACGTGGTGCTGCCCGCCGAGATGACCGGCGTGGCCCGCGGCGAGGCACGGCGACGGGCCAACGGACTGCTGGACACCCTGGGCATCACCAAGCACGCCCGCGTCTACCCCGGACGGCTGTCCGGCGGCGAGCGTCAGCGGGTCGCGGTGGCACGGGCACTGATGAACCGTCCGCCGCTGCTGCTGGCGGACGAGCCGACCGGGGCGCTGGACTCCGCCTCCGGCGAGGAGGTCAGGGCGCTGCTGCGCGAGCTGCACGCCGACGGGCAGACCATCGTGGTGGTCACCCACGACGAGAGCCTGGCCGAGAGCTGCGCGACCCGCACTGTCCGGATCGTCGACGGCCGGATCGCTTCCGACGTCCGCCACAACGTGCCTTCGGCGGTGGCCCGATGAGCGGCGAGCTGAGGCGTAGCGGAGCGCAGCCGATGCGGAGCGCGGAGGAGGAGGCATGAGCGCCCTCGGTACCGTGATGCGTGCCGGTGTGCGGCGGCGCCGGGTGCAGACCGCCGTCACCGGGCTGGCGGCGATGATGGCGGTGACCGCGTCCGTGCTGGGCGGTTCGCTGCTGGTCGCGTCGAACGCGCCGTTCGACCACGCCTTCGCCCAGCAGAACGGGGCGCAGCTGGTGGTCCAGTTCGACTCCGCCAAGGCGAGCGCCGACCGGGTCGGCGCGACCGCGCACGTGGCCGGGGTGACCGCGACGGCGGGCCCGTTCCCGACCGCCTCGGTCAACCCGAGCGGCGTCGTCGGCATGGAGCTGCCCGCAGGGCTGAGCGTCCCGCCGATGGAACTGGTCGGTCGCGCCGACGCGGGCGGTCCCGTCGACGACGTCAGCTTGACCGCCGGGCACTGGGCCTCGGGGCCGGGGCAGCTCGTCGTGTCGGCCGACTGGACGGGGCCGCAACTGTCCGTCGGACAGAAGGTGGAGGTGCCTGCCGCCTCCGGCGGGACCGCGGAGCTCGACGTGGTCGGCATCGCCCGGTCCGTCAGCGCGACCGGTGACGGTTGGGTCGCGCCGGACGAGATCCCGGCGCTCGCGGCTGCGACCAGCCGTGAGGGCGGCAGCACCGGACTGCAGATGCTCTACCGCTTCACCGCCGCGTCCACCGCGGCGCAGCTCGCCGCCGACCGGGCCGCCGTCGCGGCCGGTCTGCCGTCCGGTGCGGTCAGCGGCAGCCGCGACTGGCTGGACGTCAAGAACAGCAACACCAGCTCCACCGGGATCTTCATCCCGTTCCTGACCGCCTTCGGGCTGCTCGGCGTGCTGATGTCGGTGCTGATCGTGGGGAACGTGGTGGCCGGCGCGGTCGGCTCGGGCACCCGTCGGATCGGGGTACTCAAGGCGCTCGGCTTCACTCCGGGCCAGGTGGTCCGCGCCTACGTGGGACAGGCGCTGATCCCGGCCGTCGTCGGCACCCTGCTGGGTGCGGGGCTGGGCAATCTGGCGGCCGGTCAGGTGCTGGGCGCCACCGAGCAGGTGTACGGCACCACCTCGCTGACCGTCGCGCCCTCCGTCGACGTGGCCGTGATGGCGGGCACCTTGCTGATGGTCTCGGTCACCGCCTGCCTCACCGCGCTGCGCGCCGGTCGGCTGCGGACCGTGGACGCGCTGACTGTCGGTCGGACCCCGCAGCCCGGCCGGGGGCGGCGTGCCGCACGGATCGCCCGGGCGCTGCCGCTGCCGAGACCGGTGACCATGGGCCTGGCCCAGCCGTTCTCCCGCCCGGCGCGCAGCATGGCGATGGTCATAGCGATCCTCTTCGGGGCCGTGTCGGTCACCTTCGCGTACGGCCTGGGCACGTCGCTCCAGCGGATCCAGGACGCCAAGAAGTCCAACGCCGACGTGACCGTCCTCAGCGTCGCCCCGCCGCTCCCCGGGAGCACCGGCGCGGGTGCGGCGAAGCCGGGCTCGGTCGATACCACGGCCATGACCGCGGCGATCGAGGCCCAGTCCGGCACCCGGGCCTGGTTCGGCGCCGCGCAGTCCCAGGTCACCGCCGGTGGGACCACAGTCGCGGTCAACGCCACCGCGTTCTTCGGGGACGCGTCCTGGTCCGGCCGCCAGTTGGTCTCGGGCAGCTGGTTCACCCGTCCCGGCGAGGCGGTCGTGTCCACCCCGTTCCTGACCGCCACCGGTACCAAGGTGGGCGAGACCGTGGTGCTCAACGACCACGGCAAGGCGATTCCGGTGAGGATCAGTGGTGAGGTCTTCGTCGCCAGCAGCGGCGCGGCGATGAGTGTCCTCACCGACGCCCGCACGCTGGCGGCGGCCGAGCCGGACCTGCGCCCGCAGGTCTTCTCCATCGCACTCACGTCCGGCACCGACCCGATCCGCTACACCGACGCGCTCAACGCCGCGCTCCGCCCGACCGGAGCCGTGGCCCAGGTCGGGGACGGCGGCGGAGCGAGCCAGATGGTGATCCTGCTGGACGCGCTCACCGGGGTGCTGACCCTGATGCTGGTCGTCGTCGCGGGGCTCGGCGTGCTCAACTCGGTGGTGCTGGACACCCGCGAGCGGGTCCGCGACCTCGGCGTCGTCAAGGCGCTGGGCATGACCCCACGGCAGACCCTGGCGATGGTGATCGCGTCGGTGTCGGTCGTCGGCGTGGTGGGCGGAGTGGTCGGGGTGCCGATCGGGGTGGTCCTGCAGCGGATCGTGGTCCCGGCCATGGGGCAGAGCGCGGGCCTGCGGCTGCCGGGCGAGGTACTGGACGTCTACCACGCGCTGCCGCTGACCCTGCTGGCGCTCGGCGGCCTGGTGATCGCCGTCCTCAGCGCGCTCCTGCCCGCCGGATGGGCGGCCAGGACCCGGACCGCGGTCGCGCTGCGGACCGAGTAGCCGGGCAGACCGGGCCGGGCAGCGGGCCGGGCATCGGGCAGCAGGCGAACAGGAAAGCTTCGGGCGGGTCGTCGGCGGACGGCCCGCCCGAGCGGTGTGCGGCCGAACCGGCGTCAGCTGATCCGGGCGACCGCCGCGATGGGCGCGCCGAGGCCGCCGGGCTCGATCTCCTCGGCACGCCACTTGTAGTAGGAGACCAGGCCGGGCTCGAGCAGCTCGAACGGCTCCAGCCAACCGGCCACGTCCGCCGGGCGGTAGAGCGTCAGCGCCGAGGAGGCGTGGGCGTAGGCGCTCTCGGCCTTGGCGATCTCCTCGTCCGAGAGCGTGCCGCCGGTCGCGACGGACATGACCATGTGACTGCCCGGCGCCAACGGCTCGGTGTAGGCGCGGACCAGCGCGGCCGGGTCCTCCTCACGGCGGACGAAGTGCATCACCGAGATGAGCAGCAGTCCGACCGGCTGGGAGAAGTCGATGACGCCCGACTCGCGCAGGTGGCCCAGGATCTCGTCGGGTCTGCGCAGGTCGCCGTCGAGCGCGGAGACACCCGTGGTGGCGCGGAGGGCGCGGGTGTGGGCCAGCACGACGGGGTCGTTGTCGACGTAGACGATCCGGGCGTCCGGCTGCTGCTCCAGCACGATCTCGTGGACGTTCGGGCTGGTGGGGATGCCTGCGCCGATGTCGACGAACTGGCGGATCCCGCTCTCGGCCAGCAGCCGCACCGCGCGGACCAGGAACCGCCGGTTGGCCTGCGCGATGTCCCGCGCGGTGGGCTGCGCGGAGAGCAGGTGCTCGGCTGCGGCCCGGTCGGCTGCGAAGTTGTCCTTGCCGCCGAGGAGGTAGTCGTAGACCCGGGCCGTGCTGGGCACGTTGGGGTCCAGAGCGGCGGGGGTCTGGTCGACTTCGGACATCTCGGGGCCGTCCTTTTCGGTGACAGTCGGTCACATGTGCGGGCAGTCTAGTGCCTCGCCCGCCGACCTCTGCCCGGCAGCGACGCCCGGCACTTACCTACGCCGTATGCTCGGCTGGATCCGCGAACCGAGAGGTGGCCCTCGATGACCGCGCCCAGCATTCTCACCGTGTTCGGACACCCGGACGACGAGTCGTTGGCGGCGGGCGGGGTCCTGGCCCGGCACGCGGCAGCGGGCGCGCGGACCGCGATCGTCAGCGCGACCTGGGCGGAAGACACGTGGCGCGCCGAGGAGTTGGCCGAGGCCGCGCGCCTGCTCGGCGCGGAGAAGCCGCGGATGCTCGGCTACGCCGACGCGCACTTCGAGCCCTCGGCCCCGGGCCGCGCGCGCTTCTGCGACGCGCCGCTCGACGAGGCCGTCGGCAGGCTGGTGGCGCACATCCGGTCGTTCCGCCCCGAGTTGGTCCTCACGCACGACGCCTACGGCGGGCTGACCGGCCATGTGGACCACCGGCACGCGCACCGGGTGACCGTGCTCGCGGCCCAGGCGGCCGGACTGGCCCAGCTCTACCCGGAGGCCGGTGACCCCTGGCAGCCGCGCGCGCTGTACTTCTCCACCTACCCGCACTCGTGCGTCCCGGCCTTCCGGGAGCTGGTGGGCGAGGCGAGGACGCTCTACACCGTCCCCGACGAGCAGGTCGACACCGCGTTCGAGGTCGGTCCCTGGATGGACCAGAAGATCGCGGCCGTGCTGGCCCACCGCAGCGAGGTGGAGCGGGGCGCGATGCCCGGCGTGATCTCGCAGATGTCGCCGGACGTGCGGGAGCGGCTGTTCGGTACCGAGTTCTTCATCCGGCAAAGCCTGGTGACCGAAGTAGCCTCTGTACAGCCGGAACTGACGGTCTGACAGGGTCGGACAGGGACTGACAGCGAACCACCCGCGCGGGTCAGTCCCCCCAGCCCAGCTCGTTGAGCTCGAAGACGGGGCGGCCGGAGGCGTCCTCGGCGTCGGTGAAGCGGACCCGTGCGCCCGGCCAGAGCTGGTCCTGCGGGCCGCCGAGGACCCAGCCGTCGACGAGAGGGCCCTCGTCGAGCTGAATCATCGTCAGCCGTGGTGTGGAGACCGGCTTGCGGGCGATGGCGGGGGAGTGGACGACCTGGCCGAGGCCCTGGCTCTCCTCCCAGCGGAAGCTCTCGCTGCGGCAGACCCGGCACATCAGCGCGGGACGCGGCTGCGCCGAGTCGCACCAGGTGCAGCGCTGGAACCGCAGGCCGGTGGCCTGACCCGGAGCGGCCGAGGCGGCGGAGTCGACAGCGGGCGGGGCCGGCACGAACGCGGGCACATAGACGGGCACATAGACGGGCGCGACGGGCGCGAAGGCGGTGGCGGTCGCGGTGGGCGGCGGGGTCATCGGTTCTGTTCCTCCTTCGGATCGGACCGGGATGCGGGCAGGCTGCTGCGGTCCTTGGGCAGGGGAGGCGAGATCCGGCGGGTGGGACCGGATACCATTTGGACGGTACTCAGTTCCACGCCAGGTGGCAAGGGGTAGCGACAGCGGGAAACAACAACCGGAAGCAACAAGCGGAAACAAGAGGTGACGAGTGGTGTCCCAGGCCCGGACGCGTCAGGATGTGGCTCCATGACATCGCGCTCAGCGCCCCCGGCGCGCGACCGGCTGGCCGACGCCGCCCTCTCGCTCTTCGACGAGCGCGGATACGACCAGACCACCGTCGACGACATCGTCGAGCGCGCCGGGGTCGGCCGGTCGACGTTCTTCCGCTACTACGGGTCCAAGGAGGCCGTGGTCTTTCCCGACCACGACGGTCTGCTCGACGCGATCCGCGCCCGGCTGGCGACGTCCTCCGACGCCACCGCCCTGGTCGCGGTCTCCGACGCGGTCCGGCTGGTGCTGCTGCACTACCTGGAGGAGGGCGAGATCGCCCGCCGCCGCTACGCGCTGACCAGCAAGGTCTCCGCGCTGCGGGACCGGGAGATCGCCAGCGTGGCGCGCTACCAGCGGCTCTTCCGCGAGTTCATCACGGCCTGGATGGGCGACGAGGCGCCCGGCGCGGCCCTGCGTGCGGAACTGATGGCCGCAGCGGTCGCGTCCGCGCACAACCACGTGTTGCGCCGCTGGCTGCGCGGCGAGTGCCAGGACCCGCTGGCGGAGCTCGACGCCGCGATGCAGGAGGTGATCGCGCTCTTCACCGCCCCGGCCCCGACGGCCGACGGCGCGGGGACGACCGTGGTCGCGTTCCAGAGCTCGCAGCCCCTCGACGCCCTGCTCCCGGCGCTGCGCCGCCTCCTCGCGGAGGACGGTCCGGCGAAGTAGTGGACGGTCCGGCCAGGTAGCGGACGGTCCGGCGAGGCAGTGGAGACAGGGGCCCGGAGAGACGGGACGGGCGTCACGGTCCGTAGCCGGGTACCTCCGCCACCTGGCTACCGGGCGCCCGAGCGGGGAGCCTTACGGGCATGAACAACTCTTCCAGGAGCACAGCCACGGCACTGGTGACCGGCGCCAACAAGGGCATCGGCAAGGAGATCGCCCGACAGCTCGCTGCGGCGGGGGTCAGCGTCCTGCTCGGCGCCCGCGACGCGGAGCGCGGCAAGCGCACCGTCGCGGAGCTGGACGGCGACGTCCGCCTGCTGGTCCTCGACGTCACGGATCCGGAGAGCGTGGCGGAGGCCGCCCGGCAGGTCGAGCGGCTGGACATCCTGGTCAACAACGCCGGGATGATGGCCGACGGCAACGCCGCGCCGGACGCCACGCTCGACTCCTTCCGCCGCACCTTCGAGACCAACCTCTTCGGGGTGCTGACCGTCACCAACGCCTTCCTCCCGGCGCTGCGCCGGTCGTCCGCGCCGCGCATCGTCAACATCTCCAGCGGCACCGGCTCGCTCACCCAGAGCGCGGACCCGAACCGCGGGTTCGCCCTGGGGCCGGGCTCCGGCGCGGCCTACCGCAGCTCCAAGACCGCGCTCAACGCGCTCACCCTGTTCTACGCCCAGACGCTCGCCCCCGAGGGCTTCAAGGTCAACACCATGGCCCCGGGCCTGCGCCGCACCGACCTCAACGCGCTCGCGGCCGGCAGCGAGGGCGACCCCGCCGAGGCCGCGACGGGCGCCGTCCGCCTGGCGCTGCTGCCCGAGGACGGCCCGACGGGCCAGTTCCTCTCCTGGGACGGAACGCCCGTGCCGTGGTGAGACCGCGCCCGGGAGGGTGAGAATGAGTCCGGGGGCCTGTCTTGCGGATCAGGCGGAGCACCATGACCGAGGTGGCGATCGACTACGAACGGGTCTTCCAGTCGTTGCCAGGGATGGCGGCCCTGCTGACCCCTGAGCTGGTCTACCTGGACGCCAACGAGGCGTTCCTGCATTTCTCCGGCCGAACCCGGGACCAGCTGATCGGCCGGTACCTCTTCGACGTCTTCCCGGACAACCCGAACGACCCCGCGGCCGACGGCGTCCGGAACCTCGAGGCGTCCCTGCGCCGGGTGCTCGCCACCGGCCAGCGGGACGTGATGGGGTTGCAGCGCTACGACGTGGAGTCGGCCGAGCGGCCGGGGGAGTGGGAGGAGCGCTACTGGAGCCCGGTCAACGCCCCGGTCCTCGGTCCCGACGGCGAGGTGGAGCTGCTGGTCCACCGGGTCGAGGAGGTCACCGAGCTGGTCCGCGCCCACGACCGCCCCAACGGTGACCGGACCCGGGCGCTGGAGGCCGAGCTCTACACCCGCGTCCGGGAGCTGCAGGAGGTCAACGCGCAGCTGCGGCAGGCCAACGCCCGCGAGCGGGTGATCGCGCTGTCACTGCAACGGTCGATGCTGCCCGCTCCGGGACCGGTCCGGAACCACCCGGTGGCCGTGCGTTACCAGCCGGCGACCGTCGCGCTCAATGTCTGCGGCGACTGGTACGACCTGGTCGACCTGGCCGACTCCGGAACACCCGGCGGGGACCGGATCGGGGTGTCCGTCGGCGATGTGGTCGGGCACGGGCTGGAGGCCGCCGGCGTGATGGGGCAGCTGCGCAGTGCGCTCAGCGCGGCCATCCGCGTCGCGACGGGGCCCGCGCACGCCCTGGAGGTCCTCGGCCGCTACTCCCGCTCGGTCGAGGGCGCGCAGTCGACGACCGTCGTGACGGTCTTCGTCGACTGGGACCGAGGGCTGATCACCTACAGCAGCGCCGGTCATCCGCCGCCCGCACTGGTGCGTGGCGGGAGGCGGGTGGACTTCCTGGACCAGGCCACCGATCCGCCGCTGGACGCGAGGCCGGAGCTCACCATGCGACCGCAGGCCGTCGTCCCCTTCACGCAGGGGGACACCCTGGTCCTCTACACCGACGGCCTGATCGAGCGCCGCGACCGGGACATCGACGTCGGCCTCAACCTGCTCGCCGCCTCGCTGATCCGCCACCGCGACGCGGAGCCGGAGGCGCTGGCCGACGCCGTGCTGACGGACCTGCTCCCGTCGGCGGGTGTCACGGACGACACGGCGCTGGTGATCGTCCGGCTGTGAGGGCGTGTGATGACGTGTCCTGGACTGTGACTACGGCAGGTCGCGGGGCCGGACGAAGGCTTCGAGCCGCGCACCGGTCCTGCCCAGCCCGGACCACGGATCGGTGACCTCCAGCACGGCGGCGGCTCCGGTCGGGAACTTCTCCCGCAGCAGTGCGGCGGCCGGGTGCTCGTCGGGGCGGTCGCCGATCAGCTCCAACACCAGCTCCTGCACGGCCGGTTGGTGGCCCACCAGCATCAGCGTGGCGCAGTGGGCGGGCGCGGAGCGCGCCACGGCCAGCAGGCCGTCGGCGTCGGCGGAGTAGAGGCGCGGTTCCACGCGCACCTCGGGTCTTCCGCCGAGGCCGGTGGTGACCAGTTCCAGGGTCTCCCTGGTCCGGTGGGCGGGCGAGCAGAACACCAACTCGGGCAGGTGACCCGTGGCGCGCAGCCAGGCGCCGATCCGGGGTGCGTCGCGCCGACCGCGCGGGCCCAGCGGCCGGTCCAGGTCGGCCACGCCGTCGGGCCAGGCGGACTTGGCGTGCCGCAGCACGATCAGGTGTCTGGGAGCAGGGGACACACCGCCACCCTGGTCCTGTGCGGTGCCGGACGCAAGCCGACACGGAGGGGAGGCCGACGAAGAAACCGACGGAGAAACGGGCGGAGAAAACCGACGGGGCGTCGGCCACCGGCCGACGCCCCGTCCGTCACTCACGGGTGGCTCACTCCCGCAACTGCTCCGGGTCGGCCTCAAGGAGCCTGCGGACCTGCTCCAGCAGGACGCTCGGGTCCTCCTCCTTGCCGTCCTCCCGGATGCCGCTGCCGCGCAGGGCGTCGGCGATCTCCTTGAACTGGACGTCCCAGTCGTTCTGGTAGACCTGCTCGTGCTCCTCCTCGGCCGCGAGCGGCGACTGGCGCAGACCGACGGTCAGGTCGACCACCTTGCCGATCAGCGCGGTCATGGCGAACGCGAAGAGCCCGATCACCAGCACGGCGACCAGCTGCTTGCCCAGCAGGCTCCAACCGCCGCCGTAGAACAGGCCCTTCTTGCCCGTCATCACGCCGGTGGCGGCGAGACCCGCCATCACCATGCCGAAGAGGCCGCCCCAGCCGTGGATGCCCACCACGTCCAGGGTGTCGTCGACGCCGAAGCGGTACTTCCAGCTGATGGCGAAAGCGCAGGTCAGACCGGCCAGGAAGCCGATCACCGACGCCCACAGCGGGGTCAGGTCACCGGCGGCCGGGGTCATCGCGACCATTCCGGTGACCGCGCCCATGCTGATGTCGAGCAGCCCGACCTGGCGGGTGCGCCACCAACTGGTCACCGCCCAGCCCGCCATGGCCGCACCGGCGGCGAACTGGGTGTTGACGAACGCCATCGGTGCCGCGCCCGGAACGCCCAGCGAGGACCCGGTGTTGAAGCCGAACCAGCCGAACCAGAGCAGCGCCAGGCCGATCACGACCAGCGGCAGGTTGTGCGGACGGATCGTCTGACGCTCGAAGTCCTCGCGTCGGCCGGCGACCGCCGCCAGGGCCAGACCCGCAGCGCCGGAGGCCAGTTCGACCACCGTGCCGCCGGAGAAGTCGACCGCGCCCAGCTGCTTGGCCACCCACCCGTCGGGCGAGAAAACCCAGTGCGCCATCGGGACGTAGACCAGCAGCGTCCAGACCGAGGCGAAGACCAGCCAGCCCTTCATCTTCGCGCGTCCCGCGACAGAGCCGCTGATCAGGGCGACCGTGACGATGGCGAAGGACATGTGGAAGACGGAGAAGGTGAGGGTCGGGACGGACCCGGTGCGGCTGGTGAGGCCGACGCCGGTCATGA
The DNA here is from genome assembly GCF_041262485.1 of Streptacidiphilus sp. BW17. Classification (NCBI taxonomy): domain Bacteria; kingdom Bacillati; phylum Actinomycetota; class Actinomycetes; order Kitasatosporales; family Streptomycetaceae; genus Streptacidiphilus; species Streptacidiphilus sp. BW17. The sequence goes on along the minus strand of NZ_JBGCCR010000013.1, from coordinate 97,794 downwards.
AGACGTGGTCGAAGGAGCCGATCACGCCGAGTCCGCCCGCGTCCTTGCCGAAGGCGAGCGAGTAGCCGACCGCGAACCAGAGGATGCTGACCAGCACCACGCAGCCGAAACACATCTTGAGCATGGCGATGACCTGACTGGTCTTCACCATGCCGCCGTAGAAGAAGGCGAGGCCCGGTGCCATCAGCAGCACCATGGCCGCCGCCATGATCAGCCAGGCGGAGTTGCCCGAGTCGAAGATCTGCGGCATCACTTCTCCTGCTCCCGACGCTCCAGCAGCCGCCGCAGCTCGGCCAGCAGTTCGGCGTCGACGCCGACGCCGCCGGACGCGCTGTCCGTCGTGCCCGCACCGCCGACCGCGACCGGGACGGCCACGCGGGCCTGGGCGAGGCGCTCGCGGATCTCGGCGATGGTCTCGTCGTCGTAGGCCTGCTCCTCCTCCGCGCCGGGGACGTCTTCGTACTCCTCGGCGGCACGGAAACCGACGGTCTTCTCGATCGCCTTGGCGATCAGCCAGGTCACGCCGAAGGAGAAGGCCGCACAGACGACCACGCCGACGGCCTGACGCCACAGCAGGTCGAGGCCGCCGCCGTAGAAGAGGCCCTTCTTACCGCTCATCTGGAAGGTCGCGAACAGACCGATGCCGAGGACGCCGACGACGCCGCCCCAGCCGTGCACGCCGACCACGTCGAGGGTGTCGTCGTAGCGGAGCTTGAGCTTGAGGTTGATCGCGAAGGCGCAGACCACGCCCGCGACGAAGCCGATCACCAGCGCGCCGATCGGCGAGACCTCACCGCAGGCCGGGGTGATCGCGACCATGCCGGCCACGGCCGCCGAGGCGACGCCGAGCATCTCGACGTGGCCGAGCCGCCACTTCTCGATCAGCGGCCAGCCGACCATGGCGCCGCAGGCGGCGAGCTGGGTGTTGAGGAAGGCCATCGGCGCGGTGCCGCCGGTCTCCAGCGCGGAGCCGGCGTTGAAGCCGAACCAGCCGAACCAGAGCAGCGCCAGGCCGATCACGACCAGCGGCAGGTTGTGCGGGCGGATCGTCTCGCGCTCGAAGTCCTTGCGCTTGCGGACCACGATCGCGACGGCCAGACCCGCCGCGCCGGAGTTGATCTCCACCGGCATACCGCCGGCGAAGTCGCGCGCGCCCAGGTGCGCGGTGATCCAGCCGTCGGGCGCGAAGACCCAGTGGGCCATCGGCACGTAGACGAAGAGCGTCCACGCGACGACGAACCAGAGCCAGCCGCGCATGGTGGCGCGGCCCGCGATCGAGCCGCTGATCAGGGCGACGGTGATGATGGCGAAGGCCATCTGGAAGGCGGAGAAGATGACGGTCGGTATGGAACCGGTGAGGCTGTTCATACCTATGTCGTGCATCATCCAGTGGGCCGGCGTGCCGATCAGGCCCCAGCCGTTGACGTCCTTGCCGAACGCCAGGCTGTAGCCGATGGCCAGCCAGAGCACGGTGACCAGCGCCAGGCAGACGAAGCTCATCTTGAGCATGACCAGCACGTGCTTGGTCTTGACCATGCCGCCGTAGAAGAAGGCGAGGCCTGGGGTCATCAGCAGGACCATGGCGGTACTCGCCATGAGCCAGGCGGTGTTACCCGTATCGAGGTGGGAGGGCATCCGAGTCTCTCCGGTCGGGGGCACCGTGCCGGACAGCACGGTGACGGTCGTGCCGTTGTGGGGTCAGGACTTGCGCAGCTCCGGTGCGGGCGCGCCGATCAGCAGGCGGCGGACGGCGTCCCAGGCGTGCCGGAGCGCGGCGGTGACGGCGGGGGAGTCGGCGCCGAGGACCCGGAGCCACGCCCCGCAGTCCCCGGGCAGTACGCTCACGCCGAACAGCAGCCCGCTGCCGAACCCGTCCAGTGCGCGGAACAGCGCGTCGGCGACCTCGGCGGCGGGGGCCAGCGGGGTGACCGCGTAGAAGGTCCCGACCAGGTCGTGGCCGGCCAGCACCGCCGGGCCGGTGACACCGCCGCCGTTCCGGCCGGGGGTCAGCCGGACGGTGTCCAGGGCGAGCAGGCGGCCGTCGGGGCGGCGGAACTCCAGGTCGGAGGCGAAGACCTGGTACGCGTTACGCTCCCCGTGCGCCAGGCGGCCCGCCATCACGGTCTCGCCCGCGAGCACGGTGGCCGAGGGTGCGACGGTGATCACGGTCCGCTGGTAGAAGCGCGAGTCCCGGTAGGGGATGGTCGCGTCCGGCAGGTACTCGACGTAGGCGTCCGCGTCGGCGTGCAGGAAGACCTGTTGCGCGGCGTAGTCGGCGTCCATCCGGTGGACCTTGGTGGCCGCCTGGGTTGTCAGGTGGACGGCCGTGCCCGCGCCGCAGTGCAGGTCCATCCGCAGCCGGTCGGCCTGGACGATGCCGCCGCCGGTGGACATCAGCAGGGTGACGGCCAGGTCCGGCCGGGCCGGGTCGAAGTAGAGCGGGCGCATGATCTGGAGCGGCGACTTCTGGTAGTGCTTCACCAACTCCGTCCGCGCGCCGATCCGTTCGAAGCCCAGCTCCAGCAGCCCGATCTTCCCCGGCCTGCCGACGCCCAGCGCCTGCGGCCGTCCCGCGTACCGCCGCACCTCGGCGGGGACACGGGACGGCTCGTAGTGCGCGGGCGTCAGCCGGTCGGCCCGCCCGCCCGGCCGGACGGCGACGGTCTTCACGCAGGAACCCGTCGGTAGGTCTCCAGCAGGTCCGCGACCTGGTCCAGGCCCTCGCCGGTCAGGCTGTTGGTGAGCACCACCGGACGGCCCTCGCGGACGCGGTCGGCGTCGGAGGACATCACGTCGAGATCGGTGCGCACGTACTGGGCGATGTCGATCTTGTTGATGACCAGCACGTGGGAGTCGGTGATGCCCGGACCGCGCTTGCGCGGCATCTTCTCGCCCTCGGCGGTGTCCAGCACGAAGAAGAACATGTCGACCAGCAGCGGGCTGAAGGTCAGCGTCAGGTTGTCGCCGCCCGACTCGTAGATCAGCGTGTCCACGTCCGGGAACTGCTCCAGGAGTTCGGCGCCCGCGGCCAGGTTCATCGTCGGGTCGTCCCGGACGGCGGTGTGCGGGCACGCGCCCGTCTCGACGCCGACCACGCGCTCGGGGTCGAGCACGCCTGCCAGGTTGCGGCGGACGTGGTCGGCGTCCTCCTGGGTGTAGATGTCGTTGGTGATCACCGCAGGCCGTCGGCCACGGGCGATCAGGACCGGGACGAGCGCCTCGATCAGCGCCGTCTTGCCCGAGCCGACCGGCCCGGCGATGCCCACACGGAGCACGTCGTCCGTCATCTTCTGCCTTCTCTCTTGCATGTCCTGGTGTCGGTGTGGGTGTCGGTCATGGCCGGTCATGAGACGAACATCCGTGCCTCGGCCCGTTCGTGGCGTCCGGACATCGCGTCCGCGACCGGGACGCAGCCGCCCAGGTCCGCCGACTCGCGCTCCAGCGCCGCCGCTACGACCTCCGTGATCACCGGCGCGAGCTCGCGCAGCGTGATCTGCGCCCGGCGGTGGTCCGTCAGGCGCAGCCGCAGCCCGGCGCTGACGAAGCTGACGGCGAAGGCGAACAGGTCGCTCGCCACGGCCTGTTCCGCCGGGACACCGCTCGACGCGTAGGCGACCCCGGCGGCCACCGGCTGGCAGCCCGGTGTGGCCTTCGACGCGACCAGTTCCGCGTAGCGGTCCAACTCCGCGCAGCCCAGGGCGAGGCGGGCGGTGTCGAGCATCTGCCGCCCGGTGCGCGTCGAGGCCTGGCGCGCCTCGCGGTTGAGCTTGCTCGCGAAGAGACGCTGGTCCACCTCGACCACCGCGGCCCAGTCGCCGTCGCCGACCGCGCGGTGGGCCAGGGCCAGCGCGGTGGCGTCCGCCGGGCCGACGGAGTGGCGCAGCAGGTCCTCCAGCAGCGGCGGCATGCCGTCGGCGTCCACCCGCTTGGCCTGGAGGTAGCCCTCCAGGCCGTGCGAGAGGGTGTAGAGGCCGCTCGGGAAGGCCGAGTCGGAGAGCTGGAGGCTGACCAGGAGCTGGTCCAGAGAGCTGCTCATGCGAGGTAGAAGAGGTGGTTGAGCGGGAGCGTCCGGGCCGGCTCGATGGTGGCGGGTTCGCCGTCCAGGGTGACCTGGTAGGTCTCCGGATCCACCTGGATCTTGGGCAGCGCGTCGTTGCGGACCATGTGCTGCTTGCCGACCGTGCGGCAGTCCCGCACCGGCAGCACCCGGCTGTCCAGCCCGAGTTCGGCCGGGACGCCGCGCTCGATCGCCGCCTGCGACATGAAGGAGACCCGGGTCGCCTGCCGGGCCTTGCCCATCGCCCCGAACATCGGGCGGTAGTAGATCGGTTGGGTGGTCGGCAGCGAGGCGTTGGGGTCGCCCATCAGCGCCCAGTTGACCATGCCGCCCTTGATCACCAGCTTGGGCTTGGCGCCGAAGGAGTGGATCGGCCACAGGACGATGTCCGCCAGCTTGCCGGGCTCCAGCGAGCCGATCCAGTCGGCGGTGCCGGTGGCGATCGCGGGGTTGATGGTGAGCTTGGCCAGGTAGCGCAGCACCCGCTGGTTGTCGTTGCGCTCACTGTCGCCGTCCAGCTTGCCGCGCTGGTCCTTGCAGTGGTGCGCGGTCTGGAACGCACGGGCGAAGGTCTCGCCGACCCGGCCCATCGCCTGGGAGTCGGAGGAGAAGATCGAGATGACGCCCTCGTCGTGGAGCACGGTCTCGGCGGCGACGGTCTCCGCCCGGACCCGGGAGTCGGCGAAGGAGACGTCCTCCGGGATGTCGTGGCTCAGGTGGTGGCAGACCATCACCATGTCGAGCAACTCGTCGATCGAGTTGACGGTGTAGGGCAGCGTCGGATTGGTCGACGAGGGAAGGACGTTGGGCTCGCCCGCGATCCGCATGATGTCCGGGGCGTGGCCGCCGCCCGCGCCCTCGGTGTGGAAGGTGTGGATGGTCCGGCCGTCGATCGCGTCGAGGGTGTCCTCGTAGAAGCCGGACTCGTTCAACGTGTCGGTGTGGATGGCGACCTGGACGTCGTACTCGTCGGCCACGCGCAGCGCGGTGTCGATGGTGGCCGGGGTCGCGCCCCAGTCCTCGTGCACCTTGAGGCCGCAGACGCCCGCCTCGACCTGCTCGCGCAGCGCCTCCGGCAGCGAGCCGTTGCCCTTGCCCAGCAGTCCGGTGTTGACCGGCATCTCCTCGACCGCCTGGTACATCCGGCCGATGTTCCACGGACCGGGCGTGCAGGTGGTGCCGTTGGTGCCGTCGGTCGGGCCGGTGCCGCCGCCGATGAAGGTGGTGATGCCGTTGGTCAGGCCCTCCTGGGCCTGCTGCGGGGCGATGAAGTGGATGTGCGTGTCCACGCCGCCCGCGGTGGCGATCAGGTGCTCGCCGGAGACGACCTCGGTGCCGGGACCGATCACCAGCTTGGGGTGCACGCCGCTCTGCAGCCGCGGGTTCCCGGCCTTGCCGACGGCGGTGATGAAGCCGTCCCTGACCCCGATGTCGCCCTTGACCACGCCGAGTACCGGGTCCAGCACCACGACGTTGGTGATCACCAGGTCGAGGGCGCCCTTGAGGTTGGTCGCGGCCGGGTCCTGTGCCATCCCGTCGCGGATGCCCTTGCCGCCGCCGTAGACGGCCTCGTCACCGTAGTGGCCCTCGTTGAAGTCCTTCTCGACCTCGACCACCAGGTTGGTGTCGGCGAGGTGGAACCGGTCGCCGACGGTCGGGCCGAAGAGGTCGGTGTACTGGCTGCGGGGGATGAGCGCCATCAGAGCTCACCCGCCTTGCTGCCCGGGCGCGCGCCGAGGAAGCCGCGCTCGGCCGCGCGGCGCAGTGCCGTGGCGCGCGTTTCGGCGGAGTTGAGGCCGCCGTCGACGAGTCCGCTGAAGCCGACCAGCCGCCGGTGCCCGGCGAAGGCCACCAGGTCCACCTCACGCGTGTCGCCCGGCTCGAACCGGACGGCGGTCCCGGCGGGGAGGTCGAGATGCATGCCGAAGGCCTGCTCGCGGTCGAAGTCGAGGGCGCGGTTGACCTCGAAGAAGTGGTAGTGCGAGCCGATCTGGACGGCCCGGTCCCCGGTGTTGCTCACGCGCACACGCGTCGTGGCCCTACCGGCGTTGATCTCTACCGGCGCCTCTCCGTAGAGATAGGCGGGTCTGCCTGCTGACATGGATGCTCTCTTTCGCGGGCTGCGCGGATGGTGACAACGCCGCGGATCAGGCGCCGATGGGGTCGTGACAGGAGACGAGCTTGGTGCCGTCCACGAACGCGGCCTCGATCTGCAGCAGCGGGAGCATCGCGCGGACGCCGGGCATCACGTCGTCGGCTCCGACGATGTCCTTGCCGAGCTCCATGCACTCGGCGACGGTGCGCCCGTCGCGGGCGCCCTCCAGGATGCCTTCGCTGATCAGCGCGACGGCCTCGCTGTAGTTGAGCTTGAGACCGCGGTCGCGGCGTCGGCGGGCCAGGTCGGCCACCACGTACACGTAGAGCTTGTCGATCTCACGCGGCGCGAGGTTCATGGGGGCGCTCCTTCTGCGGGCGCGGGACGGCCGCGCGAGGAGCCGGGCGGCCTGGGTTCTTCCACAATACGGAAAGTTCTTTCCGTTTGAGAGGAAGGTAGAGGTGTGGCCGCGTGGCGTCAACACGTTGTTGAAGGTCCGAAGACTTTCCTTAATCAGTTCTTGTCCGCCCTGGCGGAAGCTACAGCGGACCGGCGTGATCGGATCGTGAACGCACTGATCAGCCGCCCGAACGCCACCCGCCCGGCCCAACCGGACCCGGGGCGGGCGATAGGATCATGTCCGGCAGCAGGCATGGCAGCCGGCCGGGCAGGAGGTCCGAGATGGGGTACCCGCGGTCCCGTGCAGCGAGCACAGGCGAGGGCACGGGGGATGCCGTCGACGCGGTCGTGGCGGACTGGCGGCGCGAGCGCCCGGAGTTGGACACCGAACCGCTGCAGGTGATGGCCCGGCTGCACCGCACCTTCGCGCGGTACCAGTCGCTGCTCACCGACTCGCTGGAGGAGTACGGCCTCAACATCGCCGGCTTCGACGTGCTGACCGCGCTGCGCCGCGCCGGCGCGCCGTACCGGCTGACGGCCGGGCAGTTGGCAGCCAGCGGGCTGATCACGAGCGCGGGCATGACGCTGCGCGCCGACCGGCTGGAGAAGGACGGACTGATCGTCCGTGAGCGCGACGAGAACGACCGCCGCATCGTCCGCTCGCGGCTGACGGAGCGTGGTCTGAAGCTGGTCGACGAGGTCTTCGCGCGGCACCTGGACAACGAGCGCCGGATGCTGGCCGGCCTCTCCGGCGACGAACGACGCCTGCTCGCCGCGCTGCTGGCCCGGCTGGAGACCTCCCTCGACGCGGCTGCCGAGCAGGTGGGCGACGAGGCCACAGCGCCCCAGGACTGAGACCGAAGAGCCCCGGGCCGGAATCGGCTCGGGGCTCTTCGGCTTGTGCTGCCGACCGCAGTCAGGGCGTGACGGCGGCAGCGGCCTGCTTCTCGGCCTCGGCGCGGTACATCCGGCGCACCCGGACGACGCCGAGGTCGTGCTGGTAGAGGTTCTCCGCCTGGTCGGCGTCGGCGGGGAGGGCCTCCAGGACCAGGCGGTCCTGCTCCAGCACCTCCCAGTGGCGCGGCTCCAGCGTTGTTCGGTAGAGGAAGCGCCACACGTCGCGCTCCCAGCCCTGGACCTTGCGGTAGCGCCAGAAGAAGACGACGCTGCGGTCCGCGTCGATCGGCGTGACCATGCCGACGATGCCGAACGGGCCGCCGGGGCCCGCCGTCGGCGGATAGGGGATCTCCAGGTCGACCCAGTCGACGCCGGTCCGGCAGAGCTCGACCCAGTCGAAGTTGACGCCGCGCTGGTCGGTCTTCTCGAAGAAGAAGCCGCGACCGGTCTCGCGGATCCGGAACTTGGCCGTGGTCTCGCCCGCGAACATGCTGTGCGAGTCGCGGTGCAGGAACGAACCGTGCATGGGGTCGAGCAGGTTCTCCATGCCCCAGCGCCAGTTGGCGTTCCACTCGGCGTAGCAGAGGAACGACGTGACGTCCGGGTCGGTCAGCGGCTCCGGCAGGGTGAGCTCGCACGGCTCGGGGTTCCGGCTGTCGCCGAAGTAGGCCAGGATCGCGCCGCCGACCTCGGTGACCGGCGGGGCCTGGACGAGGGTGCGCCCCTCCAGCGTGCAACCGGGCAGGCCCGGCACGGAGGTGACGGTGCCTTGGCCGTCGACCTGGACACCGTGGTACCAGCAGGCGATCCGGTCACCCAGGTGCTTGCCCTGGGACAGCCGCGCGCCGCGGTGCGGACAGCGGTCGGCGAGCATGTGCACGGTGCCGTCGCCACGGCGGAACAGCACCCAGTCGCGGCCGAGCCGGGTGACCCGGCGCATCCCGCCCGCGGGGACGAACTCGGACGGGCACACGGCGTACCACTGGTTGCGCAGGCCGGTGGCGAAGATCTCGTCGGCGCTGGTGGAGTCCAGCCCGATGGATGAGGGGGTGGTCGTCGGCATGGTCAGGCTCCCAGGCGCTGCATCTCGGCGGTGAAGGTCTGCTCGGTCCAGGCGGCGCCGTCGGGCGCGAAGAGACCGCGGTCGTTGAGCCCGGCGACGAGCCCGGCGAGGTCGTGGTCGCCGCCGCCGAAGACCTCCTCGACAGCTCCGGCGAGCCGGATCTCGTAGGGGGCGGGCTTGCCGTCCCGGGACTGACGGATGTTCAGGTACTGGTCCATGGCTGCTCCGTGGGGAATCGCAGAAGCGGTGGTGAGGCTCATAGGTCGAGCTCACAGTTCGAGCTCAGAGGTCGAGGACGAGACGGGCGGAGCGGGCGCGGGAGACGCAGAGCATCATCGACGTCCCGGCAGCCTTCTCGTCGTCGGTGAGCAGGAAGTCGCGGTGCTCGACCTCGCCGTCGAGGACGGGGGTCTCGCAGGTGCCGCAGATCCCGTCCCGGCAGGAGGAGGAGACGGGGATGCCCGCCGCCTCCAGCGCCTCCAGCGTCGAGCGGCCGGGCCCGACGGTGACGGTCGTGCCGCTGCGGTTGCAGACCACCTCGAAGGCGGACTCACCGGACGGGTCGGCGGGCGCGGCGGCCGGGGCCGCGAAGCGCTCGGTGCGGGCGTCGCAGCGCTGCTCGACGGCGGCCAGCAGCGGCTCGGGACCGCAGCAGTAGACCTGGGTGCCGGGGGCGAGGTCGGTCAGCAGACCGTCCAGGTCGATCCGTCCGCACTCGTCCTCGGGCACGAACGCGACGCTGCCGGAGGAGCCGGACGCGCCCGACTCCTGGGCCAGCGCCCGCAGTTCGGCGCCGAAGGCCATCGAGTCGCGGCGGCGTCCGCCGTGCACCAGCTGCCACGGGACACCACGCTGGGCGGCGTCGCGCGCCATGGCGAGCAGCGGCGTGATGCCGATGCCGCCCGCGACGAAGAGGTAGCGCTCGGCGGCGTGGTCGAGCTCGAAGTGGTTGCGCGGCCCGCGCACCCGCACCGTCTGTCCCGGCCGCAGCGTGTCGTGGACGTGCGCCGAGCCGCCCCGCGAGGAGGGCTCGCGCAGCACGCCGATCCGGTACCGCGTCGGGTCGGCAGGGTCGGAGCAGAGCGAGTACTGCCGCACGTGCGCGCCGACATGGACGTCGATGTGCGCACCGGGCGTCCACGCGGGCAGCTCCGCGCCCTCGGGGTGGACCAGCTCGACGGAGAGCACCCCGTCGGCCTCCCAAGTGGTGCGGTGCACCAGCAGGTCCAGGTCACGCTCTTTCATGTCGCGGTCCTCGGTGCGGCTCATCGGGCACCTCCCGTCGCAGTGGGGACGCTCACCGGGGGCGTGAACGGGACGTTCATCGGGCCGAGCGCGGCCAGGTCGACCTCCACCACGGTCGGGCCGTCGGCAGCCGCAGCCTCACGTAGGACCGCGTCAGCGTCGTCGGCCTGGGTGATCCGGTGGAAGGGCAGGCCCAGCGACGAGGCGAGCAGGAAGAAGTCGGGCGTGGTGAGGTCCACGCCGTGGCGCCGACCGCCTCCCGCCTCCTGCATGTTGCGCAGCACCCCGTAGCCGCCGTCGTTGAAGACCAGCAGCGACAGGCGGGGCCGCTCCTGAGCCAGCGTCAGCAACTCGCCGAGGTGCACGGCCAGGCCGCCGTCGCCCGCGATCACCACGGTCGGGACGTCGGGACGGCCGACCGCCGCGCCGATGCCCATGGCCAGGCCCTGGCCGATGCCGCCGCCGCGCGGGAAGACGTTGGTGGCCGGGTCGGTGAGCTCCAGCAGCCGGTTGCCCCAGGTGGAGGAGGGGATGGTGACGTCGCGGGCGATCACGCTGCCGGCCGGGTAGTGGGCGCGGATCGCGTCGCAGATCGCGGCCTGCGGGCCGATGGCGTGACGCTGCCTGTCGCGTGCCTCCTGCCGGGCCTGGCGCACGCGCTCGGGCCAGGCGGCGTCGGTGCGCGGGGTCACCTGGCGCAGCCGAGTGGCCAGTTCGCCCAGCACAGCGGCGGCGTCGCCGACCAGCCCGTGCTTGGCCGGGTAGACGCGGCCGGGCGCGGCCGGGTCCAGGTCGATCTGGATGTGCGCGTCCGGGACGGCGAGCCGGTAGTCGTGGGTTTCGTTGGAGCGGAAGTGCGTGCCGACGGAGAGCAGCAGGTCCGCCTCGGCCAGCAGCGCCCTGCCCGCCGGGGCGGAGGCGTAGTTGCCCACCACGCGCGGGTCGTCCTCGGGGACCGAGCCACGCCCTGAGTTGCTGGTCAGCAGGCCCGCGCCGGTCAGCGTCAGCAGTTCGGCAAGCTCCGCGCGGGCGCCGGTCGCGCCGCCTCCCGCCCAGATCAACGGACGCCGGGCGGCGGCGAGCAGCGCGGCGGCCTCGTCCAAGGCGGCAGCGTCGGGGAGCGGGGCTGCCACGGCAGCGGCGGGGGCACTGATCTGACCGGGCGTCTGCTCCGCGTACTGCAGGTCGATCGGCCACTCGACGCTGGCCGGGCCACCCGGCGCGGCCAGCGCGGCTGCGGCGGCCTCGCGCAGCACGTCGGCGGCCGAGGCGGCGTCGTGGACCGTGGCGGCGTGCTTGGAGACCGCCGTCAGCATGGCGGGCTGGTCCTTGGTCTCGTGGATGAAGCCGCGGCCCAGGCCCAGGTACGGGGTGTCGATCTGACCGGTGACGTGCAGCACCGACGTCCCGGCGCTCAGCGACTCGATCAGCGAGCCCGCCGCGTTGCCCGCACCGGTGCCGGTGCTGGTCAGGGCGCAGCCGAGACGGCCGGTGGCACGGGCGTAGCCGTCGGCGGCGTTGACCGCGGCGGCCTCGTGCCGGACGGGGACGAAGCGCAGCTCGCGATCGACGGCCTCGACGAGCGGCAGGTTGTGGACGCTGACGACACCGAAGACGGTGTCGGTGCCGTGGGCACGGAGCAGCTCGACCAGCAGGTCGCCGCCGTTGGGTGGGGTCATGGGGGGAGTTCCTTCGGTACGGCCGGTACTGCGGGGGCTGTGCGGGGGCGGTGCGGGGGTGTCAGTGGGTGCCGCGGTGGACGCCGCCGGCGACGTCGACGCTGGCGCCGGTGATGTACCCGGCGCGCGGGGAGAGCAGGGTGGTGACCGCGTACGCGACCTCGTCGGCGGTGCCGAAGCGGCCGAGCGCGATACCGCGCCGGGCGGCGAACTCGGCCTGCCAGGTGGCGTAGTCGATCCCGGCGTCGTCGGCCTGGAACCGGCGGGTCCACTGACCGGTGTCGATCAGGCCCAGGCAGACGGAGTTGACCCGGACGCCCTCGGCGGCGAGCTCCTGGGCCAGCGAGGCGGAGAGGTTGAGGATTCCGGCCCGCGCCGCGCTGGTGGTGATCAGGTGCGGCTCCGGCTGCTTGGCCAGCACCGCGTTGATGTTCACCACGGAGGCCGCGTCGGACCTCCGCAGGTGCGGCAGTGCGGCGAGGGTCGGGTTGAGCACGCCGGAGAACTTCAGGTCCAGCTCGTCACGCCAGTCCTCGGCGGTGGTCTGGTGCAGGCGCTTCATCCGAGAGGCGCCCGCGTTGTTGACCAGTCCGTCGAGGCCGCCGAGCTGCTCGGCGGCGCGGCTGACGAAGGCGTCGACCGCCGCTGCGTCGCGCACGTCGCACGGCGCGTGGAACAGGTGGTCGTCGCCGTAGCGCTCGGCGAGCCCGGCGAGGGCTCCCGAGAGCGCGTCCGCACGGCGTCCGCAGGTGGCGACCTTGGCCCCTTCGGCGAGCAGCATGCGGACGGTCGCGAGGCCGACCCCGGAGCTGCCTCCGGTGACCAGGATGCCGCGGCCGGAGAGGCCCAGGTCCATGGTGTTCTCCCTCTTCGTGGTGCTGTCAGTGCAGTGCTCAGTGCATTGCTCAGTGCATGGTGAAGCCGCCGTTGACGGCGAAGGTCTGGCCGGTGATGTAGCCGGACTCGGGGCCGACCAGGAAGGCGATCAGCCCGACCAGGTCCTCCGGCCGCTGCGGACGCTTCACCGCGCGGTTCAGCCGGTAGAGCTCGTGCCGCTCGGCCGGGATGTCGACCGCGGACTCGCCCTCGGTCAGGCCCGGGGCCACCGCGTTGACGGTGACCCCGGCGTCGCCCGCGTCCCGCGCCATCCCCCGGGTCAGCGCGATCACGGATCCCTTGGAGGCGACGTAGTGCGCGAGGCGCGGCGACCCGTAGAGCGCCGCGTCGGAGGCCAGGTTGACGATCCGTCCCTCGCCCTCGGCGGCCAGCAGCGGCCAGAGCCCGCGCGCCACCAGCCAGGGGCCGCGCGCGTTGACCGTGGCGATCCGGTCCCAGGCCGCGACGTCGATCTCGTGGAACGGCTTGCCGCCCACCGCGTTCGCCAGAGCGGCGTTGTTGACCAGGCCGTAGAGCCGGGTCCCGTCCGCGGCCAGCGCGGCGGCCAGGGCGTCGACCGACTCGGGGGAGCCGGCGTCGAGCGGGTGGAAGACCGCGTCGACGCCGGCCGCCCGCAGCTCGGCCACGGCCTGTTCGCCGCGCTCGGCGTCCAGTTCGGCGACGACGACGCGGTAGCCGTCGCGGCCGATCCGGTGCGCCGTGGCCAGTCCGAGGCCGCGGCCCGCACCGGTCACGACGACCGTGCGCCGTACTGTGTCGTCGGCCATCAGCCGCGCGTGACGCCGTGCATCGGCGAGTGCTCGGGGTAGGTCGGGACCTGCGGCTTCTGGGTGCCGATGACGACGCAGAAGAGCGCGTCGGTGTCGCCCTCGTTCTTGAGCGAGCGGGCCACACCGGCCGGGACCACGATCATGTCGCGGTAGCCGAGGGTGCGGTACTCGATCTCGTCGGCGCCGCGGTGGATGCCCACGCGGACCTGGCCCTCCAGGACGAAGAAGGCCTCCTCGACGTCGTGGTGGGTGTGCTCGGGGCCCTCGGCGCCGGGCGGCAGCAGCATGTTGGAGAAGGTGAAGCCGCCGGAGGGGAGGATCCGGTTGTCGCCCTCGTGGTTGCCGGTCGCACCGGAGCCGACGTAGCGGATCTGGGCGCGGCGGTACTGGTCACCGGCCTTGGCCTGGAACGCGAGGGTGTCCCAGTCGGGCTCGCGCGAGGCCTTGGTGGCGATCAGCGAGTCGGTGAACGAGGCCAGGTCGGAGCCGTCGTGGTACGGGGTGGGGTCGAGTGGCATGGAGATGCTCCTTGCTTGCTGGCGAGTTGATATGACGGACAGTCAGAAAGCTCGGGTGGGTGGTCAGAACGGCACGCGCGCGGTGACGTGCAGGTGTGCGCGTACCCAGGAGTGGAAGGCGTCCGGCTGCTCCTGGTTGGCCAGGTGCCCGGCGTCGGCGATCACCACGTAGGCGACGCGCCGCAGTCCTCCGGCGACGGCCTGCGAGGCCGCCGGGCCGGTGACGCGGTCCTTCTCGCCGCAGACCACCAGTACGGGGGCGGTGATCTGCGGCAGTTCGGGGGTGAGGTCGGCCTCGGCCATCGCCTCGGCGGCGTAGCCGTAGCCGGGCAGGCGGATGCTGTCGGCCATGGTGCGCGCCACACGGTCCACCAGCTCGGCCGGGGCCGCGTCGGAGACCAGGCGCGGTCCGCGCTCGGCGGCGAACGCCTCGGAACCCTGCTCAGCCAACTGACCGGCGCGGGCCCGCATCCGCTGCGTGGCGTCCGGATCGGCGCCGGAGCCGACGCTGCAGTCGGCCACCACCAGCGAGGCGACCAGCTCCGGATGACGGACCGCCAGCCGCAGCGCGATCACGCCACCCCAGGAGACGCCGAGCACGTGGGCGCTCCCACCGCGCCGCCGGATCAACTCCGCTGCGGCGTCCGCGTATCCGTCCAGGCCGGGAGCCTGCTCCGGGTCGGCGGAGGCCGCGTAGCCCGGAGCGTCCCAGCGGACGACGCGGACGCTGTCGGCGAGGTCCTCGGCCAGCCGCGCGAACGAGGCGGAGGAGGAGCCGATCCCGTGCAGGCAGAGCAGCAGCGGCGCGTCCTTGCCGTTGACCAGGCGGGGCCCGGACTCGACGACGTGCACGCCGTCGGCGAGCGCTTCCACATCCATTAGAGGACCATCCCGGAGCGGCCCAGCACCGCGTCCAGGCTGCGCAGCACCGCGTGCGGGACGACCTGGCTGGTGGCCGGGTTGACCGGGTCGGGGCGGTGGTTGACCTCGAACCGGTAGCTGCCGTGGGTGCCCTCGGCCTCGATCACGTGCCGGGTCAGCACCGCCGCCGGGTCGGCCATCACGACCACCTCGACCGCGCGCGGGTCGCCGACGGCGAGGGCGACGGACGCGGCGACATTGGTCGACTTGGGGAACTTGGCCGGAACGTCGCAGGCGGTGCCGCGCATCACCTCGACCGGCCCCTCCGCACGTTCCAGACGCTCCGTCAGTTCCGGGTCCATCCACGGCTGGAGGAGCGTGCGCGGCAGCTTGGTGGTGGTGAGCCGGACGGTGGTCAGCGGGCCGAGTCCGCGCACCGCCTGGAGCAGGTCCAGGCCGCCGACCGCACCGCCGGTGAAGTAGACCCGACCGGGACCGGTCGTGCGCAGCCGCTCGGCGAGGGCGGCGTCGGTCAGCGCGCCGCTGGAGCAGACCATCAGGTCGACGCCCGCGGCGAGCACCCGCTCGCCCCACTCGCGGACCACGGACTGCCCGGCCGCCTCGACGATCAGATCGCAGGACTCCAGCGCCTGCTCGAAGGCGAGCTGTTGGGCGGGGAGACCGGTCAGGGTGCGGTTGTCGACGATGCCGACCAACTCGGCGCCGGGGACCCGGCCTTCGGCCAGCGCGTTGCCGACGACCTGGCCGATCGCGCCCCAGCCGACCAGCCCGACGCGCCGCGTTGCGGTCGTTCCGGGTGCCTCGGTGATGGTGCTCATGCGCGCGCTCCTTCGCGGTTGGCGAGCGGGCCCGGGTCCGGGATCCCGGCCATGTGGCTGCGGACGGTGGTGGACGGCGGTCCGGCCGTGCCCCACAGGTCGGACAGTTCCGGCGTCCGGGGCCAGGTCCGGCAGAGCCACTGGTCCTCGACGACCTGGGCGACGTCGGAGGTGTACTCGCAGACCAGCCCGGCCGGGTCGGTGAAGTAGGAGAAGGTGTTGTTGCCGGGCCCGTGCCGTCCCGGTCCCCACTGCGGGGCGATGCCGTGGTGCTTGAGCCGGCCCAGCCCGCGCATGAAGTGGTCCACCGACGGCATCTCGTACGCGACGTGGTTGAGCGAGGCCCACTCCGCCTGGTGGAAGGCGATGCAGTGGTGGTCGCTGTTGATGCGGAGGAAGGCCATCTGGTGCGCGGACCAGTCCGAGACCCGCATGCCGAGCACCTCGCAGTAGAAGGCGACGGCGGCGTCGATGTCCACGGTGTTCAGCACCACGTGGGTCACGCCCACCGGCACGGGCGAGCCCAGCTGGTCGCGCGGGACGACGGCCTCGACGTCCGCGGAGAGCTCGATCAGGCGGCCCTCGGGGTCGGTGAAGCGCAGCCCGTAGCCGCCGCCGACCTGGTCCAGCCGACCGGGGCCCGCGACCGGGACGATGCCGCGGGCGAGCAGGCGTCGGGCGGCCTCGTCGACCTCGGCCGGGGTCGTCACGGCGAAGCTGATCCGGCCCAGGCCGTTGGCCTCGGCGCGCTGCAGGCTCAGCACGTGGTGGTTGTCGCCGGTGCCGCGCAGCCAGCTGCCGTCGCGGTCCGACTCGACCTGCTCCAAGCCCCAGACCTCGCGGTAGAAGTCGCCGGAGGCGGCGAAGTGGGGGGTGCGCAGTTCGACCGCGCGCAGTCGGCGCAGCCGGGCGACGGGCGGGGGCGGCGCGACCGTCAGGCTCATGGGGATCTCCAGGGGTTGGTGCGGGTGGCTCGGCCTCGATGTCCGACGTGGCATCAGACGGCCGCCCAGGGCAGCGGGTCGGCGTCGGTGCCCCAGTACAGGGACTTCTGCCGCTGGTAGGAGCGGATCCAGTCGCGGCCCTTCTCCCGGCCCAGGCCGCTCTCCTTGAACCCGCCGAACGGGGTGGAGGAGCTGAACTGCTTGTAGGTGTTGATCCAGACCGTCCCGGCCTCCAACCGCCCGGCCAGTCGCCAGGCGGCGCGGGCGTCGCGCGTCCAGATGCCGCAGGCCAGGCCGTAGACCGAGTCGTTGGCCTGGGCCAGCAGGTCCTCCTCGTCCTGGTACGGGAGGCAGACCAGCACCGGGCCGAAGGTCTCCTCCTGGCAGGTGCGGGCGTCGTTCGGCAGGCCGTCGATGACGGTCGGCAGGTAGTAGGCGCCACCGGCGTACTGCTCGCCCTCGGGGGCCGCGCCGCCGCAGCGGATCCGGCCGCCCTCCTTGCGGGCCAGCTCGACGTGGGCGGCGACCGCGTCCCGGTGTCGCGGGTGTACCAGCGGGCCGACGTGGGTGGTCGGGTCGGTGCCCGGCCCTACGCGCAACTGCCGCGTCCGGCGCACGAGTTCACCGACGAACTGCTCGTAGATCGACTCCGGCACGAAGAGCCGGGAGCCCGCGATGCAGGCCTGGCCGCTGCTGGAGAAGATCCCGAACAGCACGCCCGCCAGGGCCTGTTCGAGGTCGGCATCGGGCAGCACGACCGTCGGGGACTTGCCGCCCAGCTCCAGGGAGACCGGGATCAGCTTGTCGGCGGCGTGGTGCGCGATGGTGCGTCCGGTGGTGGTGCCGCCGGTGAAGGTCACCTTGGCGACCAGCGGGTGCCGCACGATCGCGTCGCCGATGACGCTGCCCTTGCCCGGCAGGACCGAGAGCAGACCGGCGGGCAGACCGGCCTCCTCGACGATCCGCCCGAGCGCCAGCGCGACCAACGGCGTCCACTCGGCGGGCTTGAGCAGCACCGCGTTGCCCGCCGCCAGTGCCGGGGCGACCTTCTGCGCCTCGGAGGCGATAGGGGAGTTCCACGGTGTGATCGCGCCGACCACGCCCAGCGGCTCGTGGACGCTCATGGTCAGGTAGGAGCCACGGGAGGGGGTGAGGGCATCCTCCGCGGTCTCCAGCGTGGCGGCGACATAGCGGAAGGTCCCGGCGGCGCTGCGGACCAGGGCAGTGGTCTCGGCACGCGTCTTGCCGGTGTTGGCGGTCTGCAGCGCGGACAGCGTGTCGGTGTCGCGCTCGATCAGCTCCGCGATCCGGTAGAGGTAGCGGGCCCGCTCGTGCGGCAGCAGGCTCCGCCACGCCGGGTCAGCGGCGGCCCGGGCACCCGCCCGGGCGGCCTCCTCGACGTCCTCGACCGAGGCAGCCTGAATGACCGTCAACTCCTGGCCGGTGGCCGGGTCGAGAGGCCGGATGGTCAGGCCACGGCCACGGCGCCAGCGTCCGCCGACGAGGATCTCGTCGGCCGGCAACTCCACGCTGTGGGGACTGTGGGAGGGCTCCGACTGCATGCTCATGCGCACCCATTCCTTCCGGGCGGTCGTTCGGTGCGGAGAAATCTAAGTGCTTAATTATTTCCGCGCAAGGCCCTTGGGGAACTTCTTGCCGTGTCGCGTGGATATGTCCGACTGCGGGTGGAGCGTCCACGAGGTGAGAAGCCGTAATCACTAAGGCCAAAGCTATTGACCGCTTAGATAGCTCCTCTTAAGGTCGGCGACACCCCCGCTCCCATTCGAAGGGAACCCGCATGGCCACAGTGGCGCCCACCACGGCCGTCGCCTCCGTCGCCGCCAGAATCGAGAGACTCCCCCAGTCCCGCTGGCACACCAAGGTCCGTACCGTCATCGGTGCGGTGACCTTCTTCGAGGCCTTCGACCAACTGCTGACCGCGTCCACCCTGCCGGTGCTCACCAAGCAGTGGCATCTCACCGCAGGTCAGGGCACTGAGATCATCACCAGCAGCTCGATCGGCATGCTGCTCGGCGCGGTCGCCGCCGGCTGGGCCGGTGACCGGATCGGCCGGGTCCGTACCGTCGCGCTCGGCGTGGCGATCACCGCGGTGGCGAGTTTCGCGGTCGCCGCGGCCCCGGGCTTCGCCCTCTTCTTCCTGTTCCGGACCATCCAGGGCTTCGGCATCGGGGGTGTGGTGCCGGTGGCGGCGACCTACATCAACGAGATCGCCAAGTCGGAGCGCCGCGGGCGCTTCGTGCTGATGTACGAGCTGATCTTCCCGGCCGGACTCGCCGCCGCCACCCTGGTCGCCAGCTGGGTCGTCCCCACCTTCGGCTGGCGCGCGCTCTTCGTCATCGGCGGAGTTCCGGCCGTCCTGATCGCCTTCCTGCAGCGTCGGATCCCTGAGTCCCCGCGCTGGCTCCTGGCCCGTGGGCGCACCGCGGAGGCGGAGCGCGTGCTCGCCGGGATCGAGGCGGAGATCGCCGCGTCCAGCGGCGAGGAGCTGCCTCCGCCTGCCGCAACGAGCGTGCGGGAGGAGTCACGCGGCAGCCTGCGTGACCTCTTCGCCGGGCGCTACCTCAGACGCACCGCAGTGGTCTCGGCCCTGTGGTTCGTCGCGTACTACGTCAACTACGGCACGGCCTCCTGGCTGCCCTCGGTCTACACCTCGCACTTCCACCTGACGTTGCAGAGGGCGCTGGACTACACCCTGCTCAGCAACCTGACGGGTCTGGTCGGCTGTCTGGTGGTGGCGCTCCTGGTGGACCGCATCGGCCGTCGTCCCGCCCTCGTCCTCGGCATGGGCGGCGCGGCCGTGGCCTTGCTCGTCCTGGCGGGCATGGGCGTCCACAGCGGCGGACAGGTCGCGGTGCTGGCCTCGGTCGCGACGCTGTTCGTCTACGCCACCAACGTGACGCTGTACCTCTACACCCCGGAGCTCTACCCGACCCGCACCCGCGCCATGGGTTCGGCGTTCGGCGGGGTGTGGAACCGCCTCGGCATCATCCTCGGCCCGATCGCCGTCGGCGCGATCCTGAGCGGAGGCGGCGACCTGGCCACCGTCTTCGCCCAGCTCGGCTGCGTCGCGGTGGTCGGCACGGTGGTCGCCCTCTTCGCGACCGAGACCCGCGGCCGCACCCTGGAGGAGCTCAACTCCTGAGCGCTCCTTCGCGGTTGACCGCAACCGCCTGATGGCCGGTGGCCGCCCGTTACCCCGGCGGGCGGCCACCCGCCGGGGTGCCCTCCCGGCGGGCGTCGAACGGAGGGGCCGCCGGCAGGCAGGGCCTGCTGTCCGTTCACGATGAGGGGAAGAGACCGCCGAGGACGGTGTCGAGGTACTCGTCGAGCGCGACCAGGTCCGGCTGGTCGAACCGGTCCTGCTCGGCGGCCCACTGCGCGTTGTCGCGCCCGCATGCCGCGAGCACGTCGCTCTCGGCCGCCCCGGTGCGTCCGGCGATCTCCCGTACGTCCTCCGGGTCCAGACCGGTCGACCGGGCGGCGCTGGTCCAGCACCAGAGCAACGCCTCGGGGATCTCCTGCTCGACGATGCCGTTGGCGCGCACCTGCTGCACTATCCAATGGGTGAATCCGGTATGCCACGTGTCGCTGCTCATGGCCCGCGTCCATCCCTTCCACGACGATCTCTTCGATCTCTTCGCGGACTTGCTACCCGCGTTGCCGCCACTCCGTGCCATCGGCGAACGATTGATCTCTGCCTGAGACAGCAGCGCAGTCCGGCCACTTCGTGCTCACGCCGGGTTCACGCGCCCGCGCGGTTCGCTTTGCCGGGAACGCGGCGACCTCGGGGGTGAACGCGCGGACGTGGTCAGTACGGCGGGGCGGAGCTCGGTGCGCCGTGGATGTAGTGCTCCAACTGGTCGATGGTGAACTGCTGGTCGGCGAGCTGCTGCTTGAGCAGGTCGCCGATGGAGATGATGCCGCTCAGCCGTCCGGCGTCGAGGACCGGCAGGTGGCGCATGCGGTGCTCGGTCATCAGCGCCATGCACTCGTCCGCGCTCTGGGTCGGTTCGACGTAGCGGACCTTCGCGGTCATGATCTCCTCGACGCGTGTGGTGGCGGCCGAGCGTCGGTGAAGTTCGACCTTGCGGGCGTAGTCCCGCTCGGTGACGATCCCGGCGATCTGCCCCTCGGCCATGACGACGAGCGCGCCGATCCCCTTCGCTGCCATCAGCGTCAGTGCATCGAGCACCGTGCGGTCCCTTCCGATGGTGTGAACCGTGCCGCCGCCGTCGGGCTTGGCAGCGAGGACCTGTGCAACAGTCAGGGGCATGTCAGTGATCCTTTCGGTGGCCGACGCCTCCCTTCTCTTCATGCCCACCTCGGGTCCCGGCAGAACGACCCCTTACGGGCGAAGGATCGTTGACCGGGATGCCGGGATGCCGGGATCAGGCGTCCGACGTCACGGAGTCCGGGGGCGCTGAGCCCCGGGCCGGGAGAGGTAGCGCGCGCCTTCGGCGAGGAGGGCGGGGAGTGGGGGCGCGGCTGGGTGCCAGGGTGCTTCGTACTCCCAGGACACCCAACTGTCGGGCGGCAGCAGGGCGAGGCACTCCGCGATCGGCAGAACGCCTGCGCCGAGGGCGAGCGGGGTGAGGTCGTCAGGGCCGGCGACGTCCTTGACCTGGGTGTGGCCGAGATGCGGGGCGACCGCCGCCCAGGAGTCGGACGGGGACTCTCCCGCGAGCCAGGTGTGCATCAGGTCCCACAGTGCGCCGACCGACGGGTGGTCGACCCGGGAGACGACGCGCGCCACGTCGCGGGCGGCGCGGTGGGAGTCGTGGGTCTCCAGCAGGACGCGCACGCCCAGTCGTTCCGCCTCGTCGGCGACGGCGGTGAGGCGGTGCGCCGCGCGCTGGTCCCCGTCCGCGAGCGGGCCGTTCCCGCCGCTCGGGAACACGCGGACGGACTGTGCGCCGAGGTCGGCGGCGAGGCGGAGGTGGGCGCGGAGCGCGGCGACGACCGGTGCGTCGTCCCCCGGGGCGACGACGCCGACGTAGCTCGCCAGGCAGAGCGGTGTGATGCCGGACCGCTGCAGCAGGCGGCGCGCCGCGCGGCGTTCGTCGGGACTGAGCTCAGGATGGATGGATTCGCCTGCGGCGCAACGTAGTTCGAGTCCCTGCCAGCCGTGCTGGGTAGCGAGGCGGACGGTGTCGGCCAGCGGCAGGCCGGGCAGACCGAGCGTCGAGAGGGCGAGGCGCACGGGAGCAGCCTAGATCGCACGAGCGGCATTGGAAAGCGTTTACCGGCATGACCGGTGTTACCGGTGCTAGAGGTACGGCAGCTGCGGATCGCAGGTCTCCGCCTGTGCGAAGCAGTCCGGCAGGCGGTGGCGTTCGGCGCGGGGGAGCGCCGTGAGCTGCGGCGGGGCCGGGACCGTCAGGACCGGGCAGTGGGCGTGGCGCAGGCAGTAGCGGGCGGTGCGGCCGTGCACGAGGCGCTCGGGCCAGGCTTGTTCGCCCGAGCCGATCACCAGCAGGTCGTCGTCGCTCGCCGTGGCGACCAGCAGCACGCCCGCGTCGCCGCGCACGACCGCCGTGTGCACCGGCACGCGCCCGTCCAGCCGTCCGACCGTGACCGCCAGGCTCAACCGCAGGCGCTCCGCCGCCTCGCGGCCGAACAGTGCGACGAGTGACGGGCCCGGTGGCACCCGGTGGGTGACCTCGCCCGCCGGGGGACTCCAGGCGAGCACGGCCAGCAGCGGGCGCCGCGTCTCGGACGCCCGGGCGAAGGCGGCCCGCAGCGCGTGCAGGCTGGTCGGGCTGCCACTGACACCGACCACGACACGGCCGTGTCCGCCGTGTACGAGCGATGGCGCGCTGTTCTCCATGACGCGGACCCGTTCCGGTCTGAGTGCTGAGATCTGGCGGGGTGCTGAGTGCTGAGCTGGGTGCTGAGCTGCGTGCTGGTCCGGCGGGACGGCAGCGGAGTCAGGCTGTGAGGACGCTGCGCGCCCCGCCGTGCAGCTGATTCAACATCGGCGAGCGGCGGTGGTCGGCCTCTCCTCACGCATGCCTTACGCGCCGGCGGGATGTCTTGACGCCGTCTTTCCACCACGGTGCTGTCAAGCGCCCCGCGCGGGTGCTGTGACCGCCCGACGGCGGTCCCGCGAGTGATCGGCGTCACCCGCATGGCACGACGCCGACAACATTGCCGCCGCGCGCGTCAGGAACGCGTCAGGACCGGGCCCAGGCTCGGGAGCAGCGGGAATAGCCTTCGTGGCGCGCTCACCGGCCGCAAGAAGGCAGCCGGGTGACGCCCCCTCACCCCTTCTGTCGAAAGGCGCCCGTGATGCTCACCCCTGTCATCGGCGAGGACCCCGAACCCGGCGAACGCATCCCGGCTGGACTGCTTCTGGTCCCGGTCCGGTCGGGTCCTGCCGGGGAGGTGATCCGCTTCTTCCGTTCGCCGCGCGGTGCTCGGACGGCGATCGCCTTCACCAGCGAGCGCCAGCTCGCCGCGGTGCTCGGTGCCGAGCACCGGTGCGTCCGCCTCTCCGAGGCCTCGCTGCGTGGCATGGCCGCAGCCCTGGGTGTCGCCGAACTCACCGTCGACCCGCTGGTGGTCGCCTCGTCACCGACGGCGTCCTCATCGGCCGAGTCGACCGCCGGATGGGCGCGTTGGCCGGAGCAGGTCCCCGCCCGTGGTGTCCCGTCCCACGTGGTCGTGGGCGTCGCCGGAGCCCCCGTGCCCGGGACGCAACGTCGCCGTCCGGTCGGCGCAAAGCGCTGACGGTTCGGTCCTGCCCGCATGAACCCGAACGCCGACAGTTCGACACCCCCTCGCACCAACGAAAGCGTGAGCCGTGACCGCCGACAACGTGGTGGGCCTGCTGGTGGCAGCTGCCCTGGTGGCCTACCTGACAGCCGCCGTGAAGTACCCGGAGCGTTTCTGATGACCGCCGCCACCCGAACCCCCGCCCCGCCGGACGTGGCGCAGCCCGTCCGACCGCCCGACGCCGACCGGTCGCACCGCGTCGGCGGCGGTCTGCTGGACCCGAAGCAGCTCTGGCGCGGCCTGCCCGCCGCGCTCCGCAAGCTCGACCCGCGCACCCTCTACCGCAACCCGGTCATGTTCGTCACCGAGGTCGGTGCGGTACTGACGACCGGCTTGACGATCGCTCACTCCTCGCTCTTCGGTTGGCTGATCACCGGTTGGCTCTGGCTGACCGTCGTCTTCGCCAACCTGGCCGAGGCGGTCGCGGAGAGCCGCGGCAAGGCGCAGGCCGACTCGCTGCGCCGGACCAGGCGGCAGACCACCGCCCGCCGCCTGCTGGACTGGGCCCCCGAGCTCGGCACCGCCGTCGACGGCTGCCGGGCCGAGGAGGTCGCCGCCGCCGAACTGCGGCGCGGCGACGTCGTCGCGGTCGTGGCGGGCCAACTGGTGCCCGGCGACGGTGACGTGATCGCCGGTGTGGCGAGCGTCGACGAGTCCGCGATCACCGGTGAGTCCGCGCCCGTCATCCGCGAGTCCGGCGGCGACCGCTGTGCGGTGACCGGCGGGACGACCGTGCTGTCGGACGTGATCGTGGTGCGGATCAGCCAGGAGCCGGGCGAGAGCTTCCTGGACCGCATGATCACCCTCGTCGAGGGCGCCGACCGGCAGAAGACGCCGAACGAGCTGGCACTCAACCTGCTGCTGGTCATGCTGACCTTCGTCTTCCTGGTCGCGGTCGTCACGCTGCAGCCGATGGCGATCTTCTCCAAGCAGTACATGGGCGCCGCCCACGACACCGCCGCGCTGACCGGCGCCGGGGTGACCGGCGTCGTCCTGGTCTCGCTGCTGGTCTGCCTGATCCCGACCACCATCGGCGGCCTGCTCTCGGCGATCGGCATCGCCGGTATGGACCGGTTGGTGCAGCGCAACGTGCTGGCGATGTCCGGGCGCGCGGTCGAGGCGGCGGGCGACGTCTCCACGCTGCTGCTCGACAAGACCGGCACCATCACCTTCGGCAACCGGCGAGCCGCCGCGCTGCTGCCGGTCGGGTCCACCCCGCTCGGTCAACTCGCCGACGCGGCACGGCTCTCCAGCCTCGCGGACGAGACGCCCGAGGGCCGCTCGGTGGTCGAGTTCGTCGACGACGCGGGAATCGGCGGCTCAGGCACAGGGGGCCGGGTCGCCTCACCGCCCGACGCCGTCTGGGTGGCGTTCAGCGCCACCACCAGAATGTCCGGCGTCGACCTGCCGGACGGCCGACGGCTGCGCAAGGGCGCGGCGGCGGCCGTCGCCGCGTGGGTCGAGGAGCACGGGGGCGTCGTCCCGGAGGCCCTCGGCGCGCAGGTCGACCAGGTGTCCGCCGCCGGTGGCACGCCGCTGGCCGTTGCCGAGACCTGGTCCAATACGGCAGGCGGGGACGCTCGGCCCGCCCGCGTGCTCGGCGTGATCCACCTCAAGGACACCGTCAAGCCCGGTCTGGCCGCCCGCTTCGCGGAACTGCGCCGGATGGGCATCCGGACCGTGATGGTCACCGGCGACAACCCCGTCACCGCGCGGGCGATCGCCGAGGAGGCGGGCGTCGACGACTTCCTGGCCGAGGCGACGCCCGAGGCCAAGCTGGCGCTGATCAAGCGCGAGCAGGAGGGCGGCCACCTGATCGCCATGACCGGCGACGGCACCAACGACGCCCCGGCCCTGGCCCAGGCGGACGTCGGCGTGGCGATGAACACGGGGACGACCGCGGCCAAGGAGGCCGGGAACATGGTCGACCTCGACTCCGACCCCACCAAGATCATCGAGATTGTCGAGATCGGCAAGCAACTCCTCATCACCCGAGGCGCGTTGACGGCCTTCTCGATCGCCAACGACATCGCCAAGTACTTCGCGATCCTCCCGGCCATGTTCGGCGCGGTCTACCCGTCGCTGCGTGCGGTCAACATCATGCAGCTGCACTCGCCGACCTCGGCGATCCTCTCCGCAGTCATCTTCAACGCGGTGATCATCGTCGCGCTGATCCCGCTGGCCCTGCGCGGCGTGCGGTACCGGCCGAGCAGCGCCTCCGCGCTGCTGACCCGCAACCTGTGGATCTACGGCCTCGGCGGCGTGCTCGTGCCGTTCCTGGCCATCAAGCTCATCGACCTGACGATCGTCCAGCTCATCCCGGGGATCTGACCATGAACACCCTCTCCAGGCTGCCCTCGTGGGTGGCCCAACATCTCGTCGCGGCACGGGTGGTGCTGGCACTGACCCTGCTGCTCGGCCTCGCCTACCCGCTCGGCATGACCGCCGTCGCGCAGGTGCCCGGACTGCGCCACGCGGCCCAGGGCTCAGCGCTGGGTGGTCCCGGCAAGGCGGCTGACGCGAGCTCACTGATCGGGCAGAGCTTCAGCGACGCCAAGGGCGACCCGCTGCCGCAGTACTTCCAGCCGCGCCCGAGCGACGCCGGTGCGGCCGGCTACGACCCGACATCCTCCGGTGCGAGCAACCTCGGCTCGGAGAGCGTGGTCGACCACCTCTCCACCGGCAAGAACGACCCGGCCGTCTCCAGCCTGCTGAGCACGGTCTGTGCGCGCAGCCTGGCCGTCGGCCGGCTCGAACACGTCAGCGGCGCCCGGGCGTTCTGCACGCCGGACGGTGTCGGCGCGGTGCTCGGCGTCTACCGCGCGGACGGTCTGACCGGCACGGTGCAGCGCGCCGTCAGCCTCAACCAGGCCTGCCCGGAGAAGCCGTTCCTGACGAGGTACCAGGGCGTCACCGTCGAGTGCGCCAAGCCGGGGGAGGACTACAGCGGCGCGCTGGTCACCCCGATCCGCGGCGACGCGCCCGCCGACCCGGCCGTCCCCGCCGACGCGGTCACCGCGAGCGCCAGCGGCCTCGACCCCGACATCAGCCCCGCCTACGCGCACCTTCAGGCGGCGCGGGTCGCCCGCGTCCGACACCTGGAGCTCGCCACCGTGTTGCAGCTGATCAGCACCTACACCACCGGCCGCACCCTCGGGTTGCTCGGTGAGCCGGTGGTCGACGTGGTCGAGCTCAACCTGGCGCTGGACCGCTCCTACCCGCTGAACGGCGGTGCCTCCCGATGAGCCTCTACGGATGGATGCAGGCGCTGGCCGTCATCGCGGTCGTCGTCGCGCTGCACGTGCCGCTCGGCGACTGGATGGCCCGCGCCCTGGACGGCGGCGGCCACGGGCGCGCCGAACGCGTGCTCTACCGCTTCTGCGGTGTCGACCCCGACCGCGAGCAGGACTGGAAGCACTACCTGACCGCCGTCCTGGCGTTCTCGGCGATGAGCATCGCCGCGCTGTTCGCGCTCCTCACCTGCCAGCAGTGGCTGCCCTGGTCGCTCGGCCACGGTGGCATGCCGTGGCGGCTGGCGCTCGACACCGCCGTCAGCTTCACCACCAACACCAGCTGGCAGAACTACGCGGGTGAGGCCACCACCGGCCACCTGGTGGTCATGGCCGGGCTCGGCGTCCAGGCCTTCGCCTCGGCCGCGGTCGGCCTCTGCGTCGCGCTGGCGCTGGTCCGCGGCCTGGTTCGGCGCGGCACGGACGACCTGGGCAACTTCTGGGTGGACCTGGTCCGCACCTGCTTCCGGGTGCTGCTGCCGATCGCCGTCATCGGCGGCCTGGTGCTGATCGGCCTCGGCGTCGAGCAGAACCTGACGGGCGCGCACACCGTGCAGACGGTCGCGGGCGGCACGCAGACGCTGATCGGTGGTCCGGTCGGCTCCTGGGAGCCGGTCAAGCTCTTCTCCGGCGACGGCGGCGGCTTCTTCAACGCCAACAGCGCCCACCCCTTCGAGAACCCGAACGCACTGAGCAACGCGATCGAGATCGTGCTGATGCTGGTGGTCCCGGTCGCCTGCGTCCGGATGTTCGGCCGCATGATCGGCAGCCTGAAGCAGAGCTGGACGCTGCTGGCCATCGTCGGCATCCTCTTCGGCCTGCTCCTGGTCGGCGCGAGCCTGGCCCAGGGAGCCCACACCGGAACCGTCGCCCAGGCGGTCGGCGGGCAGACGGAGGGGACGGAGCAGCGGTTCGGCGTCTCCGGCAGCACGTTGTTCGGCGTCTCGGCGACGGGCTCGGCGGACGGCGCTGCGGACGCGTCGTACGACAGCTTCTCCAGCCTCGGCAGCGGCGTGCTGATGGCGGCGATGATGCTCGGCGAGATCGCGCCCGGCGGTGTCGGCAGCGGGCTCTACGGGTTGCTGATCGCGGTGCTGATCGCCGTCTTCATCGGCGGTCTGATGGTCGGTCGCACGCCGGAGTACCTGCGCAAGCGGATCGGCTTCGGTGAGATGCGGCAGGTGGTGCTGTATGCCCTGGTCGGGCCGACGGCGGTGTTGTTCTTCTCCGCGCTGGCCGTCGCCCTGCCGGAGGGGCGCTCGTCGATGGGCAACTCCGGGCCGCACGGCTTGAGTGAGTTGATCTACGCCTACACCAGCAACGTCAACAGCAACGGCAGCGCGATGGCGGGCTTCAACGGCGCCACGAACTTCCACAACCTGCTGATGTGCGCGGCGATGCTGGTCGGCAGGTATCTGCCGATGGTCTTCCTCCTGGCGTTGTCGGGTCGGCTGGCACGTCAGCGCCCCGGAGTGGTGACCGCGGGCACGCTGCGGGCGCAGGGGATCAACTTCATCGCTCTCGCGACGGGGGCGGCGCTGATCCTGGCGCTGCTCAACTTCCTGCCGGCGCTGTCGCTCGGGCCGATCGCGGAGGGGCTGCAGTAGGTGCGACACCTGGGGCGCGGAGCAGAGACCCGCGCCCCTGAGGTGTCGCAACGTCAGAGGCCCGGAACCAGATCCTCCGTGGCGGCGTCCGGCAGGAGCTCGCCGGACTCCGCGCCCGCGCCCGCGCCCGCGCCCGCGCGCTCAGCGCTCCGCCGCCGCGCGGGCGCGCCGCACGCGTAGAAGACCAGCCCGATGACCAGGAACAGGGCCAGCGGCACCACCTGGCTCAGCGTGTACTGCAGCCGCTGCTGCGCGAAGCTCGGCGGCAAGGACGCCGCGGCGGAGCCGCTCGTGCCGAACCAGCCGACGCCGAAGCCCGGCCAGATCAGGTCGACCACGGTGAAGGCGACCAGCCCCGTCGCGAGGATCGTCACCGCCCAGACGCCTGCCATGCCGCCAGGGACCCGGTACGGGCGCGGGGTTCGCGGATACTTGCGCCGCAGCACGACCAGGCTGGGGAAGGTGATCACGTAGGAGATGAACGTGGTGGAGATGGCCAGCCCCAGCCCCGCCGCGAAGTACTTCTCGCCGTTGCCCTGGGTCAGGTTGAGCGCGACCACCAGCAGGACGGACGCCAGCACCGCCGAGAGGACGTTGACCCGCACCGGGGTGCCGTAGCGCTCGGAGATGCTGCCGAACCAGGCCGGGCCCGCCCCGTCCGCGCAGGCGACGGCCTGGGCGCGGTGCGCGCCCATGGCCCAGGTGATGCCGCTGGTGAGCAGGCCGATGATGAGCCCCGCCGCCGCGATCCCGCCGAGGACGGAACCCGCTCCGGTCAGCGTGATCGTGCCGTCGGCGGCGACATGGCCGCCGTAGACGGTGAACACCGCCTTGCACGCGTCGATGAAGCCACCGAGGCCGCCGATCTCCTTGGCCGGAAGCACGAAGAGGATGCCCAGGATCGGGCCGCCGTAGAGGACCAGCGAGGCGAGCCCGGACCGCAGGATGGAGAGCGGGATGTCGCGCCGTGGGTTCTTCATCTCCTCGGCCGCCGAGCTGGGCAGCTCGAATCCGACGTAGTTGAAGATCAGCACGGGGACCAGGCCGACGAACCCGACGTAGGTGGGCGCGAACTGACCACTCGGCAGCGCGTGCACGCCGTGCTCGATCGCGTAGACGACGACGGAGACCAGGAAGAAGCCCAGCAGCACGATCCGGGCGACCGCCCCGGCGATGGGCACCCACTTGCCGACGCGGACCGACTGGACGACGGCGAACGCGCCGATCCAGATGAGGACGAGCCCGGCCGCGTACTTCCACAGGCCGGGCAGCGGGGTGAAGAACTGCTCCCAGGTGGTCAGCGCGATGATGCAGAGGCTGCCGCCGACCCAGACCGGGTTGGAGATCCAGTACAGGACCTGGTTGAGCCCGGCGGTGAACCGGCCGAAGGCCAGCCGGGTCCAGACGTACGGGCCGCCCTGGACCGGGAAGGCCGAGCCGAGTTCGGCGACCAGCAGGCCGTAGGGGAGGAAGAAGACGACGGCCAGGACCGCCATCCAACTGAGGCCCTGCGGGCCTTGGGCCGCGACCGAGCCGATGGTGTCGAGGCCGACGAGGGTGCAGATCAGGAAGAAGAGGACGTCGCGTCGGCGAAGGTCCTTGCGCAGTCGCGAGCGTTGTTCGCCCCAGCCTTCGGACAGGTCAGGGGTGGCGGACTGCGGGTGCTGGGGGGATGGGTGCAGGGGGGACCGTGGGGGCTGCGGTGCTTGGGTCATGGGGGGTGACTCCTCGCGCAACTGACTGAATGTGCAGTTAGTAGGGGTACTGTGGTGCCGCCGCGAGGCGGTGTCAAGAGTCTGAACAGGCAGCCGTATAAGGTGGCGCCGTGGCGAGAGTGCGTTTGAGCGTGGAGGAGCGGCGGGCGGAGATCCTGCGCGCCGCCGTCGAGCAGATCGGGCAGCGCGGCGTCGCGGCGGTCCGGGTCGCCGACGTGGCTGCCGCCCTGGGTGTCAGCAACGCGCTGATCATCTATCACTTCGCGACCAAGGAGAAGCTGGTCGCGGAGGCCTTCGCCTTCGCCGCCGAGGCCGACCTGGCCCGGCTGCGCGAGCTGCTCGGCCGGCGCGGCAGCGCCGTGCAGCGGCTCAGGGCCGCGGTGCGCTGGTACGCGCCGACAGGGCAGGCGAAGGGCTGGACGCTCTGGATCGAGGGCTGGGCGGTCTCGCTGCGCGAGGCCGGGCTCCGCGAGGTGGTGCAGCAGCTCGACCAGCAGTGGAAGGCGGCGCTGGCCGAGGTGATCGGCGAGGGGGCCGCGGCCGGCGAGTACGTCTGCGACGACCCGCAGGGCGCCGCCTGGCGGCTGACCGCCCTGCTGGACGGGCTGGCCGTGCAGATGACCGCCTACACGGGCTCGCTGTCACGCAAGGCGATGCTGGAGTGGGTCGACGACGCCCTCGCCCGAGAGCTCGGCGTGACGCGGGAGGCTCTCTCCCGCTGACGGCTGCCCCTCCTGTGCTCTGACGGTGCATCAGCGGCATCAGCGGCATCAGCGACATCAGCGGCCGTAGATCTGCTTGCCCAGCCACTGCCCGCCGTCGATGGTGAGGCACTCGCCGGTCAGGTACGAGGCCCGGTCGCCCAGTAGGAACAGCGCCGCGTCGGCGACCTCCGCCGGATCGGCGAAGCGGCCCGCCGGGACGGTTGCCAGGACCTGCGCGCGGGCGTTGTCGTCGGCCCACAGCGCCGCCCCCGCGCCCTCCGTCTCCGTCGGGCCGGGCGCGATGCAGTTGAGCCGGATCCCGAGCGGCGCGAGCTCGACGGCCAGGGTCCGCGTCATCGCCAGCACGCCCGCCTTGGCGGCGGCCGAGTGGACCGTGCCCGGATGGCCGTGCCAGGCGTAGGTGGCGATGACCGAGAGGATCGATCCGCCGGTGCCCTGCTCGCGCAACTGCCGTGCCACGGCCCGGGTGCAGAGGAACGAGCCGTTCAGGACGATGTCGATGACGGACTTCCAGCCGTTCGGGCTCAGGTCGATGCCGGGCGAGACGAAATTGCCCGCGGCGTTGTTCACCAGGCCGTCGACGGAGCCGAGGTGACAGACAGTCAAGTCGACCATGGCATCGACGGCGGCGGGGTCGCGGACGTCGGTGGGGACGGCGAGGCCTTCGGCGCCCTGCTTGGCGAGGAGCGCGACGGTCTCCTCCAGCCGCTCGGGGGTACGACCGGCGACGGCGACGCGGGCTCCGGCGTCGCCGAGCGCGAGGGCGATGGCGCGGCCGATGCCGCTGCCGCCGCCGGTGACGATGAACGTGCGATCCGTGAACACGGAGGTTGGTCCTTTCGAAGCTTCCGAGGTCTGCGGCGAATCAGCGGGCGAGCACGGCATGGGCGTCGAGGGCGACCGCGCCGCCCGGGTGGACGAGCAGCGGGTTGACCTCCAGCTCGCCCAGCTCGGGGTGGTCGACAGCGGCCTGCACGAGCGCGGTGACCGCCTCGGCCGCCGCGTCCAGGTCGACGGGCGGTGCGCCGCGCCAGCCGGTCAGCAGCGGGGCGTGGCGCAGCGAGAGCAGCAGTTCGCGTGCGGCGTCGCGGGTGAGCGGGGCCAGGGCGAGGGCGGTGTCGCCGAGCAGTTCGGCGGTGGTGCCGCCGATGCCGACCATGGCGACCGGCCCGAACGCGGCGTCGCGACGCACACCCGCGATCAGTTCGACCGCGTGCGGCACCCGGGCCATCGCCTCGACGGCGGAGCGGTCCGCCCCGGTGGCCGCCCGCATCCGGGCGAAGGCCGAGCGCAGCGCGTCCTCGTCGCGGAGATCCAGCGCGACGCCGCCCGCCTCGGTCTTGTGGGCCAGTCCCATCGCCTTGAGCGCGACCGGACCGCCGATCCGCCGCGCGGCCTCGACCGCCTCGTCGGCGGTGGCCACGAAGGCCGCCTCGGGGAAGGCGAGACCGTAGCCGCGCAGCAGCGCACGCGTCGACTCGTAGCCGCCGTCGGTGAGCACGTCGCCCGCTCGGGCCGGGAGTTCGGGGACGGAACCGGGCTTGAGCCGCGTCCACCGCAGCGCGTGGGCGAGCGTGGCGCAGGCCTGCTCGATGCGCTCGTGGACCGGGACGCCGTGCGCGCGCAGGACCGTCAGGGCCGGGGTGTCCCGGGCCATGGTGTGGACGACGAGCGGCCTGCCGGACGCGCGGACCGCCTCGGCCATCCGCCGGGCGACGGCGCACTCGTGGTCCTGCTGCTGCGGGTTGGCGCTGGCGTAGTCGCCGAAGTAGCCGGTCAGCAGGACGGCGTCCGTCTCGCCGCGCTCCAGCAGGGTGGTGACGATCCCGGCGTAGTTGTCGAGATCGGCCTCGCCCGCTCCGGCCAGGTCCACCGGGTTGGCGGGCACGACGCCCGCCGGCAGGTACGCGGCCAGCCCGGCGCACGCTTCGGCGGGCAGTGGCGGGACGCTGAGCCCGTGGACGGCGAGTGCGTCGGCGGCCAGCGCGCCCTGGCCGCCGCTGTCGCCCGCGACGGCCACCCGCGTGCCTCGCGGCAGCGCAGGGGAGAGCAACGCGACGGCGGTGTCGACGAGTTCACCGGCGCTGTCCAGCAGCAGCGCTCCCGCGTCCCGGCAGGCGGCGGCGACCGTCGAGCGGGCGCTGACCAGGGCGCCGGTGTGGGACGCTGCCGCGCGCCCGGACGCCTCGCTGCGGCCGACCGTCAGCAGCAGCACCGGTTTGCCCGCCCGTCGCGCCTCGGCCAGGACCCGAACCAGCCGCCTGCCGTCCCTGAAGTCCTCGATATAGGCGGTGATCACCCGGGTCGGCTCGTGGGCGACGAGCGCTTCGAGCGCGTCGGCGGCGTCGATGTCGCGCTGGTTGCCGAGCGAGACGAAGCGCGAGAAGCCCTGGTCCGAGCGGGCCAGCAGCCGTCCGATCTCCAGCGCGAGGTTGCCGCTCTGCGAGACCAGCCCGACCGCCCCGACCGGGAACTCGCCCCAGCTGAGCTGGAGTCGGCTGCCGGTGTCCACCACGCCCATGCAGTTCGGACCCAGCAGCCGCGCTCCGTGGGAGGTGATCAGCGCGGCCAGTTCGCGCTCCTCGGCGACGGTTGCGCCGCCTGAGGTCACCACAGTGAAGCAGCGGGCACCGGCCGCGAGGCCCTCGGCCACGGTGCCGTGGACGTGCGCGGGCGGCACGGCCACCACCACGTGCTCGGCCGGGCCGGGGAGCGCGCCGAGACTCGGCAGGAACGGCACGCCCTGCAGGCCGCCGCCGCGCCGGTTGACCAGATGGACCTCGCGGAGTTGACGACCCGTCAGCGCGCCCATGGCCAGCCAGTAACCCCACTTCTCCGGGTTCTCCGACGCGCCGACGACGGCGACCGAGCGCGGGGCGAAGAGCACGTCGAGCGTCGATGCGGCCTTGGCGGGAGATGCGGCCCCGGCGGGAGATGCAGCGCTGGTGGGAGGAGAAGCCGTCACCGGTACCACCCGAACCGGTCCGCCAGCTCCGGCAGCCGGTCGGCCACGATGGCGTGTGCGGCGCGGCGCGGGGTGCTGCCGTCGGCGTCGGCGCGGGCGAGCATCAGCTCGATCAGGGCGCGCATCGAGCGGCGGATATGGGCGAACGCCTCGTCGGCTTCCGCGCCTATGTCGCCGAAGAGGGTCCACCACCACCAGGCGTTGGTACCGGAGTTGACGACCACGTCGGGCAGCGTGGTGACACCGCGTGCGGCCAGCAGCTGCTCCGCCTCGGGCAGCACCGGCATGTTGGCCGCCTCGACGATCCAACGGGCCTTGATCCGCTGCTGGTTGGCCGCGTCGACGCAGTACGAGACGGCGGCCGGGACCAGCACCTCCGCGTCCGCCGCGAGCCAGGCGTCGCCCGGCAGTTCGGCGTCGCCCGGACGCAGGGCGGCGCGGTCGACCGTGCCGAAGGCGTCGCGGGCGGCGAGCAGCGCCTCGACGTCGAGACCGTCGGGGTTGGCGAGGGTCCCCTTGACGTCCGCGACGGCGACGATCCGCAGCCCCGCGCGGGCGAGGAACCGGGTGGTGGCCCCGCCCATCGTCCCCAGGCCCTGCACGGACACCCGCGTCCCCGCGTAGGGCACGCCCGCGCGGTCCAGGGCGACCAGCACGGCCTCGGCGACGCCGCAGCCGCCCGCCAGTTCGTCCAGCCCGATGCCGTCCACCTCGACGGCGAAGGCGTCCGCCAGCCGCTTGCGGGCGGTGGCCTCGTCGTCGAGCAGCGGGTAGACGGCCTGGATGGAGGAGACCAAGCCCGCCTCCGCCGCGGCCCGGTCGACGACGTCCTGACGCAGGCCCAGATCCTCGCCGGTGGTCCAACAGCTCTCGACGTACGGGCGCATGGCGCGCAGATAGCGGACCAGCACGCCGTACGCCTCGGGGTCCTGCGGGTCGCAGTCGATGCCGCCCTTGGCGCCGCCGAGCGGGATGTAGCGGGCCTCGGGGTTGTAGTGGAGGGCCTCCTTCATCGTCATGCCCTGGGCGAGGCCGGTCACCTCCTCCAGCGTGCAGCCCGCGCGCATCCGCAGCCCGCCGCTGGACACCCCGCGCACCAGGCGGTCGACGACGAGATAGCCGCGGCGGCCGGTGACGTGGTCGGTCCAGGTGATCGACATCAGCGGTGTCGACGGTGTTCCGCTCATCGGTCTGCCTCCTCGGGAACGCTTTCGGAAACGGCTTCGGGAACGGTGATGACGGTGGGTCCGGGGGTGGTGAGCGCCGCACGCAGCGCGGCGGCCAGCTCGTCCGGCGTGGTGACCCGGGCGCCGTGGCCGCCGTAGGCGCGGGCGAGCGCGGGGAGGTCCACGGACGGCAGGTCGACGCCGACCGGGGCGTCCCCGCGCGCGGTCATCTCGTCGCGGATCTCGCCGTAGCCGCCGTTGTCGAAGACCACGACGGGCAGCGGCAGCCCCAGCTGGGTGGCCGTGCCGAGCTCCTGGACGCTGAACTGCAGTCCGCCGTCCCCGCTCAGCGCGACGACCTGACGCTCCGGGCAGGCGGCCTTGGCCCCGATCGCGGCCGGGAGCGCGTAGCCGAGCGTGCCGAAGCCGGTCGGGTGCAGGTAGCGGCCGGGCGGGTCGACGGGCAGGTGGGGGAGCGCGCCGTAGTAGCAGGCCTGCGCGCTGTCGGAGGTGATCACGGCGTCGGGAGCCAGTACGGAGCGGATCACCGTGAGGAACGGCAGCCAGCGGGCGTCCCGGCTCGCGGACTCCGGGTCCCGTGCCGCGCGCAGCTGCGCGACCGCGGCGGGGGTGTCGTCGCCGGGGCACTGCGCCACGGCGGCCAGCAGGTCGCGCAGCACCTCGCCCGCGTCGCCGACCAGGGCGAGGTCCGCGGGTAGGCCCGCGTACATCTGCGCGGGGTCGAGGTCCACCCGGATCAGCGTGCCGTTCAGGGTGAGCGGGCCGGACCACAGGTCGGATTCGGCCAGCTCGGTCCCGACGGCCAGGACGACGTCACGGTCCGTCAGCCACTTCTGCACGGCCGGGCTGTGCAGCGCCACGCCGAGCGAGAGCGGATGCGACTCCGGGACGACGCCCTTGCCGTTGGCGGACGTCACGACGGGCGCACCCAGCCGCTTCGCCAGGGCGCGGGCGGCATCGCTCGCGCCGCGTGCCCCGCCGCCCAGGATCAGCGCCGGTCGTCGGGCCGCGCCGAGCACGGCCGCCGCCTCGGCGACGGCCTGCGGAGCGGGCCGGGGGAACGCGGTCCAAGGAGCGACGCGCGGTTCGCCCGCAGGCTCGGCGGTCTCCAGCAGGTCCAGCGGGATCTCGATATGCACGGGCCGGGGCCGCCCGCTTTGGAACAGGGTGAACGCACGCGCCACCGCCACGCCGATCTCCGCGACCGAGGAGACCCGGTGGCTGAACGCGGCGATGTGCCGGAACGCCTCGGTCTGGCTGGGCATTTCGTGCAGCAGGCCGGTCGACTGCCGGGGGTGCCGCAGCGGCATCCCGGGGGAGATCACCAGCAGCGGCACGCTGTCGGAGTACGCCTGCCCGACGGCGGCGGCGATGTTCAGCAGCGCAGGCCCGGTCGTGGTGACGGCGACGCCTGGGCGTCCGGTGGTCCGGGCGTAGCCGTCGGCCGCGTAGCCGGCGCCCTGCTCGTGACGTGGCGTCAGATGCTGGATCCCGTAACGTCCGAGGTGCCGGTAGAGCTCCAGGTTGTGGGTGCCGGGGATGCCGAAGACCAGGTCGGTCCCGTGCGCGGCCAACGCCCGGACGACCGCCTCACCGCCTGTGATGTGGGATCGCTCTGCCATCACAGGCTCCGCGAGATGACGAGGCGCATGATGTCGGAGGTGCCCTCCTCGATCTCCTCCAGCTTGGCGTCGCGCATCCACTGCTCGACCGGGTACTCGCGCGAGTAGCCCCAGCCGCCGAGGGTCTGCACCGCCGCCCAGGTGCACCAGGCGGCGGTCTCCGAGGCGGTCAGTTTGGCCATCGCGGCCTCGGCCGTCGCGTCCAGGCCCGCGTCGAGGCGCTTGGCGGCGCGCCAGGTCATCAGCCGGGACTGGTCGATCCGCGTGCGCATGTCGGCGAGCCGGAACGCCACCGCCTGGTGCTCGATGATCGGCTTGCCGAACTGGACGCGGGTGCGCGCGTAGTCGCGGGCGTACTCGTAGGCGGCGCGCGCCACGCCGGTGGCCGCGGCGCCCAGGACGGTCCGGGAGATGTCGAAGGTCCGCATCAGCCCCTTGAAGCCCTGGCCCTCCGCGCCGAGCAGGTTCTCCTCGGGCACGAAGGCGTCGGCGAGGAAGACCTCCCGGCAGACGATGGCGCGCTGGCCCATCTTGCGCATCGGCTCGCCGAACGTCATCCCCTCGGTGCCCTTGTGCAGCAGGAAGGCGCTGACGCCGCGTGAGCGCGCGGCGGGGTCGGTCTTGGCGAAGACCACGTAGAAGTCGGCCTCGCCCGCGTTGGAGATCCACGCCTTCTGGCCGCGCAGCAGATACCCGCCGGTGGTGCGGGTGGCCGTGGTGGTGATGGATCCGGCGTCGGATCCGGCGCCGGGCTCGGTGGTGGCGAGGGATGTCATCGGGGTGTCGGGACCGGCGAGCGGGGTGAGCCAGATGCGCTTCTGCTCCTCGGTGCCGAGCTCCAGCACGAGGTCGGCGAAGAACCCGTTGGAGCAGAGCAGGTTTCCGATGCCGAGGTCCCCGACGCAGAGCTCCTCCTGCACCAGGCACTGCGAGAAGACGTCGGTGAACCCGCCGCCGCCGTACTCCTCGGGGAGCATGAAGCCGGTGATCCCGACCTTGGCCGCCGCCCGCCACAGGTCCCAGGGGGTCTGCGTGTCGGCCTCGTCGACCGCGCGGGCACGTGGGCGGATCTCCTCCTTGGCGAAGCTGCGGGTGAGTTCGACGATGTCGTTCTGCTCTGGGGTGAGCGGGCACAGCTCTACGGGCAGCACGGACACGGTGCCTCCAGGCGCGACGCGGACGCTTCCAACTGAATTGCCGTTCAGTATCCGGAGCCGGTAGAGGGGCTGTCAACGGTTCTACTGACTGAACCTACATTCAGTAACGCAGGAGAGCCGACCACCAGTGCGGGCGGTCGGCTCGTCGTCCTGCCGTGCGCGGGAAGCCGCTCAGTGGGCGGGCGGCACCGCAAGCGTGGTGACCAGCGCGCCGGTGCGGTCGCGGATGTCGATCCGCGCCGGGAGGGTCCGGCCCCGGACCCTGGTCCCACCGCAGCCGACCTCGTGCTCCTTGCCCAGCACGTCCCGGACCGCCGAGGCCACCGCCTCGCCCAGGATCGGGTCGGTGACCGTCTCCGTCTCGTCTCTCAGCCAGTGCAGCGTCAGCACCCAGCCGCGTCGCGTCGGTTCGCTGCGCGGCTGCGTCGGCTCCGTGCTCAGCCCGAGCTCTTCGAACGCCTCGATCAGGTACTCGACGTCCTGGCCGTCGAGGTGCTGGAAGTTCTCCTCGATCAGAAGCTGTGCCATGGCGCGGTCCCCCGTGTGCTGGTCGTGAATGCGGTGGTGTGGAGCATCGGTTGAGCGTGCGTCCACTTGCGGACGCCGCAGGATATTCCATCGTGATCTTCGAGTCGATCTTGACTTCCTTGACGCGCTCCGTACGACGCGATCACGCGTCCTGTCGCGTTCTTAGCGCTGGTGCGGTCGCGCGATGCGGCTGTATCTGTCCTCCGTCCGTCTCGGCGACCATCCGGACCGGCTCGTGAGCCTGCTGGGTGGTGAAGCCGTCGGACCCTCCCGGATCACAGCGAGGTCGAGCGCGCGCTCGCGCCGCTCCCGGCGTATTAGGAAGTCTGGACTTGCAATGTTGCCATTGGAAGGCTAGCCTTCTTATTATGAACGCTCGCGATGATCTGAACCGGTCCACCGCCACCGCGATCCGCGTCGCGGTGGGGATGATCAAGCGGCGCACCCGCGAGACCGTGGCCTCCGGGGAGCTGACGGCCCCGGAGCTGGCGGCGCTGGCGCAGATCGAGCGCGGCGGATCGACCACCGTCGCCGATCTGGCGCGTCAGCAGCAGATCACGCCGCAGGCGATGGGCTCCACCGTCGCGTCGCTGGAGCAGCGCGGGCTGGTGACGCGATCCGCGGACCCCGACGACCGGCGGCGATCGCTGCTGACGGTGACCGGCGCGGGCAGCGATGCCCTCCACTCCGGCCGTAACGCGCTGTCCGATCGCATGGCCCTCGCGCTCGCCGACTCGTTCACCGACGACGAGGTCGCCCTTCTCGCGGCCGCGGCGCCGCTGCTGGAACGCCTGGCCCAGCGCATCTGAACTCTCGATGCGAACCAACTCCCATGCCCGAGCATGCGGAGGCGATGACGTGCGGCCTCGACCGCACTCAAGGACGTGCATATGTCATTGACCGAAAGGCACTCAGCGACTCTTCCCGCGGACGGTGGACGCCCGTTCTCGTGGCGTTTCACCACGCCGCTGTTCCTCGGTTCGGCCCTCAACCCGATCAACAGCTCACTGATCGCGACGGCGCTGCTACCGATCGCCCACGACCTGGGCATCCAGATCGGCCAGACCGCGGCCCTGGTGGCCGCCCTCTACCTGGCGAGCTCCATCACCCAGCCCACTGCGGGCAAGGCCGCCGAGGTGTTCGGGCCCAGGCGCGTCTTCGTGTCCGGCATCGTCATGGTCGCCCTCGGCGGCCTCTTGGGCGGCTTCGCGAACAGCCTGTGGATGCTGATCGTGAGCCGGGTCGTCGTGGGACTGGGCACCTCGTGCGCGTACCCGACGGCGATGCTGCTCATCCAACGCCGCGCGCGGGACGCGGGCATGGACAAGCCGCCGGGCGGCGTCCTCGGCGGACTCATGATCGCCGGGATCGCCACCGCCTCGCTCGGTCTTCCCCTTGGTGGGGTCCTGGTG
This sequence comes from Streptacidiphilus sp. BW17, assembly GCF_041262485.1. Lineage (NCBI taxonomy): Bacteria > Bacillati > Actinomycetota > Actinomycetes > Kitasatosporales > Streptomycetaceae > Streptacidiphilus > Streptacidiphilus sp. BW17. The sequence continues at coordinate 58,527 of NZ_JBGCCR010000013.1, read as the reverse complement.
AACGCCCTGACCTGGAGGGCCGTCTTCTTCGTCAACGTTCCCGTCGCCGTCGTCGCGTTCGTCGCCGCGGTCGCCTGGATCGAACCCGACCCGAGGCGTGCCGAGCGGATGAGCGCGCGTGACATCGCGTCAAAGCTCGACGTGCCCGGGATCGTCGGCTTCGCCGGAGCCATGCTGACGCTGCTGATCTTCCTGTTCGACCTGCCTGCCGTGCACTGGTGGATCCTGGCGCTCTCCATAGCGATATGGGCGGTGCTGGTGCTGCGGGAGCTGCGAGCGCGAACGCCCTTCCTCGATGTGCGGCTCCTGGCCGCCAACCCCGGACTCGCCAACACCTACCTGCGCTTCGGCCTGACCCAGCTGTGTGTGTACGTGGTCCTCTACGGCATCACCCAGTGGATCGAGAGCGTCCGTGGCTTCAACGAGTCGGCCGCCGGACTGCTCCTGCTGCCGATGACCCTGATCTCGGGTCTCATCATCACGCCGCTCTCCCGGCGCGGTCTCGTCCGCGGACCGGTCGTCGCAGCCGCTGCCACCTGCCTGCTCGGATCGGTCGGCGTCCTGCTGCTGAGTTCAACGGTCTGGATCGGCACCGTGGTTGTCCTGACCCTGGTGTTCGGTCTTGCCATCGGCTTCTCGACCGCCGGCAACCAGATCTCGCTCACCCAGCACGCGCCCGCCGATCAGCTGGGCACCGCGTCCGGGCTGCTGCGGACCTTCGGGTACGTCGGCTCCATCGGCGCCAGCGCCGTCACCGGCCTGGTCTTCCACCACAGCGTCACCGACCAGGGCGTCCACCAGATCGGCTGGATCATGACCGCCGTCAGCCTCGTGCTGGTGGTGCTCACCCTCGCCGACCGCACCCTGCGGCCCACGCGGCACTGACCGGGGCTGACCGGCAGTGACCGGCCCACCCGGCACCGACCGCGCAACACCACATCAACTGATCCAAGGAGACACCCATGCCCATCACCACCATCGACCCCGACACGGCCCTCATCGTCGTCGACCTCCAGGCCGTCGCGCCTCACCTGCCGACGGTCCACCCGTTCGACGCCGTCCTGGCGAACGCCGTCAAGCTCGCCGACGCCTTCCGGGCCAAGAAGCTCCCCGTCGTCCTCGTCAACGTCGCCGGCGGTTCCCCGGGCCGCACCGAGCAGGGCTTCGAGGCCTCGGCCGCGGCGCTCCCCGACGGTTGGACCGACCTGCTTCCGGAACTCAACCGGCAGCCCGGCGACAAGACCGTCACCAAGTACACCTGGGGCGCGTTCCACAACACCGACCTGGCGGAACACCTCAAGGAACTCGGCGTCACCCAGGTCGTCGTCTGCGGTGTCTCCACTGCCATCGGTGTCGAGTCCACCGCCCGACAGGCCCACGAGCACGGCTTCCACGTGACGCTGCCCCTCGACGCCATGACCGACCTCGACGCCGCCGCGCACGAGAACTCGGCGACGGTGATCTTCCCCCGCCTCGGCGAGACGGGGACCACCGCCGAAGTCCTCACCCGCATAGGCGCCTAGGGGCTGTCGTGTGGGTCAGGCCGGGCCCGCGGCGTCAGGAGCGGCCCAGTACGCCGCGGACCAGCATCGGCAGCTTGGCACCCTGGAACGCGCCGTAGGCGCCGTTGGCCATCAGCTGGAACCTGACGCCCTCCTTGCCCTTCGGGCGCTCGTAGCCGCTCGGCTGGTAGCGCTGGTAATGCTCACTGGCCTTCTGGAAGAACGCCTGCCGCTCGTCGGTGGGGATGCAGTCGGCCAGGGCGAGCAGGAAGAGGTAGTGACGGATCATCCGGGTGAACAGGTGCGGTGCCACGGTCGCCCGGAGGCCGTCGTCCAGCATGCCGAACGTCTCCTCGTACCGCTCGAAGACGTCGAACTGCGTGCCGCCCGGCGATCCGGCCGGGTGCTGCGTGTGCCTGCGCCGGATCTGCACGCAGTCCCACTGCAGCACGGCGGCGCTGCCGGCGGCGAGCATGGCCCGGTACACGACCGGGATCTCCTCGTGCAGCCCGTCCGGGAAGCTGAGTGCCTGTTCGTTCCAGAACTCGCGACGGAACAGCTTGTCCCAGCAGTGCGCGGCGGTGCCGAACAGCTCCGGCTGGTTGGTGAGGCGGAAGGGGGCGCGCCCCTGACGGGCCAGCAGGTCGGAGGCGGCGCCGGGCCAGGATTTGCCGAGGTGCAGCCGGTTGTGGTCGAAGAGCAGCATCTTCAGCCCCGGAGAGCTCGCCAGCCGGTCCGCCATCGCCTGAACGGCGCCGCCCCAGACGATGAGGTCGGTGTCGAGGAAACCCACGTACTGCCCGGTTGCACGGGCGACGCCCGCGTTCCGGATCCGGCCGATGCTCGCGACCTCGTCCAGCCGCACGACGGTGACGCGTCGGTCGGTCCGTGCGAGGTCCTCGATCAGGTCGACCGGGCACTCGGGCGACGCGTCCGCGACGACGATGACCTCCAGGTCCTGGAACGACTGGCCCAGGAGGGACTGCAGGCAGGGCTCCAGGCTTTTGCGCGAGTCGTGCGCAGGCAGGACGAAGCTGATCAACGGAGAGCTGGACATGGCGGGAACCTAGGGCCCGGACCTGCGCGTGAACAAGATCGGGCCCCCGCGTGGGGCAGCATCGTTATGCAATCGGCCGCAGACCTTCACAAGATCACCTCAGAAGGTGCACGAAGGGGCGACGCAGGTCACACCGGTGTCCGGATGTGACTGTTCCTCATCTTCAACGTCCTTGTGAACACCAAGAGTTGGGCGGGGATACGGCGAGGGTTCGGCGCCTGGCGCAGGCGGTCCCCGAGCACCGGCACCGTCGGTTGACGAACGATGCGTGGTACCTGGGCGTGCGCGAAGCTATGCAGGCGCGGTACGTGCCTACGTACGTCGTCACGGTAGCGTGCGCGTCATCCACACCCGATCGCGGCCCTTCTCGTCCAGGGTGACGTGGTCCCGCTCGAACCCGACCTTTTCGAGCACCCGGAACGACGGAGCGTTCCAGCCGCCCACGGTGGCCCAGAGCCGTTGCCGCCCGGTCGCCGCCGCGGCCTCCACGACGACGCGGGCCGCCTCGGTGGCGTAGCCGTTCCCGTGCACCCGCTTGAACAGCTCGTAGCCGATCTCGGGCTCTTCGGGGGAGCCACGGCCGATCAGCAGGCCGCAGTAGCCGATGAAGTCCCCCTCGTCGCGTCGACGGATGTGCAGCAGTGCGAAGCCGTTCTTCGCGGCTTCGACACGCGCCTCCTCGATGTATGCCCGGGCCCGCTCGACGGTCGTTCCGTCGCTTTCGCGCTCGCCGACCAGGGCGCACAGTTCCTCGGCGTCCGCCCCGGTCCCCAGTTCCAGGATCAGCCGCTCGGTTTCGAGGTGAAAGGGCATCGGTTCGTAGGCGCTCATGGCCACGACCCTATCCGTACAGAACCGGAGCCGCTTCCGCGCTCGTCGGTACACATGACCGACGACCAACGGGGTGGAAGCGCGACGAGCGGGGAGGCCGGGTTCCATGGGGCGACGCGAGCGATGGAAAGAACCGACCTACAGCCCGACACCGCAGGAAGTCCTCGACGTCATGGAGACCATGACGAAACCGACGTCGGCGGGGACGATCGCGCTGGCTCTCGACGCGAAGCGCGGCGCCTTCAGATATCGCCGGTTCAGAAGCCGCCCGCCGCGCACCTCGCCCACCGCGTTGGAAGCGGTGCTGGCGGAGCTTGAACGCCAAGGCGCGGTCAGGTCCGAGGCGAGCCGTTCGCTGCTGCTCGGGACCGGACTCCCCGGAGGTGGCTCCTTGTGGCTCACCGAGGCCCGGTGGGAGGAATGGCGGCAGCGGGAGGCGCGGCGGCAGGCTGCGGCGGACCGGGCTGCAGCGGACCGGGCTGCGGCCGACAGGGCGAGGCTCGGGGAAGCACCGCGGCGCCCTTCATCCTTCGTTGCGAATGATCGACGGGAGGAGCGGGACGAGGGCGGCAGCCCGGTGAAGCGGGCGGTCGACGAGACGCTGGCGGAGAACAAGCGCATGTACAACGAGTACCAACGCCGCAGGCCCGGCGAGGGCGGCGCGTCGTGACCTCCGCCGCCGGGTGAGAGTTTCTCATCTGGATCGCGCGGTCATGGCACTGCTCACCGGAGCCCTCGAGCAGCTGCGATTTGTGTACGTCGGATATTCGTTGCTCCGTCCGCGTGACGGACACCGTCCCACGTTCGGCTTATTTTCTTGAGTGCCAGACGTGAACTGACGCCGTGTAATCTCACGTGTCTCTCAGCAACAGAACGCCACCTTCGTCTCGAAGTTTTGCCACGATCTACTCAGTTCCTCCACCGAGTGCTGGAACTGGAATCAGTAAGGATCTTTGAGAAGGAGAACTCTGATGAGCCTTCGTTTCCCGGGCCTCCGTCGCCACGGCTGGAAGCACGACCGCCACCACGACCGTCGGCACCACTGCCGCCACGGCTGGGGCCGTCACGGCCGCTGAACGTCGCCGCTGAGGCGGTAGACGGCGAGAGTCACTTCGGGGCGGGTCCGCGGCACGGGGCAGCGGACCCGCCCCTTCGGCATGAGTTGTGGTCAGTTGTGGGGATTCGAGAGGAGTGGGGCGGATGGGTACGTCCACGCCGACGCAGGAGGCGGGGATCTCCGCTCCGGCGGATGCCGAAGTCGAGGCGCTACCAGGCCGGCGGTCGTCCGCAGTGGACGACGACGGCGATGCGCCGGCGGAGTCGGGGGAGTCGACGGAGCCGGCGCAGGCGGACGCGTCCGGGCTCCGTGCGCTGGTGCGGTTCTGGCCGTTGACGCGAGGTGACCGGCGCTGGCTGGTGCTGGTCAGCGTGTCGCTGGTGGTGACCGCGCTGGCGGAGACCGTGGCGGTGTTGCTCTTCGGGGAGCTGACCGACAGCGCGTTGCAGACGGGCTCGCTGCGGGCGTACTGGGGGCCCGCAGGCGTCTGGCTGGCCGTCAGCCTCCTTGCCGCGCTGGTCGGGTTCGGCGGCAACTGTCTGGGTGCGTGGGTCGGGGAGCGGTTCATCCTGCGCCTGCGGGCGCGGGTCTTCGCGCACCTGCAGCGGCTTCCGGCCGACTTCTTCCGGCGCCACCGCCCCGGCGACCTCGTCGAGCGGCTGACCGGTGACGTCGCTGCCGTGGAGGAACTGGCGGTGACCGGCGCGATCGGCATCGCGTCCGCGGTGGTCAGCGCCGTGCTGTTCAGTGCCGCGCTGTTCTGGCTGCGCTGGGACATGGCTCTGGCCGTACTCACTGCCGCGCCCGTGTTCTGGCTGGTCGCACGGGTGATGACGGACCGCGCGGAGGTCGCCGCCCGCGCGCAGCGTGCCGCCGACGGTGCGGTGAGCGCGGTGATCGAGGAGTCGCTGCGGGGTGGGACGCTGCGTCGGATGTTCGGCCGCCGGGGGGAGGAGGAGCAGCGGCTCGACGTCGAGGCGGGCGGCTGGCTGCGGGCCACCATGGCGGCGGTGCGGCTGGAGGAGTGCTACCACCAGGTAGTCGTGGTCCTGGAGGCCGGCTGTGTGCTGGGCGTGATCGGTCTCGGCACCTGGGAGGTCGGGCACCACCGGATGACGGTCGGTCAACTCATGTCCTTCGCGGCCTTCCTCGGGTGTCTCTACCCGCCGTTGCAGTCATTGGGGCGCACCGCACTGCTGTTCACCACCGCCACCGCTGCCGCGGATCGGGTCGCCGAGATCTGGGACGCGCCGGTCGCGGAGGGCGTAGGTGCCGTCGGCGGCGCGGCGGAGCCTGAAGCGTCCGCCGCAGCACTGGAGTTCAGCGACGTCTCGGTCCGCTACCCCGGCGCCGAGCAGGACACGCTGCGCGAGGTGTCCCTCGTGCTCGGCGCGGGCCGAACCGTCGTCGTGTCCGGGCCGAGCGGGTCCGGGAAGTCCACGCTGGTACGCCTCGCTCTCCGGCTCGTCGACGCGACCGACGGTCAGGTGCTGCTGAACGGCCGCCGACCGGACCAACTCCCCACCGAGCGCCTGCGCGACGAACTCACCCTGGTGCCGCAGCACACCGACCTGCTCCCTGCTCCGGTCGGCGACAACATCGCCGTGGCCCGACCGGACGCGACCCGCGCCCAGATCACCGCAGCGGCGCGGGAGGCGGGCCTCCACGAGGCGGTGTCCCGCCTGCCGCAGGGCTACGACACCGTCCTCGACCCCCTCCAGCCCCAGCTCTCGGGCGGCGAGCTGCGCCGACTCGCGCTCGCCCGCGCGTACCTGCGCGACTCCGCGGTCTGGATCCTGGACGAGCCCACGGCGGGCCTGGACCCGCAGTCCGCCGCCGCGGCCGTGGCCGCGCTGCGCCGTCGCACGGCGGACCGTGCGGTGCTGATCGTCACCCAGGGCCCGGCGCCGTACGCCTGGGCGGACACCCACCTGGTCCTGAGCGAGGGACGTCTGACGGTCGAGGCAAGCGTCGGCTGACGGGCGATGCTGTCCGATTCAGTCGGCGGAGACAGGCGTGCTCTCCCGGTTGGCGCGGTCGACGGACGTCGCCGCGTAGCTCCAGCCGTCGGCCGCGGCGGGTCCGGTCCATGACGCGGAGGGCGCGCCGGGGAGAACGGCGACCAGCGTGCCGAGGGCGGCCTTCGAGTTCTGGCGCTGCAGCCGGATCGCATAGCGGCTCGGGGCGGCGTGCTCCGCCCGCGCGCGCAACGTCAGGGTGACCGTTCCGGTGGCGGAGCCGGGAGCCGCCGCGACCAGCGGCGGCAGCGGCGGTCGGCCTGCGGCGAGTCGGTGGAGGACCGGCGGCAGCGCGGGCCGTTGCCAGTGGTCGGCAGCCAGCGTGCTGACGCCGCCGAGCCGGTCGGCGATCACGTCCGTGCAGCTGTACAGGAGTTCGCCGTCGATCTGCGGCAGGCTCGCGTCGAGCGTGAGGTGGCGCGACAACTCGCCGGGGTCCTGCCAGGCGGCGGGCTGGCCGGGGATGCCCACTCTGAAGACGCCCTGCCCGATCCACAGCTGGACGTTTGTGCCGTCGACGGCGTTCGCCCACCACCGGGCCAGCACCGCGTAGTCGGCGACGCGCGTGCCGATGCTCCAATACAGCTGCGGGGCGATGTAGTCGACCCAGCCGTTGCGGACCCAGCGAAGGGTGTCCGCACTGAGGTCGTCGTAGGACTGGAGGTTTGCGGTGGCCGAGCCGCGCGGGTCGGTCGAGGCGTTCCGCCAGGTACCGAACGGGCTGACGCCGAAGGCCGCTTCGGGACGGACGGCACGCACCCGGGCCTGCATCTCACGCACCAGCAGGTCCACGTTGTGGCGCCGCCAGGCGGCGCGGTCGGTCCAGCCTGAGCCTTGGCCGTACGTCGCGAACGCGTCGTCGTCGGGGAAGGGCGTGGTGCCGTCCGGGTAGGGGTAGAAGTAGTCGTCGAAGTGGACGCCGTCGATCGGGTAGCGCGCGACCGCGTCCAGGATCGCGTCCTCGACGAAGGCGCGCGCGGCCGGGACGCCGGGGTTGTAGAGGAGTTGCCCGCCGTAGCGAACCACCCAGTCGGGGTGCCGTCGGGCGGGATGGTCGGGGACGAGCGCCCCCACGTCGTCATGGACCGAGACACGGTAGGGGTTGAACCACGCGTGCAGGGCGAGGCCGCGCGCATGGGCGGCGTCGACCATGAAGCCGAGCGGGTCGTAGCCGGGGTCCTGGCCCTGAACACCGGTCAGATACTGCGACCACGGCTCGAACGGCGACGGCCAGAAGGCGTCGGCGGTCGGGCGCACCTGCACGAACACGGAGTTCAGCCCGAGCCGGGCGGCGTGGTCGAACAGTCGGACGAGCTCCGCCCGCTGCTCGGTCGGCGTCAGCCCGGGCCGGGACGGCCAGTTGGCGTTGCGGACGGTTGCGATCCACTCGCCGCGCAGCTCGCGGCCCGAGCGGTTGGCTGTGGCTGGTGCCGCGACTGCAGCCGCGGCACCGGTGGCCAGTTGGGGGAGGCCGACGGCGGCCGTCACCAGGACCGTGGCGCTCCGCAGCACGGCGCGGCGGGTCGTCGGGAGGGCGAGCGCGGCAGGGGAGGGCGGGTGGTCCGGCACGGGTGCTCCTGGGGCGGCCGAGGACGTGGTGGCTGATGGCTACCACGCGATGGCCGCCGCCAAGACCGATGTCCTCCGGAGAGCGCACAGTCGGAGTCGGACGTCAGGGGTCAGATGTCGGGAGTCTGAAGTCTGAAGTCAGGAGCCGGGAGCGGGAGGTCGGAGCTCAGTCCGCGGGGACGCGCGCGAGCGCGGCGGCCAGCGCGGTGCGCTGGTACGGGCTGAGGGCGCCCAGGCGGGTGTCCTCGTCGGCCCCGGTGAGCGCCCGGTCTCAGGCGGGGCTGACGTGAGCGGCGACGACGCGCCAGCCGTTCCCCGGCGTATGGACCCAGGTGCGGGTGTAGCGCACGCGCGCGGTGAATTCCTGCCCCTCGAGCGCTCCGGCGAGCGTGCCGAGGAACCAGGTGACGCCGGTCGCGCCGTCGACCAGGACCGTGAGGTCCTCCTCGTCGACGCGCGTGAGGCGTTGACGACCGCCCTTCTGGATCTCCAGGTCGTCATTCTTGCCGTACAGGCGTCCGTCGGGCCCGGTGAAGACCAGGCGGTCGTCGAGCAGCACATCAAGTGCATCGGCGTCAGCGGCAAGCTGCGCGGCTTGAAGCCGGCGTTCCGCGGAGCGGAGTTCCTCTGTCAACTGACCGGTGCGATCGGCATTCATGCCCGTCACGCTACCCGCGCCGCACGGGTCGTTACTCCTCGGTGGGCGGCTGCACCGCGTAGCCGGGGACGGACGGCCACCGGACCGTCATGACGACGGACTCCTCCTCGGCGACCCAGGAGTGGTCGACGCCCCGACCCCACACCACGTACTCACCCTGACGCTCCAGCACCACGCTCCGGTCGCGGAACTCCATCCGGAACCGGCCGCTGATCAGCACCAGCAGGGCCGTCCGGTGCTCGCCCTCGACCCACTCCAGCCGCTTGTCACCGGCCGGGTGGACGCCCCACTTGATCTCCACGTCCTCGCTGTGGCGCGGATCGCCGGGCTCCTTGAAGTGGCCCAGGATCCAACCACGGTCCAGCGCCGCGTCGGCGCCGGCATTACCCACGTACACGGAGTCCTTCACGCTGTCGTTCACGCCGCCGCACGCTACCAGCAGGTCACCGGGGGCCAGGGATCAGGCTTCCTCCTGGATGTCCGAGATCAGCTTGGTGCTCAGGTCGCTCTGCACCGCCAGCCTGGTGTGAGTGGCGTGGGGGCCGGTGCCCCAGGTGAGGGTGACCGTGGTGAAGAGGTGTCCGGCGCCCGAGTCGTGGTAGCTGACCTGCCAGTGGGTCGGCACGTCCTGGGCGCGCAGGACGCCGTCGGCGTGGTTGGCCTCCTCCCAGACGGTCAGCCGGTGCTGGAAGTCGCGGGTGAGGTAGTGGCTGCGGAGTTCGTGGCCGAGGCTGTCCGTGCCGTCGGAGACGGCGTCGACGTAGGCGCCGTAGAAGTCGGCCACCCGGTGGGCCGCGGAGTCCGGGCTCCCGCCGCGGACGCCCGCGGTGTGGTCGGCGGCCACCGGGTGGGCCACCGCCTGCGCGGAACAAGGGGCGATCAGGGCAGCGAGGGGCAGCAGCGCTGCTACGAGGCGAACGGGAACGCGCATCTGTGAGGTCTCCTCCGCTCGAACACAGGCCCGGAGCACGGGCTGTACGCGAACCACTCTTGCCTGGTGGACGCGTCTGGACGTGGCTGCCCGGCCGAGAGGTCACCTGTTCGGACGGGTGAATCCGCGCGCCCGGCCCCGTGCGCCCGCGTCGCGTCCGTGACCAGGCGTCAACTGGACTCGGCGCAGCAGCAGGAGTGCCCCATGACGCCGCTGATGTGCTCAACCGATGTGCTCAGTCGAAGCTGACCTTCTCCGTGTCGACAGTCCCGCCCTGGCGACCGGGAGCGCTCTGGTACTGCCAGTACAGGTTGGTGTGCGCGATCACCTGGGCCGGGGAGGGGGCGCCGTAGGCGGAGTGGTCCTCGGTCGTGTGGGCGTCGCCGACTAGTGTGGCGTCGTAGCCGCGGACCATGGCCCCGTGGAGGGTGCAGCGGACGCACGCGTCCGTCTGGGCACCGGTGACCACGAGCCGGCCCACCCCGCGCGCGGCGAGCTGCGCCTCCAGGTCGGTCTCCTCGAACGCGTCGCCGTGGGACTTGTGGACGAGCGGCTCCTCGGCCAGCCGGACCAGCTCGGGCACGTAGTGCCAGGCCTCGCTGCCGCGCTCGAGGTCGCCGTCGGAGTGCTGCACCCAGACCACCGGCACGTTCTCCGCGCGGGCCTTCCCGACGAGAGTGTCGATGTTCGCAATCACACGCTCACGGTCGTGGACCCGCTCGACCACGCCGTTCTGGACGTCGATGATCAGCAGAGCGCTGTTCGGGCGGTCGGGCAGGGTGGTCATGGGAAGCCCTCGTCTCTCGTCGCGGATCCTGTGTCCCCACCCACGCTAGGACGCCCCACTGACAAACAGCGTCAGTGGCCGAGGTGAGCTGCTCGGCGCCCGGGATGCGCGCGGCGTGGAGTGCGGCGTCGTGAGAGCTGACGCGTCACTGGATGCGTCGGATGGACGCGCCCACCAGCTGGCCGTTGGTGACGGTGTACGTCCCCTCGTAGACCTGGAGCGTGCCGTCGGTCTGGGTCGCGTAGAGCACGGCGTGGACCTGGGAGGCGCCGAAGTCGCTGACCGTGCCGAGGCTGATCGACGCGGTGTCGGCGAAGCCGGCGACGTACTGCGCGTAGCTTTCGCCTGCGATGTTCCTGCCGCCGAGGGCCCAGGCGGCGGCGTAGTCGTGGTCGGTGAGGTCCTGGTAGTACTGCTCGACCACGGCCGAGGCGTTGGTCAGCGGCGGACTGGACGTGGCCGGAGTGGACGTGGCCGGGGCGGTCGACGTCGGAGGTGCTGGGGGCGCGGGTGGCGGGCGCGGAGTCGCTGTCGTCGTGACGGTCACCGTGGGCGCCGGGGGCGCCGTGGGTGCTGCGGCTCGCGCGGTGGAGGACGGCGCGGCCGGGTGGTGAGGCGCAGGCGCGGTGGTGGTGACGGTCACCCTCGGTGCCGGCGTCGGGGCCCTGGACGAGGGCGAAGCCGGGTACGTGGACGCGGTGGTGGCCGGCGCAGGGGCGGGCGCGGCCTGGTGGGTGACCGTGGCTGTCACCGTGCGGGTCGGGGTGCTCACGGACCGGGAGGGTCCACTGCTGCTGCACGCCGCGGCGGCGGCCAAGACGCAGGCCGTCGCGGTCGCGACGAATACGCCCTTCACTCCTCAAGGCTAGGACGCCCCACGCCCGCAGGCTCATCGGAGCGTGACAGCCGCTGCGGGGCGGCCGTCACAGGTCGGGGTGCGCACGACAGGCTGGTGGGGGCACCCCCGCTGAACGGCCGGACTCCTCACGACTGGGCAACCGGTGGGCCGGGCGGGGCGTGAGGGCAGATGTCAGCAACGAGATCACCTGAGGGGGTACATCGTGTTCCAGACCTTTGCCCGACTGCTCACCGTCGGCGCGATGGCGGGAACCGTCGCGGTCGCCGGGATCGGCAGCGCGTCGGCGAAGAGCAGCATCGACTTCCAGGCGAGCCCGCACGCCCAGCACGTCGGGCAGTGGTTCACCGTGCACGGCACCGGCGTCAGCGACAACAGCGGATGGCAGCGGTTCTGCGTCCAGGAGCACTACGGCACCAGTGGCACCTGGCAGACCGTGTGGTGCGGGCGGATCGTCGACCCGACGCGGCAGAACGCGGTCGGGTACGGCTGGGTCCGTGCGGGCCACCAGGGCGTGCTGGAACTGCGCGGAGTGCTGGAGGGAGTGCAGAGTTCCACGGGCGGCAAGACCTGGCTGGATGCCGAGTCCGACCCGGTCACGGTCAACGTCGTGCGCTGAACGCGGGTGTGGGGCCGGGCCGTTGAGTGTCGCCCGGCCCCGCGAACGCCCTGCGGGCCACGCCCGGCACCGCGCGGCCCGCAGGGTAGGGGAGGGCCGGGCCGGGCCGCTGCTCCGTGTTCATCTGCCCACGGTTCGTACGCCACCCCGACTGCAACCGGCCGTCATCGGTCGGCGTGATCATGATGGGTGGGCTCGGGCACGTGGAGTGCGCGGACTGCGTGGAGTGCGGTCAGGTCACGTACTGTTGCGGCAGGCAGTGGATCGGTGCGGGAGGAAGATCGTGGGGCTGGGCGCCTCGGAGCGGCAGGCCGTGGGTCTGCGTTGGTTGGTGCTGGTCTACAAGATCCCGGCGGAGCCGACACGGTTGCGCGCGGGGGTGTGGCGGAAGCTCAAGGGTCTGGGCGCGATCTACCTGCAGAACTCGGTGGCCGCGCTGCCGGCCGGAGGCCCGTCCGAGCGCGCGCTGCGGCTGCTGCGCAACGAGATCGTGGAGATGGGCGGCACCGCGTCGCTGCTTGACGCGGGCGTGCTCGGCGGCGGAGCCGAGATGGAGGACCAGTTCAACGCGGCGCGCAACGACGAGTACGAGGAGATCGTCGACCGCTGCGAGGACTTCCTCGGGCAGATCGAGAAGGAGTACCGGGCCGAGCACTTCACCTACGCCGAGTTGGAGGAGAACGACGAGGACCTGGTGAAGCTGCGCAACTGGTTCGCCAAGGTCTCGGCGCGCGACGAACTCGGCGCCGCCGGCAAGGCGGCGGCCGAGGCCGCGCTGGAGCGGTGCGCGCAGGTGCTGGACGAGTACGCCGGGCGCGTCTACGCCGAAGAGGGGGACGGCCGCTGACAGGCGGTCATCCCCCTCTTCGAGTTCACATCGGGCGGCGCGACCAGCGCCGCTACTTCTGCCGTGCGGCCTTGACGACCCGGGCCAGTGACAGGCCGAGCAGTCCGGCGACGGCGATCGGCAGCAGCCACCAGGCGTTCACGCCGGACTGCGTCAGGCCCCACGTCGCCGCGAGGGCCACGGCCACGCCGAGCGCCACGCGCCAGTCGTCGCCGACGATGAAGTCGTACCAGAACTGCCCGAAGGACTTGAGGGCGGCGATGACGCTCATGTGAGGCTCCCCTCGGGGTGTGCCGGGTCGGCGGGGGTGGAAGCGGACGCGGACGAGGCGGCAGCCGCCAGGTCGTTGGCCTGGGCCCGGCGCAGCAGCGCCGTGTATCCGATGGCCAGCAGGGCCACGGCGGGGACGATGACCAGCAGTGCCGTGTCCGAACCGGGCCAGTGGGCCCCGGTGCCCTCGCCCGCCCAGAACATGCCGAACGAGGTGAGCATCGTCCCGACGGCGAACTTCATGGTGTTCTCGGGGACCTTGGCGAGCGGCGCGCGGACCGCGAAGCCGGCGGCGACCACGGCGAGCACGGCGACGACCGCGCCGAGCACGGCCACCGGGATGTCGTGCTGGTTGTCGCCGAAGGTGACGACGATGAACGCCACCTCCAGGCCCTCCAGGAAGACGCCCTTGAAGGACAGCGTGAACGCGTACCAGTCCTTGACCCGGCCGCGTCCACCGGCAGCCGCGCCTTCTGCTGCGGCGATCTCCTCGGCGAAGGCCTTCTCCTCGTCGTGGAGCGCCTTGTAGCCGGAGCCGCGCATGACCGCCTTGCGCAGCCACTGCAGGCCGAAGACCAGCAGCAGCGCGCCGACGACCAGGCGCAGCGCGCCCAACGGGATCTGTCCCACGGCCGGGCCGAGCACGGCGACCGTCGCCGCCAGGGTCAGCAGTGCAGCGACGGTGCCCTGCCAGGCCGAGCCCCAGTGCCGGCTGGTGCCTGCGGCCAGCACGATCGTCAACGCCTCGACGGCCTCCACCGCACAGGCGAGCAGGACGGTGAAGAAGAGTACGTACGACGTCATCGGCCACCTCCAGGGTGCAGTTCTGAGCGAAGACGGATGGTCATGGGATCTCCACGGGTGTGCGGTTGAACAGGTGGGAGTCGTCGCCGTCGGAGTGCGAGGGCGACGTGGGGTAGGCGAAGCAGCCGTCCGGGTCGAGAGTGACGCGGACGGGGGTGCCGCGCAGATGGGGTTGTCTGTCGAAGACGCCGGTGAGCCGGGAGCCGTCGGCGAGTTCCACGACGTGGTCGTAGCCGCGTCCCCGGTACGCCGTGTCGGTGACCGTACCGGCCAGGCCGTCACCGCCGCCGACCGAAGCGTCCGGGGCGTCCGGCGCGTCCGTGATCGTGACGGCCGCCGGACGGATCAGGACCTGGACGGACGTCCCGTCCGCGCCGCACGGGCCCATGCAGGTGGCGACCAACGACCCCGCCTCCGTGGTCAGCAGGACGCGGTCCTGGTGCGCAGGGCCGTCCGTACGGCCCGTCAACTCCCCGGCCAGGCCGGTGAAGCGGGCGACGAACGGGGTGGACGGGCGGTGGTAGACGGACTCCGGCGTGGCGAGCTGGACCAGGCGCCCGGCCTCCAGGATGCCGACCTCGTCGGCCAGCGCGAAGGCCTCGGACTGGTCGTGGGTGATGTAGACGGCGGTGGCACCGCTCTCGCGGGTCAGCGTGGAGATCTCCACGCGCAGCCGCTCGCGCAGGTCCGCGTCCAGGTTGGAGAGCGGCTCGTCGAAGAGCAGCAGTCCCGGGCTCGCGACCAGCGCGCGGGCCAGGGCGACGCGCTGCTGCTGGCCGCCGGAGAGCTGGTGCGGATAGCGGTCCGTGTGGTCGGCCAGGCCGACGCGTTCGAGGACCTCCTGCACCCGGCGCTCCGCCTCCGGACGGGGCAGCCGGCGTCGCCGCAGCGCGTAGCCGACGTTCCCGGCGGCGGACATGTGCGGCCACAGGGCGTAGTCCTGGAACACCATCGCCAGATCCCGGCGGTCCGGCGCCAGATGGACCCTGCCCTCGGCCAGCGCTCGCCCGCCGAAGCGCACGGTGCCGCCGTCGGCGCGCTCGATGCCCGCCAGGCAGCGCAGCAGCGTGGTCTTGCCGGAGCCGGACGGCCCCAGCAGCACCAGGAACCGGCCCGGTTCGACGGTGAAGGAGACCTGGTTCAGCACCCGCGTCGACCCGAAGGACTTGCTCAGCTTCTCGACCTGCAGTTGCTCGGTCACGACAGGGCCTCCAGACGACGGGCCGCGGGCAGGAACAGGCGCATCGCGCCGAGGACGACGGCGATCAGGACCAGCGCGCCGAGGACGACCACGACCGTCATCGCCGCACCCGCACCCAGGTCGTACCCCTGAAGCTGCCGGGTGATCGCCACCGACAGCGGTTCCTCGCCCGGCGGGGCGAGGAGTTGGGAGACCGGCAGCTCCAGCAGGGTGCCGCAGAAGGCGATCAGCCAGGTCCACACCAGCGAGCCCGCGACCAGCGGCAGAACCGCTCCGGTCCAGGCAGCCGCCGAGCGGCGGCCGTGCGTGCGGGCCGCCCACAGCAGCGAGTCGCTGACCTGCCCGAGCGACCCGGACAGCAGCCGGGCTGCCGACGGCAGCGCGCCCGCGAGGTAGCCGAGCACCAGCAGCGTCGTCGTCCCGTACAGGTCGATGCCGAGGCTGGAGGCGATGGGCAGGTTGTAGGTGAAGATGTAGCCGCTGGCCAGCAGCACGCTGGGCAGCGCGATCGCGGCGAGCAGCAGCAGGTCCAGCAGTCGCCCGGCGCGTCCGCCGCTCTGGCGGGCCAACGCCCGTCCGGCGACGGCGCCGAGGACGACCGCCGCGCACGCGGTGATCGCGGCCAGGCGCGCCGAGTAGCCGAGCGCGGACATCAACTCGCCCGAGTGCAGCACATGGCGGAAGTTGCCCAGCCCCAGCGCGGACAGCGACACCTGGCCACCGGAGGGCAGCAGCGAGGCCGCCGCCGCGCCGAAGGCCGGGACCCCGGCCGCGGCCAGGAAGAAGCCGACGACGCCGGTGAGCGCCGCGACCTGACCGCCGAGCCCGAGCCGCGTCCGGCGCGCCGGACGGGTGCGGCCGGACAGGATCTGGAAGCTGCGTCCGCGCATCGACCGGCGCTGCGCCAGCAGGGCGATCCCGACCAGCCCCAGCAGCAACCACCCCATCGCCGAGGCGCTCGGGAAGTCGGCGGGGAAGGTCGAGATGGACTGCTCCATCGCCCCCGTGACCAGCGGGAAGTTGCCCTGCGAAGCCAGCGTCGCGGCCACGCCGTAGTCGGAGATCGACTCGGCGAAGACGATCGCCAGCGCGGCCCACAGGCCGGGCGCCAGCATCGGCAGGATGACCCGCGCCGTGGCCAGCCGACCGCCGCCGTGGGTACGCGCGGCGTCCTCGAACTCACGGCCGAGACCGCGCAGGACGGCCGTGATCGCCAGGTACGCGAACGGCACCCCGCGTGAGGCGAGCACCCAGATCACGCCGACCGGGCCGAAGACCACGGACCGCAGCACGGCCGGGTCGTGGCCCAGCATGCGGTCCAGCACGCCCTGTTGCTCGACCAGCCAGGTCCAGCCCAGCGATTCGAGGTACGAGGGGGCCAGCAGCAGGGCCCACAGCAGCAGCCGCCACAGGCCCTGACCGGCGAGCGTGGTGCGCTCCGTCAGCCAGGCCAGCGCGACGGCGACGACCGTGGCGAGCACGGCGGCGCCGAGCCCGACCAGCAGCGAGTCCAGCAGCGCGTGCAGCGTCCAGCCGGAGAGCACCTGCTGGAAGGAGGACAGGGTGAACCAGGAGTCGCCCTGCCCCAGCGACTTGGGGCTGATCGCGACCAGCAGGAAGCCGGCGACCGGGAGCAGCAGCACGGCGGCGAAGCCGATCCACGGCAGCAGCCGCAGCGCACCGGCGGCACGGCCGCGCGACGCGAAGCGTCGGGGGACCCGGGCCGCACCGACGGCGGTGCGCGGCCCGGGGGCGAGCGTGGTGTCGGTCATGGGTCAGTGGACGATCGTGTTGGTGAACCAGGTGTTGACGGTGCCTTCCTTGGGACCCCAGGTGTACGGGTCGATCGCCTGGGTCGGCACCGTGGACAGGGCGGGCAGCGCCGCCTCAGGGGAGACGCCCTGGACGATCGGCCAGAACAGCGAGTCGCCGTTGGGGTCGCCGCTCAGCATGACCTTCTGGCCCTGGGCGCTGAGCACGAAGTCCGCGAACTTCTCGGCCTCCGCCTGCTCCTGGGACGACACCTTGGCGTCGATGCCGATGACGCTCGGGAGCGAGGTCACCTTGGGCAGGTAGGTGGTCTTGATGTTCTTGTCCTTGGTCCCGGCGGCGATACCGGCCGAGCTCTGGATCAGCGCGACCTTGATCTGGCCGGTCTGCAGCGCGTGCAGGGTGTCGCCGTTGGTCTGGTAGATGTGCAGACCGTTGGACTTGAGCGAGCTGTAGAACGCCTGGCCCTGGCTGTCACCGCCGAGCTGGTTGAACATGCCCGCGACGAACGGGTAGGTGGGACCGGAGACGGACGGGTCGTTCATGCCGACCTCGCCCTTCCAGGCGGAGGTGAGCAGCGCCTGCCAACTGGTCGGCGGGTTCGGCGTCTTGGACGCGTCGTAGACGACGGCCGCGGTGACGGTCAGACCGGTCGGCACGTAGCTCTGGTCCTTCGGGACGACGGCCTGACCGGCGGCGTTGAGCTGGACGTTCGGCTCGAAGCCCTTGACCAGCATGCCCGCCTGGTCCATCGAGGCGAACGCCTCGTCGCCGTCCACCCACAGCACACCCCACTGGGGGTTGCCGCGCTCGGCCTGCACGCGGGCCAGCAGCGGGCCGGTGCTGTCGTCGACGAGCTTGGTGGGGATACCGGTCGCCTTCTGGAAGGCGGTGGTCATGGCCGAGTCGTAGCCCTGGGCCGAGTAGACGACCAGCGGCACCGGCGCGCCCGACGCGGCAGCGCTGCCACCGGTGCTCGCACTCGTGCCCGTGCTCGACCCGCAGCCGGAAACCACAGCCATCACCAGACCCGCGGCGGCGACGACGCCGATCGAGGATCTACGCGCACCCATGGCAGTTCGAAGAGACATGTCCGCTCCAGCACAAGTGAAAAGTAACAGTGGTTAGAACCGTGAAGCAACGCTGGAAACGGAAGAGTTGTCACCGGCAACCCGGACGTGAACACGCAGCGAACGTCAGGACGTGATCACGCCGGGCGCGCGGGTGGTGTGCCGGGCGGTGTGCGGGGCGGTGCGGCAGGCAGTCGGGAGCGGCGGATGTGCGGCGGCCACGGCGGGAGGGTAGCCGCCGCGGTCACGCGGGTGTCGGGCGCAGGACCAGGCAGACGAAGCCGAAGCAGTCGCGGTAGACGCGGAGCCACTCGTCGCGGTGGGTCGCGGCGGCTGCCAGTGCGGTGGCGCTGTCGGGGTCGGCGGGGTGTTCCAGCGCCCAGGAGGCCAGGGCGCCCGTCCAGTGCCACTCGTACGCGTCGAGTTCGCGACGGGTGCTGACGTGGCCGTGCACGGGGGTCCAGCCGTCGGCGACGACGCGGTCCACGGTGGTCGCGAGGTCGGCGAAGTCGCCGAGCATCGCGACGGCCTCCGGGGAGGGCTCGCTCTCCCAGATGCCGTCGCCGACCAGCACCCGCCCGCCGGGTGCCAGGTGCTTGCGCGCCGCCGCCAGCGTCGGCAGCAGGCCGCCGAAGGCGTGCGTGGCGCCCACGCTCAGCACCAGGTCGAACGGCTGGGTCGCGGTGAAATCGGCGGCGTCGGTGTGGTGCAGCGCCAGGCGGTCCGCCACGCCGAGCGCGCGTGCGGCGTCCCGGGCGTCCGCCAGCGACGCCTCGGAGAGGTCGACCCCCTCGGCGTGGAGCCGCGGATACGCGCCGAGCGCACGCAGCAGCCACTCCGCGCCCCCGCAGCCGAGGTCGAGCACCCGCACGTCCTCGCGGGGCACCGCCTGTTCCAGCAGCAGGCGCACCGCATCGTCGTCGAGCGGAGCGGCGATCGGGTGATCAGTATGGGCAAGTCGGGAGATCCGGTCACGATTCATCGGTGGAGCGTGGCACGGGTCGTGGACGGCCGCATGCGCTTTTCCGACCGTGGGCTTCGTATCCTGGGACGGTCCCGGTGCAGCGCACAGCAGGGAGTCGGGCGATGGACGAGCAGACCTCCGCATCGGCAGGAACGTCCGCATCGGCAGAGTGCTCCGCATCGGCCGGGACCTCCCGCACGGGAGGCAGCAGGCTGCGGCCGGTGCTGTCGGAGACCGCTGCGCGGAGGCGGCGGCGGGCGTTGCGGTTCCTGGCGCTGTGCGTGGTCGTGCTGGTGCCCTGGACGGTCTACCTGGCGTTCTCGCTGCCGGACCAGTTCGAGGCGCGGCACTGGTCGGCCGCGTGGGTCGGGTTCGACGTGCTCTTGCTGCTGTCGCTCACCGGTACCGGCCTGGCGGCCTGGCTGCGGCGGCAGCTGCTCATTCCGCTCTCCGTCGTCGCCGGGACCCTGCTCCTGTGCGACGCGTGGTTCGACATCACGCTCGACTGGGGCACCCGCGGCGTCTGGGGCAGCGTGGCCGCCGCGTGTCTGGTGGAGTTGCCGCTCGCGCTGCTGCTGTTCCTGCGGGCCCGGCAGCTGTACCGCCGCACCGTTTGTCTGGCCTGGGAACGGATGGGCCTGCCCGGCCAGCCGCCGCCCCTGTACCGCCTCCCGCTGTTCAGCGGCCTCGACACGTTCTCCCCATCCGAGGACCTGCCGGGCGTCGGAGGCGTCGGACTCCGACGCCCGGCAGGCGATGGTGAGGGAGCGGAGCCGGATCAGGGATAGCTGGTCAGGTCCGCGACCGTCGAGCTGCTGTTCACGGTCGCGCCCGTGCCGTTGACGATGTGGTCGATCGTGCCCGTGCCGCCCAGGGAGACGTCCATGGCGTCGTGCAACGCGACGCCCGAGGTGTCCGGGACCTCGATGGCGTGGTCGGCGACCTCGCTCGGGTTGACGTTGAAGTAGCAGTAGACGCCCAGGCCGTAGGCCTGGTGGTCGGTGACGCCCGGCGCGACCTCGTAGGAGGCCCAGCCGTCGCTGCCGCCGTTCATCCAACTCGCCTGGTCCGGCGGGTCGTAGGGCATCTCGGACTGGTAGAAGTAGGTCCGGCCGCCGTTGGCGTTCCACCGCACCTGGTACTGCTGGTAGTGCTCCACGGCGAGCCCGTACATCGTCACGTCGGTGCCGTTGACGACCAGGCCGTTGGCGGCGGTGTTGGAGGTCCAGCCCACGCCGTTGCCGTGGTCCGCGCGCCAGAGCCACAGGTTGTCGCCGATGGTGGAGTTGTTGTTGACCACCAGCGTCTGGCTCGCCTTGCCGACCGCCGCGCCGCCGACGCGGAAGTAGACGTCGGAGAGCACGTTCGGGTCGGCGGAGTGGTCGGCGGAGGCGCCTGCCGGGCCGATCTGCATCAGCGAGGGCGAGTTCGTGGCGCCCGCGTCGACGATCAGGCCGGCGATCCGGACGCCGCCGACGTCGGCGGTGGAGATGGCGGTGACGCCGTTGTCGGCCTCCAGCGTGGCCAGACCGAGGCCCAGGAGGACCGTGTCGGGGCGGGTCACCTGGAGGGTGTCGGTGAGCTGGTAGACGCCGGGCGTGAAGATCAGGTTCTTGCCCGCGGCCAGCGCGGCGTTCAGGGTGGCCGAGGTGTCGGACGGGGTGGCGATGTAGAAGGCGCTGAGGGGCAGTGAGGTTCCGGGCGTCGTCTGCCCGTTGCTCCAGTCGGTGCCGGTGGAGTTGGTGCGCGGGGACGGCACGAAGACGCTGTAGTTGCCCGAGGAGTCGACCGTCAGATACGGCTTCTCGACGCTGGTCGGCGTCTGGGCGACGGTGGTGTCGGGCGGGGTGGGGAAGCTCTGCGCGGGCGCGCCCGAGTCGCCGACGAAGACCATGTTCCAGTTGGAGCCGGTCCAACTGCCGAACTCGTCGTTGCGGGAGAGCCACTGCTGCTGCGAGCCCGAGTTGACCTGGCCGTCGAACTTGGAGTCACCGAAGAAGCCGCCGCTGGACCAGCCGCCGTTGTCGTCGAGGACGACATTGCCCTGGACGTGCACGCGGCGCATCGGCGAGGCCTGGGACACGGCCCACTTGGTGCTGCCGGACGAGGGCGCGATGTCCAGGTTCTCCACCCCGCGCCAGAAGTTCTCGGTGGCGTTGCCGCCGTTCCACTGCGCGTCGGCGTTGACGCCGCCGGTGATGGTGGTGTCGTCGGGCGACGCTCCGAGCCCGAGGACCTGGGTGTAGAAGCCGACGTTGACATTGACGTTGTAGCTGCCCGGCTTGAACAGCAGGGCGTATCGGCTGCTGCCGAACTGGTTCGACTGCTGCTGGCTGTAGACGGAGTCGAGTTGGCTCTGGATCGTGGCCGCGGACTCGGAGGGGTCGAAGACCAGCACGTTGGGGCCGAAGGGGTTGCTGGTCGTGTTCGTGGTCGGCAGCGTCCACTGCTGGTTGGCGGTGCCGCCGCAGTCCCAGATCTGGGCCTGGGTGCCGGGCGTGGTGGACCAGTTGGTGTCGTCCAGGCACCTGCCCGACTGCGGGTTCAGCAGGGAGCCGTTGGTCTGCGGCTCCCAGACCTGGGCGCCGGTGCCGTTGCAGTCGTAGAGGTCCACGGTGGTGCCGTTGGCGGTTCCGCCGCTGTTGACGTCCAGACACTTGCCCAGCACCTGAAGGGTGTTGCCCGAGCCGACCGTCCACTGCTGCGCGGCGCTGCCGTTGCACGTGTAGACCTGGATCGGGTTGAGGTTGGCGGTGGACGCGGAGCGGTCGTCCAGACACAGGCCGCCGTAGCCGGTGATCTGGCCGGTCGCGCCGACGGTGACGGCGGGGGCCGCAGCGGCTGAGGCCGGAGCCAGAGCCACTGCGCCCAGCGTGAGTTGGCACAGCACGGTGGCTGCGGCCAGGAGCCAGAGTCGACTTCGGCCGCGCCGGTGCCAGGGAAGGGACATGTGGGGGACCTTTCGCTCGGGGAGCGGGGCCCGACGATTGAACTCTTGAAGTCATGGCACCGTCAATGGTTTGCGCGACACAAGGTCTGGACCAGTTGCGAATGCCCTGCTGACATGGGCTTTTGGAAACGGCTGCTTATGAGTCCCCGGCTGTCGGGGTCACTTGTTGAACGCGAAGATCGGATATGACGTGCCTGTGCCTCTGTGAACTGACATGACGCCACATCAAGAGCTGGTGAGGATCACGAGTTGCTGCGTCGCGCGGGTCATCGCGACGTAGCGGTCGACCGCCCCCTCGATGCCGTCAC
The DNA here is from genome assembly GCF_041262485.1 of Streptacidiphilus sp. BW17. Taxonomy (NCBI): domain Bacteria; kingdom Bacillati; phylum Actinomycetota; class Actinomycetes; order Kitasatosporales; family Streptomycetaceae; genus Streptacidiphilus; species Streptacidiphilus sp. BW17. The sequence goes on along the minus strand of NZ_JBGCCR010000013.1, from coordinate 36,458 downwards.
CGAAGGAGGCGGGGTCGAGCACGACGACGAGGTCGAACTCCAGGCCCTTCGACAGCTCCGGCGTCAACCACCGCACGCGCGGTCGTTCGGCCGCCGTGGGCTCGTCCATGCTGATGACGCAGGCGACGCCCTCGTTGTGCGCGGCCAGCCAGGTGCCGAGGACCGACTCCAGCTCCGCAGCCGTTCCGTGGGCGACCGGGATCCCGCTGCTGCGGACCGACGTCGGCACGTTGGCGTCCGGGAGTGCGGCGCGGATCACGGGCTCCGCCTCCGTCATGACCTCCTCCGGGGTCCGGTAGTTGACGCTCAGCGAGGCGATGTCGACGCGGTCGAGCCCGATCCGTGCCAGCCGTTCCTCCCACGACTCGGTGAATCCGTGCCGGGCCTGCGCCCGGTCGCCCACGATGGTGAAGCTGCGCGACGGGCAGCGCTGCAGCAGCATCTGCCACTCGGCGTCGGTCAGTTCCTGGGCCTCGTCGACGACGATGTGCGCGAAGGTGCCGGCCAGCCGGTCCGGGTCGGCGGCGGGCAGGGCGGACTCGTCGACCAGGGTGTCCTTCAGATCCTGGCCGTGCAGCATGGTCACCGCGCCTTCGTGGTCGTCGTCGGCCTCCAACACGTCCTTGATGACGTCGGCCATCCGCGCGCGCTCGGCGGCGACGACGGCGTCGTGCCGCCGCTTGCGGCGTTCCGCCTCCGGGTCGCCGAGCCGTCGGCGCGCGGCGTCCAGCAGCGGCAGGTCGGAGACGGTCCAGGCCTGTGCGTCCTCGCGCTGCAGCGTCCGGATCTCGTCGCGGCTGAGCCAGGGCGCGCAGAGTCGCAGATAGGCCGGGACCGTCCACAGGTCGCCGACCAGGTCGGTCGGTTCGAGCAGCGGCCAGGCGCGGTGGAGGGTGGTGACCAGCTCCTCGTCCCGGAGCAGCGACCTGCGGAACGCCTCCGGCGGGACGCTGGGCCCGTCCAGGTCGTCGACCATGCCGAGCCTCTCCATGAGGAGGGTGGCCAGTTCCTCCCAGATCTGGTCGCGCGCCTCGTTGTGCGGCGTGCCGGGCGTGGGCGCGCGGAACGCGTCCGCCCAGTCGTCGGGGGTGATGCGGACGTCGGCCCAGTCCGTGGAGACCGTCATGCCCTCGGTGGGCGGCTCCTCGTAGATGCCGACGGCCTGCTCGATCCCCTTGACCATGCCCGCGGAGGACTTCAGCCGCGCCACCTCCGGGTCGGTTTCGGCGGGTGCGTCGGCGCCCTCGGCGACCAGGTCGCGCAGGGTGCAGGTCTGCACGCCCTCTTCGCCGAGGCTGGGGAGGACGTCGGAGACGTAGTTCAGGTAGGGCTGGTGCGGGCCGACGAACAGCACGCCGCCGCGCCGGTGACCCAGGCGCGGGTCGGAGTAGAGCAGGTACGCGGAGCGGTGCAGCGCGACCACGGTCTTGCCGGTACCCGGACCGCCGTCGACGACCAGCGCGCGGCGCGAGCTCGCACGGATGATCGCGTCCTGGTCGGCCTGGATGGTGGCGAGCACGTCCCGCATCTTCGGCGAACGGGTGCTGCCCAGGCTGGCGATGAACGCCGACTGGTCGTCGAGCGCGGCGCGCCCGTCGAGCCAGTCGGCGGTGAACACCTCGTCCCAGTAGTCGGTGATCCGGCCGCGTGTCCAGCGGTAGCGACGGCGGCTGGCCAGTCCCATCGGGTTGGCGTGGGTCGCGGCGAAGAACGGCTCGGCGGCGGGGGAGCGCCAGTCGAGCAGCAGCCGACGGCCCTCGCTGTCGGTGAGGCCGAGCCGTCCGACGTAGACGGGCTCCGCGTCCGCTGCATCGTCTGCGGGGACGATGTGCCCGAGACAGAGGTCCAGGCCGAAGCGCCGCAGCGCGCGCAGCCGACCGGTCAGCCGGTGGACCTCCGCGTCCCGGTCCATCGCGGCCCGCCCGGCCCCGCCGGGGGCCTTGAGGGCAGCGTCCAGACGGCCTGCGACGTCGGCGATCGCCGCGTCGAGGCTTTCGGCGATCGCGGCGAAGTGCTGCTCGTCGGCGGCGATCAGGGTCGGGTCGGCCTTGGCGGAGAGGCGGTCGGGGAGGTCGAAGGCGCTGGCGGTGGTGGCAACGGCGGTCAAGCGTGGACGCACGGGGTGAAACTCCCATATCCGCAGGTACTGGCGGTAGGTCGACGATTGTGCGCCACAGAGGGGGCCTTGCCGCAAGGCCCCCCATGCGCTATATCTTGAGAGTGGCGAGAGGTGGTCGATCCTCTCGCTTTTCGTTTTGCACCCGCACCCGGGCTCCACGGCGGTGGCCGCCGGGCGCGTCGCGGAAGACGAGGGTGAGCGGTGCGCCGTCGCGGACGGCGTGGATGTGCAGGTGCGGTTCGGTGGAGTTGCCGGACGAGCCGACCAGGCCGAGCTCCTCTCCCGCGTGGACGCGGTCCCCGGGGGTGTGCCTGACCGAGCCCGGAGCGAGATGGGCGAGCAGGATGCGCTCCTGGCCGGTGTCGATGACCACGTGGTTGCCCGCCGGATGCGAGCCGGCCGTGGGGTGGTCGGGGTAGGTGTCTCGGGTGATGACGATGGTGCCGTCGGCCGGGGCGAGGACAGGGACGCGGTATATCGGGTAGTCGCCCAGCCGTCGCGGGAACAGCACGCGGCTGGACCGCCCGTCGTGGGCGCGGCCGACGATGTCGAAGGCACCGCGCTGGGCAGGGACGGTCCAGTGGTGGTTCAGCAGTCGGCCGTTGCCTTCGACGATCTGCCAGTCCCCTTCCCCCAAAGGCCAGTGGAGAGTGGAGGAACGGCCGCCGAGGCGGTCCCGTCGATCGGCCAGGGCAACGACGGCGAGCATCACGGCCATCGCCGGCAGGACGGCATCGCCGAGGGCGAGATCGTCGCGCAGGCGAGGAGCGCGCAGGGCCACGTCGACGACGAGGCCGACCGTCATGGCGGTCGCCGCCCAGCGCTCCCAGCGGGGAACCGTGGCGGCGACGGGTATGCCGAGTCCCACGTAGGCGACGGTCGCGAGTGCGACGAAGGCCAACGCATCGACGGTGGAGCTCCAGGAGTCGCCCGTCAGGCACCGCACCACTGAGTCGGCCAGCACGACCGGCCACAGCCCGACGCCGAGCACGGCTCGGATCGCCGTACTGCGTCGGATGGCCGGATGCAGAGCTTCTGAGTCGTCGCGCATCCCCGTTGTCCCCCGTCAGATCTGGTGGCCCATCAGCCACGGCTGCTCTGCGCCGTTCGCTCTCCCGCAGCCGAGCGACCTCAGTCGTGCGGCGTGGCCCGGGAGGTGCTCGTGCGTGCGCAGTCGGATCACATCGCCCCAGGGTAGCCACTGTTCAAACAGGAGCTGCCGGCGGCGCGCTCCCGTCCCGGCCGGGTGACCGGTGGCGCTGATCGTCTGTCTGGTGGGCCGGGGGCGTGCTCTGTGGTGTTGGTGGTGGGCCGGTGCGGCGGGTCGCGGGGATCGGTGCGGCGATGCTGCGCGCGCTGAGTCGTGCTCACGCGGCCGGGATCATCCATCGTGATCTGAAGCCTGACAACGTGTTGCTGGTGGATGATCGGGTGGTCATCACTGACTTCGGTATCGCGCACATGGTGGATTCCACGATGGCGCTGACCCATACCGGGACGCTCATCGGTACGCCGGCGTATATGGCGCCTGAGCAGCTTTCGGGTCAGCCTCCTACGCCTGCGACGGACTTGTGGTCGCTGGGGGCGACGTTGTACTGCGCGGTGGAGGGGGAGCCGCCGTTCAGTGCCGAGACGTTCACGGCGTTGTGTATCGCGGTGGTGACCGGGATGCCGCGTCCTGCGTTGCGTGCGGAGGGTCTGGGGGCGGTCCTTACGGCGCTTTTGACGAAGGATCCGGCCCGGCGGGTCGGGGCGGCGCAGGCGTTGGCGGCGCTGGAGGAGGTGGCGCGGACCGGTGGGGCCGCGTACGTGCCGACACACGTCGACAGTCAGCCGCCCGCGCCCGCGCCCGCGCAGGCACCCGCGTTGGCACCGGGGTTCGCGCCGGCCGGGCCCGGCGTCCTTCCCGTCGGGGCGCCCGCACCGTGGGGTGGCGGGCCGAGCCCGCGTCCGGCGCTGCCCAAGGCGAGGGCCAATTCTGTGGCAGCGATGATCGCCGGAAGTACGGCGCTGCTCACCGCCGCCATGCTTGTCTGGTTCGGGGTGTACAACTTCCTCGGCGCCCACTGGGCGGCCGATGCCGGGTTCAGCCCGGCATTGGAGAACGTGGCCTTCGGTCTCCTCGGCGGCGGGGTGCTGTTGGTCCCAGCGGGGTTCGCATTCGCCCGCAGGATTGCCGGCGCGTGGACGCTGTGCGCGCTCTGCGTGCTCTACATATTGGCGATCCTCCTGGTGGCGCCACTGCAGGGTGAGGACTTCGGCGCTCACCTTCAGTTCGTCTTCGGCTTCGACGGGGGCGCTGGTGTCGCCAACGGACTGGCGATCATCTTCAGCACCCTGACGGCGATCAGTGCGGCGATCGCCGGCAGCGTGAAGTCGTCCGGACCGACCACCGCCACGCCACCCCGTCCCTGATCACCTCGGTGGTCGGTGAGCCCGGTCAACCATGGGTCGCACCGGCGGCAGAGCCGCGTACCGCGTCGGCCCGGTCGAGCACGGCGTCGCGCATCACGAGGGCACTTCCTCGCTGGAGCGCCGACGGCCGTACTCGGCCAGGGCATGGAAGGCGGCCTTCGGCTCCCAGGGCACGCCCGAGAACGTGGCGCCGGTGCCGCCGTCGGGGAGGACCTTGACGACGCCGGAGGAGGCGAGGTCGAAGTCGCGGTCCGGGGTGTCCTCCGCATGCGGGAGGTCGTAGCGGGCGAGTGTGTAGACGAAGGCGGCGTCGAGCTCCGATCGGTCGAAGGTGTCGAGGAGTTCGAGCAGGTAGGTCGCCTGCTCCTGTTCGTCGCGCGTGACCTGGGAGGTGAACCCGACCGGGCGGGCGTCGTCCCCCCAGGCGAGCACGGAGTCGCCACGTGAGCCGACGTCGGCCGCGCCGCGGTAGGTCACGCAGCCGAACTCGGTGACAGCGGCGGGCTTTCCGTGGGAGCAGAGGGCGCGGATGCCGCGGTCGAGCTGGTCGGCGTTGTGGGCGTCGCGGTAGCCGGCGTCGGAGGCGACGATGTCGAACGGGGTCCAGTCCACGCCCTCGAAGGGCAGCGACGCGTAGCCGATCCGCCCGCCGAAGCGGGCCCGCACGGCGTCGACGGCCTCGCGCAGGAAGGTGTTGACGAGCGCGGGCAACGTGCCCAGTCTGGTGCGCAGTTGCTGCGGGTCGGCGAGGACGCCCGCGCGCTCGGAGAAGGTGTCGCCGGGCAGGAAGCCGTCGGTGAAGAGGGAGATCTCCGAGCCGGTGAGGAAGACGACGTCCGCGCCGTCGAGGCGGAGCTTCTCGGCGCGTTCGGCGCTGTCCGTGAGGAAGTCGAGCAGCTCGGCCTGGGTGAGGCCGTTGGTGAAGGGGCAGTACCAGACCTCCAGCCCCGCACGGGCGGCGTGGCGGGCGGCGATCTCCAGGCGGTCGCGGTCGCCGCCGGTGATGCGGACGGCGTCGCAGCGCAGCTCGTCGCGGATGATCCGCATCTCTCGGCCGACGACGGCCTCGTCGAAGGGTTCGTGGGTAGTCGTTCCGGCGCTGGTGAAGCCGGTGTCGTAGTTGATGCCGAACGCGCGCATGCGGAAGTCCTGCCCTCGGGGAATAGGTACGGTACGTACCGTACTCTAAACCGAAGCGGGTGTCGGCGTACGATCCGTGCCGTAGGAACGGCGGAAGGGACGCGGGAGTGAGCGAGGGAGACCGCGCGACGCGGCGGCGTGGGGCGGAGCTGGAGGAGGCGATCCTGCAGGCGGCGGCGGAGGTGCTGACCGAGTCCGGGGTCGCCGGGCTGACCATGGACGAGGTCGCCCGCCGTGCCGGTACCAACAAGAACGCCCTCTACCGCCGTTGGCCCAACCGCGTCGCCCTGGGCGTCGCCGCCTACCGTCGCCTCGCCGCGGCCGAGCCGGTTCTGCCCGACACCGGAACGCTGCGCGGCGACGCGCTTGAGCTGCTGCGCCGCGCGAACACCACCTGGTCCTCGCCCTACGGCGAGATCCTGCGCGGGCTGATCGCCGCCGCCGGCGGCGTCCCTGAACTCCTCGCCGAGCTGCGCGATCCGTCGGCGAGCAGCAGCAGTGGTGACGGGAGCTTGGGTGGGCTCGACGCCGCCTGGCTCACGGTCCTCGGCCGCGCCGTCGCGCGCGGCGAGGCAGCCCCGGAGGCGCTCCATCCACGGGTCGCCGGTGCGCCGACGGCGCTGCTGCGCAACGAGTACGTGACGCGCGGCGTCCCGGCCGTGCCGGACGAGGTGCTGGTGGAGATCGTCGACGAGGTCTTCCTGCCGCTGGTGCGCGGTCGCAGCGCAGGCTCGGGCCATGCGAGTGATCAGTCCGATATGCAGACCGCACACGACTGATCGACGCTACTCTCCCGATCATGGCTTTGAGACCCGAAGAGTTCTACGACCGCGCCCGTGCCGCCGCTGACGACGAGGGCCGGCTTCCCCTGGCACGGATGACCGGTTGGGGCATCAGCCCGTTCGAGCAGGACGGGCTGCGGGTCTCGCCGCTGCGCCCGCCGGTTCTGCCCGAGCCGGACCGGCACGGCGAGGACCCGGCCGACTGCGGCGACTGCCGCGCCCGGGACGAGGGGATCTGGTTCAACGAGCGTTGGCGGCTGGCCAGGATCCCGGGCGTCGGTGTGCCGCTGGTGCTGATGCTGTACCCGCGCGAGCACTGCGACATGGCGGAGCTCTCCGACGAACTGGCCGCCGAACTCGGGGTGCTCACCACGCACGTCGTCCGGCACATCCAGGCGCTGCCGCACATCTCGCGGGCGCACGTCTACCGGATCGGGGACGGCGCCGCGCACCTGCACATCTGGTTCTTCGCCAGGCCCGAGGGACAGGCACAGCTGTTCGGGTCGTGGCTGCCGGTCTGGGACGACCTGCTGCCGGAGTACCCGGCTGACGTGGCCGATGCGGACGCGTCGGCTGTCGCGGACGCGCTGGTCGCCTCCTACGGCGGGAGCCGTTCGGCCGTCGGGGACCAGGCGCAGGCCGGCTCCTCCGGCTCACTTGCCTGATCACCCCGATCACCGCGGCGCGTCGGACGACGCTCAGCAGTCCGGCTCGTCCAGGTGCGTCGGCGCGAACATCCGCAGCGTGGCGGGGAGGACCACCACGGACGGGCCGGGCGCGGCCAGGGCTGCGGCGAGGTCCTTGGCCAGGCGCTCCGGGGTGGTGGCGACGGCCGGGACACCGAAGGACTCGGCCAGGCGGACGAAGTCCGGGCGGGCGAGCTCGGTCCCGACTGCGGCACCGAAGGAGTCGGTCATGTACTCGCGCAGGATGCCGTAGCCGCCGTCGTCCACGATCAGCCAGGTCACGGGGAGGTCGTGCTGGCGCGCGGTGGCCAACTCGGCGAGGGAGTACATCGCGCCGCCGTCGCCCGAGACGGCCAGGACGGGACGCTGCGCCGCACCGGTCCCGTCGGGGTTGAGCGCCCAGGCCGCACCGAGCGCGGCCGGGTACGCGTAGCCGAGACCACCCGCGCCCTGGGCGGACTGCATGGCGCCCGGCCGCCGCGCGTCCCAGGCCGACCAGGCCCAGTAGCCGAGGATCGTCATGTCGAAGAACGCCGGGGCCTCGTCCGGCAGCGCGTCGCGTACGGCGGTCAGGATCTGCTGCTCCAACTCCAGCCCCTGGCCGTCGATCCGCTCGCGCACCTGCTTGAGCAGCCCGGCCGCCCGCGCCTCCGCCCGGCCGTCGGCGGGCCGTTGGGGCACCGCGCGGCACAGCGCCGACAGTGCGAGGGCGGCGTCCGCGTGGATGCCGAAGGCCGGATGGTTGGACTCCAGCTTGCCCGCGTCGGCCTCGATCTGGACGATCCGGCCGCGCGGGGCGAAGGTGCGGTAGTTGGTGGACAGTTCGCCGAGCCCGGAGCCGACGACCAGCAGCACGTCCGCGTCCTCCAGCAACTCGGTGGTGTGCCGGTCCTCAAGCCAGGACTGCAGCGAGAGCGGGTGCTCCCACGGGAACGCGCCCTTGCCGCCGAACGTGCAGGCGACCGGCGCGCGCAGCAACTCCGCGAGCTCCCGCAGCTGTTCGCCGCCCTCGGCCCTCACCACGCCGCCACCTGCGAGGATCGCGGGCCGCTCGGACGCCGCGAGCAGCGCGGCAGCCTCGGCGACCAGCTCGGCACGCGGCTGCACGGCCCGGGGCTCGGCACGCAGGTCGCGCACCGGCGGTACCTCGGTCGGCGCGAGCAGCACGTCCTGAGGGATCTCCACCCAGACCGGGCCGTACGGCACGGCCAGCGCCGACTCCCACGCCGCCGCGATCGCGGAAGGGATCTGCGACGCGCTGCGCGGGGTGTGGACGGACTTCACCACGTCCCGGAAGCTCGCCTGCTGGTCGACGAGTTCGTGCAGGTAGCCGCAGCGTCGGCCGCCGAGCCCGGCCGAGGGGATCTGGCTGCTGATCGCCAGCACCGGAACGGACGCGGCGGCCGCCTCCTGCAGCGCCGCCAGCGAGGTCAGCGCGCCCGGCCCGGTGGAGAGCAGCAGTGGTGCCACGGTGCCACGGAGTCGGGCGAAGCCGTCTGCGGCGAAACCGGCGTTGTTCTCGACCCGCAGGCCCAGGTAGCGCAGTCGGCTGCGGCCGAGGGCGTCGAAGAGGCCGAGGGCGTGCTGTCCCGGCAGGCCGAGCACACTGTCCGCGCCGAGCGCGGTCAGGGACTCGACCACCAGGTCGCCGCCGAAGCGCGCGGCGCGCGACGGGGTGGCGTTGCCGCGCGGTCCGGTGGTGTTCACTCAGGTTCCTTTCGATCAGCTTGCGTGGTGTGTGCGGCCGGTCAGGCGGCAGATGCTGCGGCCGGTCGGCCGTCCGCGGCCGTTGTCGGGTCCACCGAGGTGGTCTCACCGGCGATCCTGCGCCGCCAGGCATCCAGCCTGGCCGCGTCCGGAGCCGGCGTCAGCAGGCTGACCACGACGTAGGCGAGGAGACTGATGCCGAGGCCGTAGTAGATCGGCTCGTTCGCGAGCACTCCCTTGGTGACCATCAGCACGATCACCGTGCACCCGCCCACGATGATGGACGCGAGCGCTCCCTGGAGGTTGCCGCGCCGCCACACCAGCCCGCCGAGGATGGGCACCAGCAGGCCGCCGACCAGCAGGTTGTAGGCGACGGTCAGGGCGGAGACGACATCGCTGAGCAGGCAGGCGACGACGGTCGCGGCGACGCCGAGGACGAGGATGAAGACACGGTTGGACCGCACCTCGTCCCGCTCGGCGACGGCCGTTCCGTCCGTTGGGCGGGCGTTCCGGCGTCGGCTGACGCGGCGCCAGATGTCGTTCTCGGCCACGGTCGCGGAGGCGATCAGCGCACCGCTCGCGGTCGACATCATCGCCGACAGCGCCGCGGCCAGAACCAGGCCCTTGACCCCGGGCGGCAGGGCGTTCTTGACGATGGTCGCGAACGCGCTGTCCGCGCCGGGCAGGGTGGGATAGAGCGCCCTGGTCGCGGTCCCGATCACCGCCCCGGCGAGTGCGTAGACGAGGCAGTAGACGCCCGCCACCGTGCCGCCGAAGGCGGCGACCCTGTCGCTGCGGGCGGTGAACACGCGCTGCCAGATGTCCTGGCCGATCAGCATGCCGAAGGTGTAGATCAGCACGTAGGTGAAGATCGTCTGCCCGCCGATCGAGGTGGGGGAGAAGAACCCGTGCGGCAGCCGCGCCTCCATCCGGCCGAATCCGCCCGCCTTGATCACGGCCAGTGGCAGCAGGAGCAGCAGCACGCCGACGCTCTTGACGACGAACTGCACCATGTCCGTCAGGGTGATCGACCACATGCCGCCGAGGGCCGAGTAGCCCACGACGATCGCGCCGCCGATGACGATGGCGGCCCAGCGCGGGATGTCGAAGAGCACGTCGAAGACGCTGGCGTAGGCGATGGTGGAGGTCACCGCGAGCATCAGCGTGTACATCCACATCACCACGCCGGAGATCACGCTGGCCGCGTCGCCGTAGCGCAGCGACAGCATCTCGGCGACGGTGTAGACCTTCAGCCGGGCTATCCGGCCGGAGAAGAAGACGCTCAGGGCGAGCAGACCGAGGCCGATGGCGAAGACCATCCACGCGCCGGAGATCCCGTAGGTGTAGCCGAGGCGGACGCCGCCGATGGTGGAGGCGCCGCCGAGGACGACGGCGGCCATCGTCCCGGTGTACATGGTCGGGCCGAGGCGGCGTCCGGCCACCAGGAAGTCGCTCCTGGAACGGGCGCGGCGTCCGCCCCACCAGCCGACGCCGACGATTCCGACCAGATAGGCGACGATCACCACGTAGTCGACAGCCATGCAGGCCTCCGATCCGACCGCCCGGGGGTGGCGGTCCAGCTGTGGGGGAGTTGGGGGTCTGCGGAAGAACCTAGGGCTGCCGCCGAGCAGCGAGGAAGTGTAGGTTTCCTCCATTCCCGCGAGCTCAGCTGGATGGTCTGCACACAGGTTCGCCCGCGAATGCGACCCGGAACGCGACATCGACCCGGAAGGGGCATGGCATGCCCGCACATCCCCCGGCTGATTCCCCGGCGTTCGCCGGACTGACGGCGGTCCCGCTGGACGTCGTCCTGTCCGACGCCGGGCTCGGCGTGCGTCAGGTGGCCGGACCGGTCGAGGACCGCGAGGTCGCGATGGTGCACACCTCGGAGTGGGAGGATCCCAGCCGGTACCTGCTCGGCGGAGAGCTGCTGCTGACCGCCGGACGCCATCTCGGCACCGGGCACGCCGAGTTGGACGCCTACGTGGAGCGCCTGGTCCGCGCGGGAGTGGCGGCCCTCGGCTTCGGCCTCGCGCCTGTCCACGACGAGGTGCCCCCGGAGCTGCTCGCCGCCTGTGCCCACTGGGGCCTGCCACTGTTGCTGGTGCCGCCTGAGACGCCCTTCGTCGCGGTGTCCCGCGTGGTCCACCTCGCCATGGCCGAGGCCCGCAGCCGGGAGCTGCGCCGGATGTCGCGCGCCCAGTCCGACCTGGCCGCTGCCGCGTCGCGACCCGACGCCGTCGAGTCGGTGCTGCGGCAGTTGGCCGGGCACCTCGGAGCATGGACGGCGCTGCTCGACGGCGACGGTCACGAGCTCGTCGCCTGCGGCTCGCACCCCGCCGACAGCGCGCGGCAGCGCCTGCTTGCCCTCGCCCGTGAGCGGGGACGCCTCCGCGCGGCCGGAGGCCGGGTCCCCGAGGCGGCCGTCGAGCACGTGGGCGAGGCGCAGCTCATCCTGCACACCGTGCCGGGCGCCGAGAGCAGCGGCGCGCTCCAGTTGGCGCTGGTCACCGCAGGACGCCAGACCTCGGTGGACCGGTCCGTCGCCGGGATGGGCGTCGTGCTGCTCTCCCTGCTGACCGGTCCCCGGCATGCACTCGGCGCCGACGGACCCACGGCCGGTGCGCTGTTGCGTGCCCTGCTGGGAGCCGGACCGGCGGAACTCGCCGCGCTGCTTCATCCGTCGGGCGACGCATCGGCGGCACGCTGGTCGGTGGTGGCGGGACGCAGCTCCGCCGCGCGGGCGGACGGCTCGGCGCGGTCGGCGCGCGTCCACCTGGCGGCGCTCGGGACGGCGCTGGGCACGGCCTGCCTGGAGGTCGACGGCGACACCCTGCGCGCGGTGATCCCGTTGCCGACAACGGCGGAGGACCGCATGCCGACCGGCGAGGCGGAGGTCTTCGAGGACTTCCCCGACGCTGTCCGGCTCGGTTGGACCCTCGGCGTGAGCGCACCGGCCGGGACCGCGGACCTGCGCGCGGCGGCTGCGCAGGCCGAGCGCGCCCTCCACCGCGCGCTGGCCACCGACCGCCGGACGGTTCGGCACCCCCGAGCGCAGAACGGCGTGCACTCGCTGGTCGACCCCGACGAGGCCCGGGCGCAGGCCCGGCACCTACTCGCCCCCTTGCTGACGGCCGGGCCGCCGGGAGCCGACGTCCTTGTGGAGACCCTGCACGGTTGGCTGTCCGCGCACGGCAGTTGGGACCGCACGGCGGCGGCTCTCGGCGTCCACCGCAACACCGTCCGCCAGCGCGTCACGCGTGTCGCCGCGCTTCTCGACTCGGACCTGGACGACCCGCAGACCCGTATGGAGCTCTGGTTCGCCCTGCGCTGGCTGGATCGGGTGTAGGGCCTGTCGTCAACTCAACGGCCGCCAACGGCCGTCAACGGCGGTCAGCGCCGCCTGCGCGCGATTGCGCGGCGCAGCTGACGCTCCGCGATCGCCAGCGCCAACGCGAACGCCGCGAGCAGGGCCGCGCGGCGCACGACGGGGAGCAGGATCGGGCCGAGATCGAGGGCCTCGTCGCTGCCGAGCTTGGGCGGCGGCGCGGGCTCGGCTTCGTTCTCGACGGTGGCGTCGGCTTCGACCTCAGCCGCTACCTTGGCTTCGGTCGTGGCGGCCGGTGCCTCCTCGGTTGCTGGAACGGCAGCGGGAGCGGCTGTGGCCGAGGCGAGTTGGGCCGAGAGCCGGTCGGCGAACTCGGCGATGACGCGGTCGCCGATGTCGGCCATGACGCCGCGTCCGAACTGGGCCGGGCGGCCGGTGATGGTCAGGTCGGTATCGACGTCCAGCTCCGTCGTGCCCGGTGACTGTTCGTGGACCGCGACCACCAGTGTCGCCTGCGCCGTTCCCGCGCCGCGCTGTTCGCGACCGGAGGCGTGGACGAGCATGCGGTGGTGCGCGTCGTCGCGTTCGTCGACGACGGCGCGGCCCCGGTAGGCGACGGTGATCGGGCCGACCTTGACCGTCATCGAGCCGTAGACGGTGTCGTGATCAGCACGGTCCACATGGTCGACGGCTGCTCCGGGCAGGCACGGCGCAAGGTCCTCGATCTCGCCGAGCGCGCGCCACACCTCGTCCGTGGGGGCGGGGACGGTTGTCACGTGGTGCAGCTGCATGGTCAACTCCTCGCGCTGGTCGGCGCGTTCGCGGGCGGTTGCGCGTGCGGGGCCGGGCCGTGGACGGCGCCGGTCGTGGCGGAGAGCGCGGTGCCGGTGCCGCCCCAGCGGGTGGAAACGATCTCCGCCGCGATCGAGACCGCCACCTCCTCGGGCGTCCGCGCGCCCAGGTCCAGGCCGATGGGCGCGCGCAGCCGGGCCAGTGCGGCGTCGTCGACGCCGGCGTCGCGCAGTCGTGCGAGCCGGTCCTCGTGGGTGCGGCGGCTGCCCATGACGCCGATGTACGTGGCGGGCGTGCGCAGCGCGACCTCCAGCAGCGGGACGTCGAACTTCGGGTCGTGGGTGAGCACGCAGATGGCGGTCGACCGGCTCACCTCCGTCTCCGCGATCGACGCCAGGTAGCGGTGCGGCCAGTCGACGACCACCTCGACCTGCGGCGGGAACCGACGCGCGGTGGCGAAGACCGGGCGGGCGTCGCAGACCGTCACCCGGTAGCCGAGAAAGGCCCCGAGGTCGGCGACGGCGGCGGCGAAGTCGATCGCACCGAAGACCAGCAGCCGCGGCGGGGGAGCGAACGACTCGAGGAAGACGGTCACCTGATCCATCCGGCGCTCGCCGTTCGGGCCGTAGTGGCGCTGCGCGGTGACGCCCTGCGCCAGCTCGCCGCGCGCGTCGGCGGTGACGGCGGCGTCCAGTCCCTCCGCGCCCAGTGGCCCTGCACCCAGCGACCCCTCGACGCGGTCGGGCCAGACGGCGAGGACCGAGCCGACAGTGGTGTCGTCGGGCGCTGCCAGCACGGTTGCCAACGCGACCGGCCGTTGCTCGGCCACGGACTCGGCCACCGCGCCGAACGCGGGGTCCAGCGCGGCCGAGACCGGCCGGACCAGGAGGGTGATCTCACCGCCGCAGGTCAGCCCGACGGCGAAGGCGTCGTCGTCGCTGTAGCCGAAGGTCGCAAGCCGGGCCCGGCCGGTGCGGACGACCTCCTGGGCCAGCTCGAAGACCGCGCCCTCGACGCAGCCGCCCGAGACGCTGCCGACGACCTCGTCGCCCGGTCCGACCGCCATCGCCGCGCCCGGCGCACGGGGCGCGCTGCGAGTCACCCCGACGACCGTGGCCAGACCGAACTCCGCGCCCGCCGCGTACCAGCGCCGCAGCGCGGGCAGGATCTCACGCATCAGCCGCTCCTCTCACCACGGCGGCCAGGTGCGTAAGGGCCGCGAGGCTGTGCCCCTCGACGAACACGTCCACGCTCGGCAGCGCCGCCGCCATGCCCGCCGCCAGCGGCGCGTAACCCGGCTGTCCCTTGCGGGGGTTGGCCCAGACGACCCGGTGTGCGAGCCGGTGCAGCCGCTGCATCTGCGTCGCCAGGACGGCCGGGTCGCCGCGCTCCCAGCCGTCGGAGAGCAGGACCACCACCGCCCCCCGGGCCATGCCGCGCCGGCCCCAGCCGCCCAGGAACGCCTGCAGCGTCTCGCCGAGCCGCGTCCCGCCGCTCCAGTCCGGCACGGCGCGGCTCAGCGTGGCCATGGCCAGCTCGGGTTGACGGTGTGTCAGGTGGCTGGTGACGCGGGTGAGTCGGGTGCCGAGGGTGAACACCTCGGTAGCTGAAGCCGCGGGCCCGGCGGTGCGAGCGGCGGTGCGAGCGGCGTGGGCGAAGCGCAGCAGCGCGTCGGCGTAGGGGGCCATCGACCCGCTGACGTCGACCAACAGCACCACGCGGCGCGGTGTGCGCACGCGGGTGCGGCGCAGCAGGCGGACCGGTTCGCCGCCGTGGCGCAGCAGGTCACGCATGGTGCGGCGGACGTCCACCTCACCGCGAGTGCGCCGGGACGGGCGGCGGCGCGCGGTGCGGCGGGTCTCGCCGTCGAGGGCCAGGGCGGCGAGCAGGCGGCGGAGTTGGGCGCGCTCGGCGTCGGTCGTCGCCGCGATGTCCCGGTGCCGCAGCACCTCCGCCGAACTGGCCAGCGCGGCCAGCGGCCGGTCGACGGCAGGCGAGGGCTCACCGTCGCCGGTCGGTTCGACGCCGACGGACAGGCGCGGCCGTGGCCGCAGCGGCAGCGGACGTCGGCCGTCCACGCCGCGTGCGCGAACACCGAAGTACGCGGAGAAGACGCGGTCGTAGCGGTCGAGGTCGTCCCGGTCACCGCAGAGGGTGAGCCGTCCCGCCCAGTACACGTCCCGTCGCAGCGCCGGTCCGAGGACGTCCAGCGCACTCAGGAACCCGCGCACCTGCCCCGGGGCGACGTCCACCCCGGCCGCGCGCAGCGTCCGGACGAACCCGACGACGGCGGAGGTCGCGGCGCAGGCGGTGAACTCGGCGGGGAGGCCGGGAGACGGCGGTGCGTCGACCGTCGCGACCGGGCAGGTCACGGCGCACCGCCGGACGCCGCGCCCGCGAGCAGCGCCGTCAGGTCGAGGCTGCGCGCCTGCTCGATGTCCTCGTGGTACTTGAGGACCGCGCCCAGCGTCGCCGTCGCCGACTCCGCGTCCAACGCCGTCGCGCCGAGTGCGTGCAGCGCCTCCGCCCAGTCCAACGTCTCCGCCACGCCCGGCGGCTTGAGCAGGTCGCGGGCGCGCAATGCCCGTACGGCGTGCGTGACTTCGACCGCCAGGCGTTCCGTCACCTCCGGCAGCCGTCGCCGGACGATGGCGACCTCGCGGGCGAAGTCCGGGTGGTCGAACCAGTGGTAAAGGCAGCGCCGCTTGAGCGCGTCGTGGACCTCGCGCGTGCGGTTGGACGTCAGCACCACGACGGGAGGCCGTTCGCCGCGCAGCGTGCCCAACTCCGGGACGGTCACCGTCCATTCCGACAGCAGCTCCAGCAGCAGTGCCTCGAACTCCTCGTCCGCGCGGTCGATCTCGTCGACCAGCAGCACCGACGGCCAGGTCGTCAGCGCGCGCAGCAGCGGACGGGCGATGAGGAAACGCGGGCTGTAGAGCTGGTCCTCCAACAGTTCGGCATCGGGAGCGCCGGCCGCGCCGCCCGCCTCGGCGACCTTGAGGTGCAGCAACTGCCGTGGGAAGTCCCAGTCGTAGAGCGCCTGGGCGGCGTCGATGCCCTCGTAGCACTGGAGTCGGATCAGCGGCGCGTCGAGGGCCTGGGCGAGGGCGGACGCCAGGGCGGTCTTGCCGGTCCCGGCGTCACCCTCGCAGAAGACCGGCCGGTGCAGCCGCACGGCGAGGAAGCAGGCGACGGCCAGGCCCTCGTCCACGAGGTAGCCGGTCTCCTCCAGCCGGGACCGCATCGCCTGCGGACTCTCCGGCTCCGTCCGCTCGGGCCCTTTGTCGCGCTCCGCTTCCGCTCCGCTGCGCTGCGCCTCAGCTCGCCGCTCGGGCCCTTTGTCGCGCTCCGCTTCGGCTTCGCTGCGCTGCGCCTCAGCTCGCCGCTCGGATGCTGGCTCCATCATCCCGTGCGCCCTCCTCAGACCGCGCCCGCTGCGGCGGCGCCGGTGGCGGCCAGGACGGCGCGGCGGGTCAGGACGCGGGTGAGGTGCTCGCGGTACTCGGCGGAGCCGGACAGGTCCGTCGGCGGATGCGCGCCCTCGGCGGCCATGGTCGCGGCGCGCCCGATCGCCTCCTCGGTCGCGTCGGCGCCCGCGAGCGCCGTCTCGGTCAGGTGCGCGCGCATCGGCCGTGGGCCCATGTTGACCAGGCCGATCCGCGCCTCGGCGATCCCGCCGCCGTCCCGTTCACGGCGCACCGCCGCCGCGACGCCGACCACCGCCCACGCCTGCGCGGTGCGGTGGAACTTCTCGTAGTGGAAGCCCCAGTCGCCCAGCATCGGGAGGCGGATCTCGATCAGCAACTCGTCGGGCCGCAGGGCCGTCTGGAGGTAGTCGACGAAGAAGTCCGCCGCCGGGACGGAGCGGTAGCCCTGCGGGCCGAGCGCGACCATGGTCGCGTCCAGCGCCAGGCAGACCGCAGGGAGGTCCCCGGCCGGGTCCGCGTGGGCGAGCGAGCCGCCCAGGGTGCCGCGGTGGCGCACCGCCGGATCGGCGACGGTCGCGGCGGCCTGGGCCAGCAGCCCGGCGTGCATCCGCACGCGCGGGTCGCGAATGACGTCGTGATGCGTCGTCATGGCGCCGACGATCAGCTCCCGGCCCTGCTCGCGGACGCCACGCAGCGACTCGACGCCGCCGACGTCGACGAGGAGTTCGGGGAAGGAGAGCCGCAGCCGCAGCATCGGCATCAGGCTCTGGCCCCCGGCCAGCACCTTCGCCTCCGGCCCGGCTTCGGCCAGGACCTGGACGGCCTCCTCCGCGCTCTGCGGGCGGGCGTAGTCGAACTTCGCGGGGATCACGACGCGTCCCCCTTCCGGGAGTTCTCCGCCTTGTCGTGGGCGGCGTCCCTGACGGCCCGCCAGATGCGCTCCGGCGTGCAGGGCATCCGCACGTCGTGGACGCCGAGCGGGCGCAGCGCGTCCATGATCGCGTTGACCACCGCCGGGGTGGAGGCGATGGTGCCCGCCTCACCGACGCCCTTGACGCCGAGCGGGTTGGAGGTCGACGGGGTCTCGGTCCGGTCGGTGACCAGGTCGGGCAGGTCCGGCGCGGCCGGGACCAGGTAGTCGGCCATGGTGCCGGAGACCAGGTTGCCCGCCTCGTCGTACACCGCCTCCTCGTACAGCGCCTGCGCGATGCCCTGCGCGACGCCGCCGTGCACCTGGCCTTCGACGATCATCGGGTTGACGACCCGTCCGACGTCGTCGACGCAGACGTAGGAGCGGATCGCGACCGCGCCCGTCTCCGTGTCGACCTCGACCGCGCAGAGGTGGGTGCCGTGCGGGTAGGAGAAGTTCTCCGGGTCGACCAGGTGCTCCGCGTTGAGCGTCGGCTCCATGCCCTCCGGCATGTCGTGCGCGGCGAACGCCGCGAAGGCGATCTCCTGGATCGTCTTGCTCGCCTCGGGCGAGCCGCGCACCGTGAAGACGCCGTCGGCGAAGTCGAGGTCGTCCTCGCTCGCCTCCAGCAGGTGCGCCGCCAGCTTCCGCGCCTTGGCGACGACCTTGAGCGCCGCCTCGTGCACCGCGATGCCGCCGACCACCAGCGAGCGCGAGCCGTAGGTGTCCATGCCCTGCGGCGCGACGCGGGTGTCGCCGTGCATCACCTCGACGTCCTCGAACGGCACGCCGAGCGCGTCGGCGGCGATCTGGCTCCACGCCGTCACATGGCCCTGGCCGTGCGGGCTGGTGCCGGTGATCACCTCGACCTTGCCCGTCGCCAGCACCCGGATCGACGCCGCCTCCCAGCCGCCCGCCGCGTAGCGCAGCGAGCCGAGGATCCGGCTCGGGGCCAGGCCGCACATCTCGGTGTAGGTGGAGATCCCGATGCCGAGCCGCACCGGGTCGGCGTTGGCGTGGCGGGCCCGCTGCTCGGCGCGCAGGTCCTGGTAGCCGAAGAGCGCGACGGCGCGGTCGGTTGCCGCCGCGTAGTTCCCGCTGTCGTAGGTGAGGCCCGCGACGGTGGTGAACGGGAACTCCTCGTGTCGGATCCAGTTGCGGCGGCGCAGCTCCAGCGGGTCCAGGCCGAGCTCGGCGGCGAGCTCGTCCATGGTCCGCTCGATGGCGAAGGTCGCCTCGGGACGGCCCGCGCCGCGGTAGGCGTCGGTCGGAGTCCGGGTGGTGAAGACGCCCGTGCAGTGGAAGTCGTAGGCGTCCATCTTGTAGATGCCCGGGTACATGAACGCGCCCAGCAGCGGCACGCCCGGCGTGATGATCATCAGGTAGGCGCCCATGTCGGCCAGGATGTCGGCCTTCATGCCGAGCAGCCGGCCGTCGCTGGTCGCGGCCAGCTCGATGTCCTGGATCTGGCCGCGTCCGTGGTGTTGCGCCTGGTAGCTCTCCGAGCGCGACTCGGTCCACTTCACCGGCTGACCGAGCGCGCGGGCCAGCGCCAGCATGATCGCGTCCTCGCCGTAGACCTGCAGCTTCGAGCCGAAGCCGCCGCCCACGTCCGGGGCGACGACGCGGAGCTTCTGCTCCGGGATGCCGGTGGTCAGCGCCATCATGATCCGCAGGATGTGCGGGATCTGGGTGGCGGAGTAGAGGGTGTACTCACCCGTGGCCGGAACCGGGACGACCATGCAGGCGCGCGGTTCCATCGCGTTGGGGATCAGGCGTTGTTGGTGGTGGCGGCGGCGCACGACGATGTCGGCCGCTGCTCGCGCGGACTCGTAGTCGCCCGAGACCAGCGGCCAGGTGTAGCAGTGGTTGGTTCCCTTGTGCGCGTGGACCAGCGGCGCGCCGTCGGCCAGCGCCGCCTCCAGGTCCATCACCGGCGGCAGCGGCTCGTAGTCCACCCAGACGTCCTCCAGGGCATCCGCCGCCGCGTAGCGGTCACGGGCCACGACGACCGCGACCGGGTCGCCGACGTAGCGCACCTCGTCGACGGCGAGGGGCGGGTGGTCGGGGAGGACCATGTCCTCCGTCACCTGCCAGGCGCAGGGCAGCGAGCCGAGTCCCTCGGCCAGATCACGGCCGGTGAACACGGCGACGACGCCCTCGCGTTCCAGCGCCGGGGTGGCGTCGACGCGGGTGATCCGCGCGTGGGCCATCGGGCTGCGCAGGATCGCCACGTGCAGCAGACCGGGCGCGGACATGTTGTCGGTCCACGTGGTCTGCCCGGTCACCAGCCGCGCGTCCTCCTTGCGGGTCCGCGCGCGGCCGACCTCGCGGACGCGGGCCTGCTCGGTCATGCCCGTTGTGTCCGTCATGCCGGGGCCTCCTGACCGCTCGCCTGGGGAACGTCCGCGGCCTGGCCGCGCGGCTCGGGTGCGCCCTGGCGACGCAGTTCCGCCGCGGCGGCGAGAACGGCGCGGACGATGTTCTGGTAGCCCGTGCAGCGGCAGAGGTTGCCCTCCAGCGCGTCCCTGACCTGCTCCGGGGTGGGGTCCGGGGTCTCCCTGAGCAGGTCACGGGCCGCCATGATCATCCCGGGTGTGCAGTAGCCGCACTGCAGCGCGTGCTGCTCGTGGAAGGCCTTCTGCAGTGGGTGCCAGGCCCCGTCCGGACCGGCCAACCCCTGGATCGTGGTCACCCGGCAGCCGTCCGCCTGGACGGCCAGCACCTGGCAGCTCTTGACGCTGACCCCGTCGAGATCGACGGTGCAGGCACCGCAGTTGCCGGTGTCGCACCCGATCGGCGTGCCGGTCCGGTCCAGCCGGTCACGCAGGTAGTGGATCAGCAGCAGGCGTGGCTCCACCTCGTCCAGGTGGTCCACGCCGTCGACGTTCACATGGATCCGGGCCGAGGACGCCCGGGGCATCGGAGTTGTGGCCATCTGCCCTCCTGAGCGATCGGGTCCTGCGACCCAGGGCCCGAAACGGCAGAAATCCGCCTATATCACTACACTAGGCCGCGCCCACGCGCCCTGCGCGGCAGGCTTTCGCTCCCACGGGTCGGCCCCTGCTCCTCTTCTACTCCTCTTCCTCTTCCGCCCTCAGCTGCAACCGCAGCAAGTGCGCGGTGAGCAGCGCCTGGGCGAGGAAGCCCTCGACCGAATCCAGCGCGTGGTGGGCCGCGCGGGTGCGGCCGTCGTCCACCGCGTCCTGCGCGGCGAGCAGATCCGCCGCGGCGAGCGCGCAGACCGCCGCGCCTGCCACGCCGGGCGGGCCGACCGCCTCTTCCTCCTCCTGGTCCCCGTCCACCTCGCCGACGACCTCGCCGACGACTTCTCCGCCGATGACCTCCCCGACCGCGGTCACGTCATCCGCGCCGAGTGCGGCGCCGATGTCGAAGGCCGTCCGGTGCAGGCGGTTGACCAGGACCGCCCGGTGGACGTCGGGGTTGTCGCTCTCGGTGCGCCAGCCGCCCTGCAGCTCGGACATGGCGTGCGGCGGATCGTCGTTGGGGTCCACGACCGTGGCCACCTCGAACTCCACCCGGCCCAGCAGGCCGCCGAGCAGCTCCGGCAGGTCGTCCCGGGTCGGGCCGTAGGGCCGGTACT
Organism: Streptacidiphilus sp. BW17; assembly: GCF_041262485.1. Lineage (NCBI taxonomy): Bacteria > Bacillati > Actinomycetota > Actinomycetes > Kitasatosporales > Streptomycetaceae > Streptacidiphilus > Streptacidiphilus sp. BW17. The sequence goes on along the minus strand of NZ_JBGCCR010000013.1, from coordinate 15,544 downwards.
CGGGATCCGCCACGACCTCCTGGCCCAGCACGGACAAGGCCTGCACCACCTGGTCGACGGTGACGGGCGCGGGATTGTGCAGGTCCATGACGGCTCCCTCGCGTACCTCTCGCGTACATGACGGTTCGTCCACCCTAGACGACCGGCTTAGCAACGCTGACGGGTGCAGTAAGCAAACCTCGCGACAGGCAGTCGCGTTGGCACGGCAGGGTGGACCCATGCTGTGGACGAAAACCGTGTGGGCCAAGACGTTGACCGGGATATCGGCGGGCGCGCTCGTGCTTGCCGTCAGTGCGTGCGCGTCGAGCGCGTCGAGCGCGTCGCCGGTGGGGGCGAGCCGGACGACTTCGGGTGGGAAGGCCGCCGGGAGCTCTGGTGGGGAGGCCGCCGGGAGTGCGGGGGGCTGGACCCTCCGGATGCCGAGCACGGTGGTGGGTCTCAAACAGACCACCCTTCCGAGCGACGCGATGGCGAAGATCGGCTCCACCCTCGCGCAGGAGGCCGCACCCCTCGGCGTCACCGGCGGGACGCCCGCCGTCGCGGTCTACGACGACCCGCAGTACGACGTCTACATCATCATCGCGGGCTACAACGGCTCCGGTTTTGATCCCTCGAAGCTGACCGCTCTGGTCGACGCGGCGCCGAAGACCACCGAGGACGGCGCCGGGGACAGGATCACCACCAACTCGATGCCGGTCGATCCCGGACCCCACGCCGGCACCGCAGGCTGCGCGTCGGAGCTCCTGCAGAACGGGGATCTCGCGACCGAGAGCACGGTGTGCAGTTGGATGACGGCCACGACGATGGGCAGCGTCTCGTACTACCCGAAGCCCGACCAGCAGAAGATGGTGTTCGGGACCGGGTCCGACGTCATCGGGAAGTTGATGCGGGACGTTCGGCAGGCCGTCGAGCAGCAGAGCTGACACAGGCCCCAGGCGCGCACGCGGGCCCGGCGCGCTCCGGTACCGCATGGCGCGCTCACTCGGGCGGCTGACCGGGCGTGCCGCAGGGCGGTCGGGTTCGTTGAACCGGACGTGACTCCTGCGGAACTGTTTCCGCGGCGTGCTCCGAACAGTGCCGCGCGGTCGAGCGACACGCCCCTGTTCAACGCGATCGCCGCGTCATGGGCGGCGGTCGGCCGCGCGGTGCCGGGAAGCCCGGATCCGGAGTGGGACCGGCTCGTCTCCGCCCACTCCGCCCCGCGTCGCCGCCGCCTGCTCCTTCCGACCCCACGTCAGGACGCGCCCTGAGCCCTACCCCGACCCTGGCCCTGGCCCTGACCCTGGCCCTCACCCGCCCGTGCGCGCGTCTCGCCGCGTGCTGTCGGTCCGCCGTGATACGTACACATACAACAGGAATCGAGGGCAACCGAGGGGGAGAGGTGCAGCCATGACGACGGCACAGGACGCCGGTGAGCTGCTGGCCCGCGTGCGCGCGGAGCTGGCGCCGCACGCTGACGAGAACCGGCTGATCGGGCGGATCGCGGACGGCAGCGCGCCGCCGGGCGTGCTGGCCGCGCTCGCTGCGCAGCAGCGGCGGATCATTGCCAGTGACCGCCGTAGCTTCCTGCTGCTGGCGGCGCGTTGCGCGGACTCGCCGGGCGGGGCCTACTTCGCGGAGCTCGCCGCGGGTGAGACCCAGGCGCTGGAGCTGCTGGCGCCCTTCGCCGCCGCGTGCGGTCTGGCGGACGACGCGGCGCTGCGCGCGCAGGCGCCGCTGCCCGGGTGTCAGGCGTACCCGGCCTACCTGGCCTGGCTCGCAGTCAACGGCGAGCCGACCGGCGTGGTGCTCGCGCTGACCGCCAACTTCGCCGCCTGGGGTGGCTACTGCGCCACCGTCGCGGACGCGCTCCGCCACCGCTACGGGTTCGGTGACCGTGCCTGCGCCTTCTTCGACTTCTTCGCCGCGCCCGACCCGGAGGCCGACGCCCGCGCGATCGCCGTGGTCGCGCAGGCGCAGCGGCAGGGCCAGGGGCAGGCCGAGGGGCAGGGGCAGGCCGACGGCGACGTGCTGGAGTACGGCCGGATGCTGCAGGGCTACGAGCTCATGTTCTGGAACACCCTGGCCGACCTGGAGCCATGACCTCGTGCGCCGGCCCCTCCCGAAAGCCCGCCGGGAGGGGCCATTGGTACTGACGGTCCGTCAGCGTGTCAGCTCAGCCCCGGGAGGGCGCCCGTGCCGTCGAGGGGCTTGAGGTCGGTGAGCCAGCGGGCGTCCGGGTCGTAGGCCGCGAAGAACGGGCGGCCGACGAGCTCCGGGTTGCGGGCCTGGACGTAGTGGAGAACGAACGCGCGCTGACCGGCCACCTCGGCCACACCGTCGACCTGGACCTTGCCCGGCGTCGCCGACATGATCGGCCCGCGCACCGTCCGCGCCAGCCCGGAGATCTGCGCGTACGCGTCACGGAAGAGCTCGTAGGCGCGGCCGAGCGGAACGGCGAAGTAGTCCTGCGGGCCGGTGTCCCGCTCGACGAACATGTAGTACGGGACGGCGCCGAGGGCGACCAGCCTGCGCCACAGGACGGCCCAGTCCTCGGCCCGGTCGTTGACGCCGCGGATCAGCGGCGCCTGGCAGCGCACCACCGCGCCGGTGGACTGCACCCGGCGCAGAGCCTGCTCGGCGGAGGCGTTCGCAAGCTCGCGCGGGTGCGAGTAGTGGGCCATCAGCGCGAGGTTGCGCCCGCTCTGCACCACCCGCTCGAACAGCCGCAGCAGGTCGTCGGCGTCCGGGTCGGTCAGGACCCGGTGCGGCCAGTAGGAGAGCGCCTTGGTGCCGATCCGGACCGACTCCAGGTGCGGGATGTCCAGCAGCGGCTCGATGTAGCGGGCCAGGACCGAGCTGCTCATGATCAGCGGGTCGCCGCCGGTGATGAGGACGCTGGTGAGCTCCGGATGCGCGGCCACGTAGGACCTGAGCGCCTCCGCGTCCCCGCTGGCCATCTTCAGGTCGGGCTCGCCCACGAACTGCGGCCAGCGGAAGCAGTACGAGCAGTAGGCGTGGCAGGTCTGGCCCTGCCGCGGGAAGAAGAGCAGCGTCTCCGCGTACTTGTGCTGCATGCCCTCGGTCGGCACACCGTCCAGCAGCGGGGTGTTGAGGTCGAGCTGGCCGCTGGGGTGCGGGTTGAGGCGCAGCCGCAGCTCGTGCACGTCGGCGCGCAGCCGGTCGGCCGACGCGCCCTCGCGCAGCATCGTGGCGATGCGGTCGACGTCGGCGCGCGGCAGCATGTCCGGCTGCGGGAAGACCAGCCGGTAGATCGGGTCGTCGGGCGCCGCCTGCCAGTCGATCAGCTCGTCGACCACGTAGGAATTGGTCCGGAACGGCAGCACCTCGGCCACGGCCCGGGCCCGCATCCGGTCCTGGTCGTTCAGCCCGGCGCGCGCGAGCAGGGCGTCGAGGTGGGGGAGGGAAAGAGCCCGGAAGACTGGACGATCACCGTTCTGCACTGGCACGTACCGAACCTCTGTCACTGCTTGACTGCATTGCCCTTGCTGGTACCGCTGCTGCTTCTGTTGTCCCTGATACCCCTGATGCCCTCGCTTCAGACCGGAGTCGGGCGGGTCTCGTGCAGCCGGACAAAAACCTCGGCGTCCTCACCGTACGTGTCGGCGTACTTGTCACCGTACTTGTCGACGAACGCCGCGCGGAGCCGTGCGAGCAGCTCCGCCTCCGCGGTGTCGATCAGCTCCAGCTGGAAGATCCGCTCCGGGCGGTCGCCCACGGTGACGCGCACCGGACCGTCGCGGTGCCGGGCGAGTTCCACGACGAGACGCCGGTCGCTCAGGACGAGGCCGCCGTCACTGTCGACGTACTCCAGCCGCAGCGGTTCCCGCGCGCCCCCGCCGTCCTCGTCGACGAACTGGACGTTCTTGGTCAGCACTTCCTGGACCGGTCGGGAGCGGGTCCACAGTTCGGCGAAGCGCTCGGAGACGAAGGCGCCGAGCGGCGTGGTGATCCGCACCTCCAGCTGCTGTCCCTCGCCGGAGAGGCGGTCCACGGGGTAGAAGCTCACCATCATCCGCTCACCGCACCGGTACAGCTGGATGGACGGCGCGTTGGCGTAGACGCGCACCTGGAGCTGGTCCCGCCGCGCGGCCGGCAGGCGCTCCGCCAACTGCCGCAGGTCGCGCAGGTTCCGCATGATCTCGCGGCGCACGTCCGCGCTCAGCTCGTGCGACCGCTGCCGTGCGGCCAGCGAGTCGGGATCCAGCAGCATGACGCGGACCGTCGCGCCGCGTCCGATCGCGTTGCGCGCGGCGTCGGCGAAGCGTTCGGCGTTGTTGCCGGACATCAGGTACGAGAAGGTGTCCAGCACGCAGACGATGTCCTGGGTGTGCGCCACCCTGTCGCAGAACGACGGGTAGTCCAACCGCAGGTGCTCGCGGACGCGCTCCTCCTCCAGCCGGGTCAGGATCGGCTGGATGACCAGCAGCGTCACGATCGTGGTCAGCAGCTCCGGGGCCAGGTTCAGCAGCAGGTTCTGCCGGAAGTCCGGCAAGCCCTGGGCGAACCAGATGCACAGGCCGACGCAGAGGCCGACTGCCGCACAGATCAGCAGTACGCCCCGTCGCACGCGGCTGTCCCCGAACACCCGCCACCCCCGTAGCCGCAGCACGCCCAGAAGGCGAGAACGCCCTGAAACGGAACACGTGCCCGGGGAGCGGGCACGTCCGTACGGCCTTAGTACCCCGGCTCCATGGGTGCATGCACCGGAGCGCTCCTCTTCCTGATCGGTATCGGCTGGATAACGCCCCGAGTACCTTTCTTGACGCAAGAAAAGATCACCGGACACACTCTCGTCACCCGAGCGAAACGCAAGTCGGTGCGGATAGTTCTTGTCACCCGCGCGTCGCCCGCACCGGCCTGCCGGCCGCAGGTGGACACGTCCGACGCGCGGGAGGTGCAGGCGGCGCGGGACGCGTTGTCCAGTGCCTGAACTTCCTGTCCGTCACCTTCCGGACTTCTTGTCCTCATCCCAGCGCTCGCCTATCCTCACCTGCCTGCCCGAACCGGCCGACCGATCACCCGTCAGAACTCCGACTACGTACAGCAATCGGGATCCATCAGGGTGTCGATGCTGATCACTACCGTGAGGAGCGTCACCCATGTCCAGCAGTTCCCGCAATCGAGTACGCACCGTGACGACGGCCTTGGGCGCGACGGCCTTCCTGCTGGCGGTCACGGCCTGCAGTTCCAGCTCGGGCGGTTCCGGCTCCACAGGGGGAGCGCTGCCTTCGGCGTCCGGGCCCGCGAAGGGCACGATCACCTGGTTCGCCAACCAGTTCGGCCCGACCGGAACGGATGTCCGCAAGACGCTGATCGCGGCGTTCGAGAAGGCCAACCCGGGCATCACGGTCAACCTGGAGCAGGCCCCGAGCGACACCGACGCCTACCGCTCCACGCTGACGACCCAGATCTCCGGCGGCTCCTCCAGCTTCGACGTGTACAACGGCGACGTCGTCTGGCCCGCGCAGTTCGGCAAGGCCGGCCTCGCCCTGCCGCTGGACAGCTACCTGCCGTCCAGCTTCTGGCAGACCTTCTCGCCGGGTCTGGTCAACGGCCTGAAGTACCAGGGCCAGACGATGGCAGTGCCGCTCTTCACCGACAACGCGTTCCTCTTCTACCGCAAGGACCTGCTGGCCAAGGCGCACCTGCCGGTTCCGACGACCTGGGAGCAACTGCAGTCCGAGGCGGCCCAGTTGCAGAAGCAGGGGGCGGTCAAGTACGGCTTCGCCGCCCAGTTCGCCTCCTACGAGGGCCTGACCTGTGACTGGACCGAGTTCGACGCGGACGCCGGCGGCCAGATCGTCGACTCCGGGGCCACCAAGTCGGAGATCAACTCGGCCGCGTCGCTGAAGGCGCTGAACTACATGCGCGGCCTGGTCAGCAGCGGCGTCGCCCCGGCGGCGGTCACCACCTTCCAGGAGCAGCAGTCGGAGCAGCTGTTCACCTCCGGGCAGGCCGCGTTCCTGCGCAACTGGACCTACGCGTACGCGGACTCGAACAGCCCGTCCTCCTCGAAGATCGCGGGCAACGTGGGCATCACCAACCTGCCGACCTTCGCGGGCCAGACCGGTCCCGGCTACTCGGTCACCGGCGGGTGGAACCTCTACGTCAACCCGCACAGCAAGAACCTGGCGGCTGACGTCGCGTTCGTGAAGTGGATGGCCAGCCCCGCCGCTCAGAAGATCATCGCTGTCCAGGGCGGCGAGATCCCGACGGTCGCCAGCGTCCTGGCCGACCCGAGCGTGCAGTCCGCCAACCCGGCGTTCCCGGTCGCGGCGAAGAACAAGCTGGTGACGCGCCCGTCCAACGTGGCCGCGTACGCGCAGGTCAGCCAGAGCGTCTACAGCAACATCAACGCGGCGCTGTCCGGCTCCACCTCCCCGTCCTCGGCGCTGTCGGCCGCGGACAAGGCCATCGGCACGGCCATCGGCGGTGGCGGGCTGTAACCGACGGGTACCACCACCTAGGAACCGAACCCGGTCGTGGGACGGCAGTTCCGTCCTGTCCCGTCCCACGGCCGGCCCCCGCAGGCCATCCCGTTCCAGCTGTTTCAGCCGCTTCAGCCAAGGCAGGTGCCCCGTGACCACCGACGACCCCGAGGCGGCAGGCCCGCCCACGCCGACCTCAGCCACACTGAGCTCCGACACGCTGACCGAAGACGCCGTCCCCGCGAGCGCGCGGCCCAGGGCCACGGCCGGGCCGAAGGCGCGGAAGCGCCGCAAGGCGTCGGCGCTGGAGCGCCGTTACGCCCGCCTCGGCTGGCTGTTCGCCAGCCCCGCGCTGCTCGTCGTCGCGGCCGTGACGATCTTCCCGATCGTGTTCTCGGTCGTGATGAGCCTCAGCAACGTCAACGTGACGGCCGACGGCTTCCAGCTGTCCGGATTCACCGGCTCCAACTTCTCGCTGGTGGTGGGCTCCGCGCGCTGGCAGCACGACCTGTGGTTCACCGTCATCTACACGGTCGGCACGGTCGCGGTGGAGATGGTCCTCGGTACGGCGATCGCCCTGGTCCTGGAGCGGCTCAAGGTCGGACGCGGCTGGCTGATGGCGCTGCTCCTGCTGCCCTGGGCGATGATCACCGTGGTCTCCGCCGAGCTGTGGTCCTACCTCTACAACGGCGTCTACGGCCTGGTCGACCAGATCCTCGCACCCATCGCCGGACACGACGTCAACCTGCTCGGCACACCGGTGGACGCGACCGTGGCCATGGGCGTCGCCGACGTGTGGAAGACGACGCCGTTCGTCGCCATCATCGTCCTCGCGGGCCTGGTCATGCTGCCCGGGGACGTCGTCGAGGCGGCCCGGATCGACGGCGCCAACGCCTGGACGATCTTCTGGCGGGTCCGCCTGCCGCTGCTGCGGCCGACGCTGGCCATCGCCGTGATGTTCCGCATCCTGCAGGCGTTCGGGCTCTTCGACCTGCCCTTCGTGCTGACCCAGGGCGGACCGGGCACCTCGACCGAGTCGCTCGCCATGCTCGGCTGGCGGGTGATGTTCCAGGACCTCAAGTTCGGCCCCGGCGCGGCCGTGGCGACCACCACGGCGGCGATCGTGCTGGTCGGCTGCCTGCTGTTCCTCAAGGTCTTCCGGGCCCAGGTCGGTCAGGAGGAGACCGTATGAGCACCGTCAGTTCCGGTTCCAAGCCCACCTCGGTCGCCGCACGTCCGGTGGTGATCAACCGCCGACCGGGCGGATGGCGGCGGATCGTCAACGGGACCAACCTCGCCGCCCTGCTGGTCGCGGCGTTCGTCGCCGCGCCGCTGTACTGGCTCGTGGCCACCTCGCTCAAGTCCACCACCGACGTCGGCGCCGCGCACCCGACGCTGATCCCGCATCAGCCGACCTTCTCGAACTACAGCAACGCGTTCAGCAACTACCACTTCGCCACCTACATCGTGAACTCCGCGGTCGTCACCGTCATCTCGACCGTGCTCGTGCTGAGCCTGGGCACGGGAGCCGGGTACGCGCTGGCGCGGCTGCCGCTGCGCGGCAAGGCGTCGGTGATGACCGCGCTGCTAATGATCTCGCTCTTCCCGACCGTGGCGCTGGCCGCGCCGCTCTACCTGCTGATGCGGGACGCCGGGTGGCTCAACTCCTACCAGGGCCTGATCGTCGTCTACACGGCGCTCAACCTGCCGTTCTCGATCTGGATCATCCGCAACTACATGCTGGCGATCCCGAAGGAGATGGAGGAGGTCGCCTGGATGGACGGAGCCTCACCGCTGCGGACCGTCGTCAGCGTGATCCTGCCGCAGGCCAAGCCGGGCCTGTTCACCGCCGGGGTGTTCACCTTCGTGGCCTGCTGGACCGAGTTCCTGATCGCGCTGACGCTCAACAACGACGACCAGCACCGCACCATCCCGGTCGGCATCGCCCTCTTCGGCGGGCAGTTCACCACGCCGTACGGCACGATCTTCGCCGCCGCGACGGTGGCGATGCTGCCGATCGCGCTGCTGGTGCTGATCTTCCGGCGCGCCGTCGTCTCCGGCCTGACGGCCGGTGCCGTCAAGGGCTGACCCGCACCTCCCCACATACCGCACCTGGAGAGACCGCACCCTCATGACCGACGCCGCCCGCCACATCCCCGCCTGGCTGCCCGACGCCGTCCTCTACCAGATCTACCCACAGAGCTTCTCCGACTCCAACGCCGACGGCATCGGCGACCTCCCCGGCATCACCGACCGCCTGGACTACCTGTCCTGGCTCGGCGTCAACACCCTCTGGCTCAGCCCCTGCTTCACCTCAGAGTTCGGCGACGCCGGCTACGACGTCGCCGACTACCTCACCATCGCCCCCCGCTACGGCACCAACGACGACATCGCACAGCTCGTCGAGGAGGCGCGCCGCCGGGACATCCGGGTCATGCTCGACCTGGTCCCCGGCCACACCTCGCACCGCCACCCCTGGTTCCAGCACTCGGCGCAGACGCCCGGCGACGACCGCTACATCTGGGCCGACAAGATCACCGCCCCCGTCCGCGACTGGATCCCCAACCAGGGCGCCCGCGGCGGCTTCTACCTCGCCAACTTCTACCCCATCCAACCCGCTCTCAACTTCGGCTACGCCCGCACCGACGACGCCGAACCATGGCGGCAACCCGTCGACGCCGACGGCCCGCGCGCCAACCGGGCCGCGCTGCGCGAGATCATGGGCCACTGGTTCGACTGCGGCATCGCAGGCTTCCGCGTCGACATGGCCGCCTCCCTCGTCAAGGACGACCCCGACAAAGTCGAGACCGGGAAACTCTGGGGCGAGATGCGCCAGTGGATCGACCGCGCCTACCCCGACCGCGCCCTGCTGTCGGAATGGGGCGACCCCAAGACATCCATCCCGGCCGGGTTCCACTCCGACTTCTTCCTCCACTTCACCGGCCCGGCGCTGCGCTCCCTGTGGGACAACGGGACCGGCAGCCAAGGCGCTTGGGCCGACGGCCAGCCCTGCTACTTCGACCCCGACGGCAAAGGCACCATGGGCCCGTTCCTCGACGCCTGGAACGAGGCCCGCGCCGCCAGCGACGGCTCCGGCCACGTCGCCCTGCCCACCGCCAACCACGACTTCTCCCGCCTGACCTGCGGCCCCCGCACCCGCGACATGGTCGCCCCCGCCTTCGCGTTCCAACTCACCTGGCCCTCCCTGCCCGTCATCTACTACGGCGACGAGATCGGCATGCGCTACCTGCCCGGACTCCCGGAGAAGGAGGGCAGCCAGCTCGGCAGCGAGGCCCGCCAAGGCTCGCGCACCCCGATGCAGTGGAACGCCACCCCCAACGCGGGCTTCTCCACCGCCCCCGCCGACCACCTCTACCTCCCACTCGATCCGGCCCCCGACCGCCCCACCGTGGCCGCCGGCCAGGCCGACCCCGACTCACTCCTCCACCACGTCCGCCGCCTCATCCACCTCCGCCGCACCACCCCCGCCCTCGGCTCCGCCGCGCCGGTGCAAGTGCTGCACCGCGACTACCCCTTCGTCTACCTGCGCGGCAACACCCACCTCGTCGTCATCAACGGCCGTGAGCAGCCCGTCACGGCCCCCGCGCCGATCCTGGGCGGCGGGGGCGGCCTGCGTCCGTTGGCCGTGCACGGGGTCGAGGTGACCGGGGGCGAGATCCGCGCGGCCGGGTTCTCCTACGGCGTCTTCGAGGTTGTCTGACGAGTCGTCACGTGGGCTATGACGGATAGGCGGGGATGCTCGGCGCGCTCGCCGGAAGCCTCACCCCGCCGCACGGGTACTGCTGTGTGAACGCCTTGGCCAGCTTGAGGACGATCCCCGCGTCCGCCTGACGCACGTGGCCCGGGGGCGGCGCGGGGGAGGCACCGGGGTCGACGGCCGCGTTGACGGAGACGCGCGCGTAGCCGTGGTCGACCTGCCCGGAGAAGGAATCGTGGTAGGTGCAGGGGAAGGCCAGGTCGATGCTGTAGCCGTAGGACGCCTGCCAGGCGATGATCCCGCCGCCGGTCCCGGTGCCAAAAGGCAGTGACCGCACCGCTCCGCGGCTCGCGTCCAGGGCCTGGGCCTGACGGAGCTGGGCGGCGGTGTAGAGGGCGATCGTCGGGCCGCTGCCCAGGTAGCGCGGCGTCTGGCCGCCCTGCCAGGACAGCACGCAGTGGTAGCCGCCCTTGGTGGCTTGGCTCGCGGGCTGGAGCGTGGTGGTGTCGGTCGCGGCGCTGAGCGTGCCACCGCCCTGCCCCGCCAGGGGCCGCAGGTCGTCAGCCGTCAGCACACCCCAACAGGCCTGCGGCGGGAGGTTAGTGACTGTCTGCCAGGGCCGCACCGCCAGAACCACGACGGCGGCGGCGACCACGACGACCACCGCGGCGACGACGAGCGGCAGCCGTCGGCGACGGTGCGTCGGCTCGCTCACTTGCCCCCCTGGTGGTAGGCGCCGTCCGTGGTGACGCCGCCTTCGTAGCCGGTCTGCGCCGCCTGCCCGACGTTGTAGGTGGTGGTGCCGTCGGGATCCTGGCCGGTTCCCTGCAGCGCGTTCTGCACGGCGTACTGGGCCGCCTGACCCGCAGCCGTCTTGCCCGAGTTGACGATGTCGATGTTGGTGTCGACGCTCTGCGCCGTGGAGTTGTGGTGGAAGCTGCTGCCCATGTTGGTGATCATCTTGCTGACCTGGCTGTTCAGGATGCTCCCGACGATCGGCACCTTGCCGACCACGCTGCCCACCGAGGCGCTGTAGATGGTGCTGGCCCAGCCAGCGTTGCGGTCGATGGACGCGTTGTAGGCCGCGTCCGACTGCCAGCCGTTCTGGGCCACGGCGTTGGCGCGCGCGTTGCTGAGGATGCCGCTGATCTGGCTGCCCTGGTTGGCCACTCGTGTGAGGTTCTCGTTGAGGTCGCCGGGCTGGTGCACCGCGTTCTGCAACTGACCTGCCGTGTAGCCGTTCTGGGCCTGCTGGAGGATGCCGTAGGCGTTCGGGTCCCGGCCCAGGGTGTCCAGCAGATGGGTGGTGTTGTTCTGGTCGAGGTTGGCCGGGGCACCGTAGACGCCGAGCAGGCCCCCCGAGGGTGCGTTGACGGTCCGGTCGACGTCGCCCATGTACGAGCCGGTCATGTGCGCGAGGCTGCCGTTCATGCTGGAGAAGGGCGCGCCGTTGCCCTGGATCAGGCTCGGGTTGCTGCCGAAGGTGTTCACCACCTGGTTCATCACGTCGTCGGTCGCGGGGGTGTGCGGCGGGGGCACCTGGCCGCTCGGCGCGTCCCAGGCCTGGCCCGTGGTCGCGGCCTGGAGGGCGTGGCCCAGCGCAGTCGGCTCGGAGTTGGCGCCTGCGGCCTGGGCGCCGGCGTCCTGGGAGGTGGTGTCCGACCACAGCGGGTTCTTGTCGCCGTTGGTGTAGAAGCTCAGGTAGCCGTTGGGCGTCACCGTGTGGCCGGACGGGGTGCCGTCGGTGTTGTAGAGGGTCTCCGGGTTGTGGAAGAAGTCCGTCGCTGCGGCCGGGCTGTGCCCGAGCCCCTCCAGAACGCCCGTCACGGGGTTGAAACCGGAGCCGTTGCCCAGGAAGTTGGTCGTGACGTCCGGGCAGGGCGGCGTCGGCATGGCCTGCTCCCACATGCGCGGGTTCTGCTCCGTCAGCTGGGTGACGTGCTCGGCGATGGGGTCGATGAAGTGCGGGTCGTAGTTCCCGGTGCGCAGGATGCTGCCCAGGATCTGGTAGCCGTAGGGCTGGTAGTTGAAGTTGTCCGGCCCGGCCAGCTGGATCCGCTGGGATCCCGCCGCGCGCAGCCCCGCCTCCCACTGGTCGGAGAGGTGCGGCCAGGTCTGGGTGTTGGTCGCGCAGGCCAGCGACGTGCCGAGCTGCTGCTGCAGGTCCTTGAGCAGCGCCACCCGGTTCGGATCGACCGGCGGGCTTCCGGTCGTGCCCTCGGAGAGCTGGCCCCAGGACAACAGCGTCCCCTGGGGGCCGAGGTCGTTGTAGAACGCCGTGGTGAACCGCGGGTCGTTGGCGTGAGCCTTCAGCAGCGCGTCCAGCTGGGCGAGTTGGGCGTTGGTGAGGTTGTTGCCCTGCCGGGCCAGGTTCGCCGCCTGCGCGGCCTCCTCCTCCGGGATGCCGCCGACCGGCGCGGCGTTGAAGCTCTGCTGGTTGGTCCCGGTGTCCGCGGAGAGCGCGGCTGCAGCCGTCTGGTCCGCGTCGGTGGCCTGCTGCACCACGGACTTGATCCGCTGCGCGATGGCGTCCGCCTCCTGGGACATCGCCTGCTGGTACTCCTGGTGTACCCCGGCGTTGTGCGGGAGGTCGGGGGGCGTGTTCCAGGTGACCTGGCTGCCGTCGGCGGAGATCACCAGGCCCTGGCTCTGCGCGTCCTGCTGGATCTGACGCAGTGTGTTCTGGAAGCCGACGAACTGGTCGTGGGCGTCCCGCAGGGCCTTCGCCATCGCGCTGGTCTCGGTGAACGCCGCGTCGATCTGGGTGCGCGCCTGGGTCAACTCCCCGGCGGCGGCCTCCGCGGCCGGCCCGGACCAGCCACTGGCCGAGAGCGGAGTGACCACGCCGCCCTGGAAGTCCGAGTCGTACTCCCACCCGCGCGTCATCTGCTCCAGGTCGGTGGTGACCGTGTCCAGCGCGGAGAGATTGGTGTTGGCCAGCTCGTCGTACGTGACCATGGCGGCTTGTCGCCTCCCGACCGGTGAATGCAGCAGTGGCTCAGTTGTCCAGTGCACGGATATGGCTGCGGTTGGTGTTCTCGGTGCTGGTGTAGCCATTGGCGCTGTCCTGCAGGTTCTGCCCGATGGTGATCAGATTTCCGCCGAGCGTGAGGAACTGCAGTTCCCACGTCTGGTGCGCGGTGGTGATCGCGCCGCCGATCGCCCATCCGTTCATCGCCGTCGCGGCGGTGAACATGTCGCTGCCGGTGGGATTCTGACAGTCGGCGGTCATCTTGTTGCCGAGTTGTCCGGCGTTCTGCCCGGCGGTGCGCAGGGCGTCGGGGTGCACCACCAGTTGCTGGCCACTGGCTCCTGCGGGAGCCGTCGGACTTCCACCGGTGGTGATCGCGGCGGGTGCGGCGGCAAGATCGGGAAACTGTTTCTGTGCCTGTGGCGTGAGATCCCCGGACTTGTCGTACATCCACGGATTCAGAGCTTGATCGAGATCCTGGTTCCCCATGGCGTTTCTCCCCCTGCCAGACACCGGGGTCGCGGTTGCCGCGAATCTATGGCCAATATCCGCCGGTGTCCACAAAAGCAGGCAGTGGGGGTGCGGGCGGCGAAAGGCCGCTGCGAAATGGTGACGAGCCGGTGACATATGCCCTTCCCGCCCGCGTCGGAAAACGGTTCGACGCCCCGGCGCAGCCCTGGCACAGTGGCCCGTCATGACGGACTTCGAGCTCCTGACCGCCGCGGACGTGAGGCTCATGCAAGGTCTGGCGCAGCGCGTCACGGCAACCCGCCTGGACCTGGTCAACGCCGACGCGTCGTACGGGGAGTTGGCCTGGGTGTGGGGCCACGGGCACGCCGCCTACGGCGCGACGTGGCCGCGTCGACTGTGGTTCTGCGGCGACAGCGACCGGGACGAGCTGGTGGCGTGGGGCTGGGCGTACCTGCCGCGCCAGGTGCGGCGCAACGACGGGTCCGTGCGGGAGGTCACCGGCGCGTCGCTGACGTACCAGGTCCATCCCGACCACGCCGAACTGGTCGACGAGGTGATCGACTGGTTCGAGGGCGTGGCGGCCGGTCTTGAGCGCACGGTGCTGGCGTCGGCCGCCGACGCGTTCGCCCTGAAGCGCTGGGCGGCGCACGGCTATGCGTCCGACGCCGAGGCACTCGCCGACGACGGCGACTGGACCCAGCTCAACGAGCGTGACCTCGTCGATGTCGAACTGCCGGTGCTACCAGCCGGTTTCCGCTTCCGCACCGCCGCCGACGCCGGTCCGGACGCTGCCGTTCAGGCCCACGTGGACGCCTGGACTCCCACGGCGTACACGGCGGAGAGCTACGCAGGCGTCCGCCGGACGCCCGGCTACCGCGCCGACCTGCACGTCCTGGTCGAGGCCCCGGACGGCACCATGGCCGCCTCGGCCATCATGTGGCTCGACGAGGTAAACCGCACGGTCGAGTTCGAACCGGTCGGCACCCACCCGGCCTACCGACGGCTCGGGTTGGGCCGCTCGATGCTCCTCCACGGCATGCACCTGGCCCGCGCGGCCGGAGCCACGCACGCGACGGTCGTCTGCCTGGGCGCACCCGGCCACCCTGGGGCACGCGGGCTCTACTACGGCCTCGGCTTCCGGGAACTGTCGCGGGACGCCCCGTTGATCAAATCCGGTCAAGGCCCAGCCCCGACCCACGGGGTCAGGTGAGGGCCAGGCTCGCGCGAGCTGCGATCATGAAGGCACTCTTGTGCTCTTCGAGGTGCTCATTGACCTCCATGCCGCCGATCTCCCGCCAGACCGCTTGGTTGAGCGCTCGCCCGTAGGCACGAGCGGGTTCGTCCAGGGTTGGGTCGCAGAGCAGGGCGACGCCACGATCCGCTGCCCAGAGGTTGGTCATCACTGCTTGTGTCCGAGCTGTCCAGCCGTTCTCGTCATCACCCCAGGGTTCCGGGCGCGTGTAGGCCGCCCGCTCGGCGTCCTGGGCGCACACGAGATACTCCTTGATCGCCTGCACCTGCTCGGCCCTGCGCGTCTCGGCGGTCGCCGCCGACTGCCGCCGCTCCTCGGCCCGATCCGCCGCCCGCTGCGCGGCGCGCTGCGTGAACGCCGTCAGCGCACCGCCGAGCGCGACACCCGCGAGCGAGAAGGCCGATACCAACAGTTCCCCCACCACGCCAACTCTCCTTCTGCGATGAGTTTTCGCCCCTCAGTGTGCCCATCGTCCCGCAGCGGCCCGGTCAGTCGTCCGCGTGGCTCGACGAGGATGCGGACCGGGGCTGTCCCCGCTGTCCCGGCTCGCCCTGGTTGGTCGCGGTCACCACCGCGAAGTCCGCCGCCCACTCCGCCGGACAGGCACTAGTGATCTGGTTCTGAGATGCGCGTGCAGTAGCGGCAGATGCGGTCGAGGATCTGGTCGGCGGTCTTGGTCCAGCGGAAGGGCTGAGCGGACT